>SKNO01000020.1 GCA_007120465.1 Nitriliruptoraceae bacterium
AAGGCCGGGCACGGGTGCTTCCGCGGAAGCGAGCGGACCTGACGGGATTTGAACCCGCGACCTCCACCTTGACAGGGTGGCGAGCACTCCAAGCTGCTCCACAGGTCCTCGTGTCGTTCGTGCGGGTCCGTGCAGCATCGTGCAGGGTGCTGCGACGAACCGGCCGCCGCACCGTGGGCCGCGCAGGACTCGAACCTGCAACCAGCGGATTAAAAGTCCGATGCTCTGCCAGTTGAGCTAGCGGCCCGAGGCAGAGCGCCCACGGAAGGCAGCGCGGGCGCAGGATAACGCGCGGTCCGCACGGCCGCCAACCGGCGTGCGGCACGGTCTACCGTGCCCATGACGGACCTCGCACCGTCCGGCACGGTCAACCGCGTGACCACCCGGCCGCCCTCCTTCCCCACGCCCAGTTCGACCCACACCCGACCCTCTCCCCGACACCCGTCTGACCCTGAGGCAGCCTCGATGTCCCGCACCACGAACCCTTCGCCATCCTCCGATCCGCCGGCCCTGCGCGCCCGCGAGCTGGACTCCGCGGCGGTGCTCGCCGACGCCGAGGCGTGGCTCGATCGGGCCGAGGCTCGCGCCGGTGTGCCGCTGGTCGATGAGACCGAGCGTGACCGGCTCAACCGGGCCCTGTCAGGGGAGCAACCGGAGCGCTGGACACCGCTCGCCGTCGTGCGGGAGGACGGCGACGTCGTCGGGTACGGCGCGGTGGTGCTGCCGAGCGAGGTGGAGGGCGACGCCACCGGCGACGTCGCGGTGGACACCGATGCCGCTGGCGTCGCCCCGGCCCGCATCCGGTCAGCCGCGTTGCGCGCCCTGCGTCGACCCGCGGCCGCCGCCGGCATCGGTCGCGTGGAGGTGTGGATGCGCCACGTCGCCGCGGACCACCTCGACGACCTGGAGCAGGACGGCTTCGAGGTGGCCCGGCGCCTGGCGATCCTGGGTCGCAGCCTCGACGAGCCGATCGAGGTCCCCGAGGTCGCAGGGGCCACCGTGCGCGGCTACGTGCCCGACCGTGACGACGACGCGGTGGTCGAGATCCTGGCGCTGGCCTACGAGGGCACCGGCGACGGCGGGTGGACCCACGAGCGCTTCGCGGCACGCCGGGAGCTGCCGTGGTTCCGCGCCGAGGACCTCCTGCTCGCCGAGGTGGCGGACGACCGCAGGCACACCGGTCGCGTCCTCGGCCTGCACTGGCTCAAGCGACGTGGTGGCGGCGTGGGCGAGGTCTACAACCTCGCGATCCACCCGGACGGGCAGGGACGCCACCTCGGCGCGCTGCTGCTCGCGGCCGGGCTCGCGCACCTGCGTGCCGTCGGGTGCCACGAGGTGCTGCTGTGGGTCGACCGCGCCAACGAGCGGGCGGTCGCGCTGTACGAGAGCCGCGGGTTCGCCACGCGCTGGGAGGACGTCGCGCTGGAGTCGGACCTGCGTAGGTGAACGCCATGCCCGAAGGAGGCGTCCACCGGAGGGCGCGGCCGGAAGGGAACCTCCACGGGCGAGCGCCGCCCGGAGGGGTCTGCACGAGGGGAAGCGGACGGTCAAGCGTCCTCGCCCGCCACGTCGGCCCCCATCGGGTCGGTGCCGGTGGCGTCCGTCCCTGTCGCCTCGCGCTCGCGACGACCGGGTGGCACGAGCTTGTAGCCCACACCGCGCACCGTGTGGATCATCGCCTCGTACTCGGGTCCGAGCTTGGCGCGCAGCCGCCGGATGTGCACGTCGACGGTGCGTGACCCGCCGAAGTAGTCGTAGCCCCACACCTCCTGGAGCAGCAGGTCGCGGGTGAACACCCGGTTCGGGGCGTTCGCCAGCGTCTTCAGCAGTTCGAACTCCTTGAAGGTGAGGTCGAGGGGCTGTCCGCGCAGGCGCACCTGGTAGCTGTCCTCGTCCACGATCAGGTCGCCGACGTTGGCGGCCCGCTGCGGGCGCTGCTGGGCGGCACGGTCGCACGCGAGCCGCAGCCGGGTCTCGAGCTCCGCCGGGGATGCCTGGGGCAGCAGCCAGTCGTCGAAGCCCCAGCTGACCTTCAGGGCCGCGAGCCCGCCCTCCGGCATCACGACGACGACGGGCCGGTCGATCTCGTGCAGGGCGGCGGACCTCGCGGCGCCGGCCGCCAATCGCAGGTCTGCGGTCGCGTCCACGAGCACGACATCGCAGCCGGAGAGCCCCAGCAGCGAGCTCGCCTCGAGCGGCGCGTCCTGCAGCGAGTGGTCGAGGTACTCGAGGGCAGGCAGCAGCGACTTGCCCCCACCGGGGCGGTCGGTGAGCACCAGCAGGTGCACCGTCGTTCCCTCGTCCTCGGGGCGCCCATGGCGCCGGCCAACCACGACCAGGAACACCAAGGTAGGGCCGGTCACGGCCGCGACGGGCCACCTCACGACGGACGCCCCGTGCGTACGACGGGCCGCTCGACGGCCGGCGCCGTTGCCGGGGCGTTCGCGGCAAGGATGCCAGAGCCCTACCGTCCGCGTCCAACCCACCAGCCCCGTCCCCTGCGACCCGGAGCCGCCGTGCCCCGTCACCGCAGCCCCCTGCGCCGCTACCTCGAGGTACGCGGAGCGATCCGGCACGTCCACCATCCGGAGCTGGTCGCGCGGCTGCGCACCGCGGACGGCGTGCCCCTGCGCGGCTCGTACCTCAGGGCGCCGAGCCGCCGCGCGGACGGCGTGGCCGATGCGGCCGCCACCGACGGCGTCGCGGTCCTGCTCGCCCACGGGTTCGCCGCGAACCGTTACAAGCCGGCCTACGCCCGGCTCGCCGCCGCGATCGCGCACCACCTGCCGGTCCTCACGCTCGACCTGCGCGGGCACGGCGGGTCGGGCGGACGGTGCACGCTGGGGGATCGGGAGGCCCTCGACGTCGAGGCAGCCGCGGGATGGCTCCGGCAGGTGGGCCACGACCGGATCGTCGTGGTCGGCGCGTCGATGGGCGCGACGGCCGTGCTGCACGCCGTGTCGAAGGGGCTGCCGGCCGAGGCGGTGATCGCGATCTCCGCCCCGGCGGTGTTCCGCTCACCCCCCGCGAGCCGCCCCCTCGCCCAGCTGCACGGGGTGTGGACGAGCCCCCTCAAGCGCGCGGCGCTGCGCACCGGGTTCGGGATCGCGCTGGCGGGACCGCAGGCGTGGGGCGACCCGCCGCACCCGGAGGTGATGGTGCGGTCGGTCACCGTGCCGCTGCTGGTGGTGCACGGCGACGACGACGGGTACTTCCCTCCGGAGGACGCCGACCGACTCGCGGCGGGCGCCGGTGGCCCGACGGTGGTGTGGCACGAGCCGACCGGGTTCGGTCATGCCGAGGACGGGTTCACGCCCGTGTTCGCGCGCCGGCTCGCCGACGCGGTCGTCGAGGTGGTCGGCACGGGAGGGTTCCCGGAGCGACGTTCCCCCTGATCTGTGGGTGGCCGTGCCGTCGCGAACAGGCCGACGGCCCGGTCACGAGGACCGGGCCGTCGGGTCGGGATCGTCAGGGATCAGCGCGCCGGCGCACCCTCCTCGCGTCGGGTGAACAGCAGCGCCGCCGCACCCATCGCGGTCAGGAGCAGCCCCAGGCCCGTCAGGCCAGCGCTGTTCAGGCCGGTCTCCGGGAGGGTCTCGTCGAGCACCTCGACGAGGGTCACCGTCTCCGCGTCGGCGTCGTCGACCACCTCGCCGCTGTCGACGCCGGTGCCGAGCACGTCGGCCACGTTGGTGAGCGTGATGCCGTCGAAGTCGTCGGCGGTCACCTCGTGGTCGGCCGTGACGGTCACCGAGCCGTCGACCGGCAGGATGGCGCTGCCGAAGGCGTCCTCGAGCGCGGCGGTCAACGCGTCGGTGAGGTCACCGATCTTGTCGTCGACGAGCTCGAGGTCGGTCAGGTCGTCGTCGCCGGTGTTGGTGACGAGGTAGCTGTAGGTCACGGTCGCCGAGCCGTCCTCGCCCTCGATCGTGACGATGAGGTTGCCCTCGTCGTCGGCCTCGACGCCGTCCACCGCCTGCTTGACGATGCTGATGCCGGGCTGGAGGACCTCAGCGGCGACCTCGGTGATCGTGATGACCTCGTCGTCGCTGTCGGAGACCTGCGCCTCCTCCTCGTCCCAACCGGTGACCGTGGCGGTGTTCGGCAGGAAGATCGCGGTGATGTCGGCCTCGGTCAGGTCGTAGGTCGCCGTCGCCGTGGTCGATGCTCCGGGAGCGAGGGTGGTCTCGTCCAACTCGATCGGCCCGCCGAGCAGCGGGTCATCGAGCTCCACGTTGAAGAGCGTGACGTCACCGGTGTTTGTGACGAGGAACTCGTAGGTGATCGTGTGCACCTCGTCGGCGATCTCGTCGGTGATCAGGTAGGTCTTGGTGCCGTCGAGGTCCACCAGCTCACCGGGGATCAGCTCCTCCCCGTCCACGGCTACGGCGGTCTTCTCGAGCGAGATCTCGGGCGTGCCGGGCGGCGGTGGTGGTGGGGCGTCGAAGGTGTTGGTGAAGGTGACGGTGACGGACTCGTCCTCGTCGACGTCGAAGCCGGGGTCGCCGGTGGCGGTGCCGGTGCCGGCGTCGGTGAGGTCGCCGGTGATGGCCCAGCTGGTGGCGTCGGCGTTGAGGTCGTCGGTCTCGGTGACC
>SKNO01000011.1 GCA_007120465.1 Nitriliruptoraceae bacterium
AGTGGCTCGGCGACGAGCGCTACAGCGGCGAGCGTGAGCTCGACAACCCCCTCGCCAACGTCCAGATGGGCCTGATCTACGTCAACCCGGAGGGTCCCAACGGCAACCCGGACCCCATCGCCGCGGCCCACGACATCCGCGAGACGTTCGGCCGCATGGCGATGAACGACGAGGAGACGGTCGCGCTCATCGCCGGTGGCCACACCTTCGGCAAGGTCCACGGTGCCGCGCCCGAGTCCCACCTCGCACGCGAGCCCGAGGCCGCCCCGCTGCAGGAGCAGGGCCTTGGCTGGAGGAGCGACCACGGCACCGGCAAGGGCGACGACACGACCACGAGCGGCCTCGAGGGCGCCTGGACCCCCAACCCGATCCGGTGGGACAGCGGCTACTTCGACATCCTGTTCAAGTACGAGTGGGAGCTGACCGAGAGCCCCGCCGGGAAGAAGCAGTGGACCCCCAAGAACGTCGAGGATGCGGACCTCGTGCCGATGGCGCACGACCCGGCCACGAAGGTCCCGCCGATGATGCTGACGACGGACCTCTCGATGATCCAGGATCCGGCGTACCGGGAGATCTCCGAGCGGTTCCACCAGAACCCCGACGAGCTCGCCGACGCCTTCTCCCGGGCGTGGTACAAGCTGCTGCACCGTGACATGGGGCCGGTCAGCCGCTACCTCGGCCCGCTCGTGCCCGACGAGGAGCTGGTCTGGCAGGACCCGGTGCCGGCGGTCGACCACGACCTGATCGACGACGCGGACATCGCGTCGCTGAAGGCAACCATCCTCGACGCCGGGCTGTCGATCCCGCAGCTGGTCAAGACCGCCTGGGCGTCGGCATCGACCTACCGTGACACCGACAAGCGTGGTGGCGCCAACGGCGCGCGCATCCGCCTGTCGCCGCAGACCGAGTGGGACGTCAACGTGCGTTCCGGCGTGTCCACGGTGATCGCGAAGCTCGAGGAGATCCAGCAGGGGTTCAACGGGCAGCAGTCCGGGAACAAGCGGGTCTCGCTCGCCGACCTGATCGTGCTGGGTGGCTGCGCTGCGGTCGAGGCCGCCGCCAAGGCTGCCGGCCACGACGTCCAGGTGCCCTTCACGCCCGGTCGCACCGACGCGACCCAGGAGCAGACCGACGTCGACTCGGTCGGCTACCTCGAGCCGAGGGCGGACGGGTTCCGCAACTACCTGCAGAAGGGCGGGCAGGTCCCGGCCGAGCACCTGCTGCTCGACCGGGCGCACATGCTCACGCTGTCCGCGCCGGAGTTGTCGGTGCTCGTCGGTGGCATGCGCGTCCTCGACGCCAACGCCGGGGACGCCAAGCACGGCGTGTTCACCGACCGGCCCGAGACGCTGACCAACGACTTCTTCGTCAACCTGCTCGACATGGGCAACGACTGGGTCCCGGTCGGCGAGGGCGAGGAGGAGTTCGAGGTCCGCGACCGCCGGACCGGTGAGGTGAAGTGGACCGGCACCCGGGTCGACCTCGTCTTCGGGTCGAACTCCCAGCTGCGGGCGATCTGCGAGGTGTACGGCGCCGACGACGCGGAGGAGCGGTTCGTCCAGGACTTCGTGGCCGCGTGGGACAAGGTCATGAACCTCGACCGCTTCGACGTCCGCTGATCGCAAGGGGTGGTTCGCCGCGCCCGGGAGGCTGACCTCCCGGGCGCGCGCCGTCCTGAGGCGTTGGGACTCCACGGGGACGTCGCGAGCGGGATGATCGGGCAGGTGCGCGTCGGGGGCGTCGATCTCGCCCTCGAGACGGTCCTCGATCCGCAGCCGGGAACACCCGGCGTCGCTACTCCTCCATCGGTGACCGGAGCACGGAGAGAGCGTCACCCCAGTCGATACGGACGACGTACCCGTCGAGCAGGTCGAAGGCTCGCACGACGCGGTAGGCCACAGGTCGCCCCTGCCGGTAGCGGACGACGTGGTCGTTGCGGTACCGCTCACCATCGGGGACCTGGAAGTCGACCCGCTGCCGGAGCTCGAAGCCGTCGTCCTCGAGCACGTAGGACCCGACGGAGCGACCTGCGATCCGGAAGTCGTACTCGTACCTCATGGCTGCTCGAGCGTCGTCGCCGTCCCGGTCGCGGACGACGGTACGGGGGCCACGACGGAGGATGCCAGCAGCGATCGGCCGGACCGGCGGCGCGCGCCGTGCTTGCCACCCCGCTCGGGAACGGGGATGGTGACCACCGGCCGCTCGGGGAGACGGTCTCGGCACCGACCGAGAGGAGGACGCGATGACCGCGGACCCTGCCAGACCCCGGCTGTGCCAGGTCGTGATCGACACCACCGATGCGCGGGCGACGGCCGAGTTCTGGCGACAGCTGCTGGGCCTGGTGTACCGGCCGGGCCACGAGCCGCCGCCCACCGGGGTCGACGACCGCGCGGGGCGCGACTGGCTCAACCTGTTCGAGCCCGACGGGACGCCACGCCTGGCGTTCCAGCAGGTCCCGTCCCTCGAGCCGACCACCTGGCCGGATCACGCGGTGCCGCAGCAGTTGCACCTGGACCTGCTCGTCGACAGCGTCGCCGAGCTGGACGCGGTCCACCAGCGCGTGCTGACGCTGGGAGGAGCGCTGCGGTTCGACCGCTCGGACGACCCCGACGAGCCCCTGCGCGTGTACACCGATCCGGCCGGCCACACCTTCTGCGTGTTCGTCGGGTGATCGGATCAGGCGTCGGTCGATCGGAGCAGCCTCGCGGCCGTGACACCCAGCCAGATCAGGATCGCGGCGACCAGCAGCCGCTGGTGGACCCCGGCGTGCCACCGGTCGGGATCCACGGCTCCGGCGGCGAACCACGCGATGAGGAGGCCGAGGGCGCCGACGCCGATCCACGCGGAGTAGGCCCTCTGGGTCGCCGGCACGTCCGCCGTCCGTTCCGCGCGCCAGAGGAGCAGCATCGCCGCCGTGACGACGAGGAAGCCGGTCACCGCCGCCAGCACGTGGACCAGGTCCATGAGCGTTGCCTCGGCGCAGCCGGGTGTGCACGGCGTGAACCCCTGGATCACCGCCATGAACCCGAACGCACCGACGAGCAGCGGACCACTGGTCGCGGAGCGGCCGAGGTGGCTGCGGCGCAGACCGACGGCGAACGCGACCACGAGCACGCCGAAAAGGACGAAGGTGGCGTTCTGCACGATCGCGGCTGGCGCCGTCGTGCCGCCGAGGTCGCTGATGTTCTGCGTCCGGTGGCGGTAGCTCGGCCACGTGAACCCGGCGATCACGACGCCCGCGACGAGGACCACCGGTGCCGCGAGCCCGGCGAGCAGCAGGGGTCGTTGTCCGCGCAGGTGGTCGGGGGCGGTGGGTGTCCGCATCTGGAGGCTCCTCCTCCGCCGAGCGGTCGCGGTCCGTCGCCTCGGGACGTCTTCCGCCACGGACCAGGTCGACGTCGACGCTACGCGGCGGTCGTGTGGCCGGCGATCGGGGAGTCCCCGCACCGGACCGAGGGAGAACCCGCGGTCCAGGCCGTCAGGGCAGCGATCCCGGCGGGACCAGCTCCATCGCCACCGCGGCCCGCGTCGCGTCGGCGCGGCCGCCGGCACCGAGCTTGCGGTAGGTGTTGGTGACGTGGCGTTCGACGGTCTTGACCGCGATCCCGAGCGTCGATGCGATCCGGTCGTTCGTGGCCCCCGAGGCGATGAGCCGGAGCACCTCACGCTCTCGGGTGGTCAGCGCCGGTCCGGTCGCGCTGGGCGCCGTCGGTGGGACGACGGGGCGTCCGTCCACGAAGTCGAGGATCATGCCGACGACCGACCCAGAGTCCCGGATGAAGGGATCGTGCTCGTTGCCCGCGAGCAGCTGCAGCTGCGCACCGGGGATCGACGCGGCGAGCTCCTCCCCGGCCGTGGCCGGGATGACCTGGTCGTCGCGGTTGTGCAGGACCAGCGTCGGCGCCGCGATGGCCGCCAGCTCGGCGCGCACGTCCATCGTCCACGTGTACTCGAGGAGCCGCGCCGCCATCTCCGGTTCGGCGGCGACCTGCTGGAACCGGCCGAACCACTGCAGGTCCTGGGAACTCGCGTTGGGCAGCATGTGGGTGGCCAGCAGCCGCACCGCCATGTCCCAGTCGGCGCGGATCAGCTGCGTGCTCGCCTCCAGGCTCTCGCGCGGCATCATGGCGGTGCCGCGGGCGAAGCCCGCGTACAGGACCAGCCGGTTGACCCGGTCGGGGAACCGGGCCGCGAAGGCCGCCGCCGGGGGCACCCCGAACGAGTAGCCGACGAGGGTGGCCCGCGTGATGTCGAGCGCGTCGAGGACCGCGGTCAGCTGCTCCACGTCGTTGTCCAGCGACAGGTCGAACCCGTCGCGGTCGGACAGCCCGCACCCGAGCCGGTCGTACCACACGAAGCGGTGCCCGGCCGCGAGCTTCTCGCGCGCGCTGGCGGCCGCAGGGTGGCTCCAGCTGTGTTCCAGATGACACAGCCATCCCGGGACCATCACCAGCGCACTGCCCTCGCCGCGTGTCGCGTACGCCACGCACGAGCCGTCGGCCAGGGCACAGAACCTCGCGCCGGCCGTCGCCGCGCCATGTGTCTCCGCCGTCGCCACGCCC
>SKNO01000141.1 GCA_007120465.1 Nitriliruptoraceae bacterium
CCGCGGAGGACGCCCCCGCGGGTCAGGACGCTCCCGCCGACGAACTGGCCCTGATCCGCCAGCGGTGGGACGCGATCCTGGAGGTGATCCGGGAGGGCTCGCGACGCCACCACGCCGTGTTCCTGCCCGCCACCCCCGTCCGGGCCGGCCGGGGCATCCTGACCCTGCGGTACGGGCGTCGCTACGCCTCCTTCCACGCCGCCAACGCAGGCGGCGGGGACTACGCCGCCGCGATGCAGCAGGCGATCCAGCGCACCTGCGGGCTGCGGATGCGGCTCGACATCGTGGTCGAGGGGGAGGACGACCGGCGCCGTCCCCAGCCGCCCAGCGTGACCCCCGACGACGCCCGGACCCCCGTGGACCACGACGGCAGCGCGGCCACCTCGACGTCGCCGGACGCGCGGCCCACCGCGCCGCCGGCCGAGGAAGCAGCACCGTCGACGGGCACGACCGTGTCGGACGAGGCGGACGAGGAGATCGACGTGCGCGAGGCGGAGCACGTCGGTGCCGCCGAGTCTGGCCCAGAGGAGGTCGGCCGGCTGCTCGCCGACGAGCTGGGCGCCGAACTCGTCGACGAACGTCCCGCCTCCGGCGACGGCTGACGTTCGAGCGCCCCCGCGTGCACCGGCTCGCGAGCCACCCGGCGGTACGCTCCGGCGATCCACCGGACCCCCACCGCCCCGAGGGCACACGCGCGTGTACGAAGGTGCCGTGCAGGACCTGATCGACGAGCTCGGGCGGCTGCCCGGGGTCGGGCCGAAGAGCGCGCAACGGATCGCCTTCCACCTGCTGCAGACCGAGACCGAAGATGCGCAGCGGCTCGCCGACGCGATCACCCGGGTCAAGGCCACGATCCGCTTCTGCACCCGGTGCTGGAACATCGCCGAGGGCGAGCAGTGTCGGATCTGCCGCGACGAGCGCCGCGACGGCTCCGTGCTGTGCGTCGTCGAGGAGCCGCGCGACGTCATCGCGATCGAGCGCACCCAGGAGTTCCGGGGCCGCTACCACGTCCTCGGCGGTGCGATCTCCCCGATCGACGGGATCGGTCCGGAGCAGCTGCACGTGAAGGAGCTCCTGGGGCGCCTCGAGGAGGAACCGATCGCGGAGCTGATCCTGGCGATGAACCCGAACGTGGAGGGCGAGGCGACCGCGTCGTACCTGTCGCGGCTGTTGACCCCGCTGGGGGTGCGGGTGACGCGGCTGGCGAGCGGGCTGCCCGTCGGCGGCGACCTCGACTACGCCGACGAGGTGACCCTGGGGCGCGCGTTCGCCGGCCGCCGCGAGGTGTCCTGACCCGGGCTGGTCGGCGACACGGGACGGTGGAACACGGCGTGTCCGAAGGGGCGGGACGGTGCGCGTACCATCACGGACGGCCGCGGCCCCGCGGGTCGCGGCCGTCCGACGGTCCCCAGCACGAGGCGAACACCCACCGTGGCCATCGTGGTCCAGAAGTACGGCGGCACGTCGGTCGGCGACGTCGACCGGATGGCGCGGGTCGCCGACCGCGTCGCACGGACCCACCGCAGCGGCGACCAGGTGGTCGTGGTCGTCTCCGCGATGGGGTCGACCACCGACGACCTCGTGTCCATGGCGTCGCGGATCTCCGAGCACCCGCCGGAGCGCGAGCTCGACATCCTGCTCACCGCGGGGGAGCGCATCTCCATGTCGCTGCTCGCCATGGCCCTGCACCACCGCGGGGTGCCGGCCAAGTCGTTCACCGGCTCGCAGGCGGGGATCATCACCGACGCGGTCCACGGCAAGGCCCGGATCGTGGACATCACGCCGGGGCGCGTGCAGGAGGCCCTCGATCAGGGCAACGTCGTGATCGTCGCCGGCTTCCAGGGCGTGAGCCAGGACACCAAGGACATCACCACGCTGGGCCGTGGCGGATCCGACACCACGGCGGTGGCGCTCGCCGCGGCCCTCAAGGCCGACGTGTGCGAGATCTACACCGATGTCGACGGCGTGTTCAGCGCGGACCCGCGGATCGTGCCCGCGGCGCACAAGCTCGACCAGGTCAGCTACGAGGAGATGCTCGAGCTGGCCGCGCAGGGCGCGAAGGTGCTGCAGGTCCGGTCGGTCGAGTTCGGACGCAACCATGGCGTGCGCATCCACGTCCGATCGTCGTTCAGCTACGGCGAGGGGACGTGGGTCTGCGCGCAGGAGGACATCGTGGAGGACGCGATCATCTCGGGTGTCGCCCATGACACCTCCGAGTCCAAGCTGACGATCCAGCAGGTCCCCGACCGCCCCGGCGTGGCCTCGCGCCTGTTCACGGCCCTGGCCGACGACAACATCAACATCGACATGATCGTGCAGAACGTCTCGGCGGACGGGCGCACGGACATCTCCTTCACCCTGCCCCGTGGCGAGACGGACCGGGCGCGCGCGGTGCTCGAGCCGCTGTGTGCGGAGCTCGGGGCCGAAGGCCTCAGCGTCGACGAGGACATCGCCAAGGTCTCGCTCGTCGGCGCCGGGATGAAGACCCACCCGGGGGTCGCGGCGACGATGTTCAGCGCGCTGTCCGCCGCCGGGGTCAACATCGAGATGATCTCCACCTCGACGATCCGGGTCTCGGTGGTCGTCGCCAAGGACCAGGTCGAAACCGCGGTGCAGGCGGTGCATGCGGCCTTCGGTCTCGGTGGTGATCCGTTGCCGGAAGAGGTTCACTGACCCCGACGCGTCGGCTGGGCGCCGCCCGCCCGGTCCCGCAGGGAAGGACCCGAGCATGCCGAAGGTCGCGATCGTCGGGGCGACCGGTGCGGTCGGCACCGAGATGCGCCGCCAGCTCGACCTGCGCGGCTTCCCCGTCGACGGGGAGCCCGTCTACCTCGCGTCGGAACGCTCCGCCGGCACGCGGCTGCCGTGGAAGGACGGCGAGGTGGAGGTGCGTCCGATCAGCGCGGCGGCCTTCGAGGGCGTGGACGTGGCGCTGTTCTCCGCCGGAGGTGGGCGCTCACGGGAGTGGGCGCCCGTCGCCGTGGACGCCGGTGCCGTGGTGATCGACAACTCGTCGGCGTGGCGCATGGACGACCAGGTCCCGCTCGTGGTCAGCGAGGTCAACCCCGAGGCGATCACCGACCGCCCCAAGGGCATCGTCGCCAACCCGAACTGCACCACGATGGTGCTGATGGTCGCGGTCAAGCCGCTGCACGACGCCTTCGGGCTCACCGAGGTGGTCGCCTCCTCGTACCAGGCCGCCGGCGGGGCCGGCATGTCCGGCATCACCGAGCTGCTCGACCAGGCCGCCAAGCTGGTGGACGTGGGGGAGGAGACCCTGCGGGCCCACGGTGCGCAGGCCGAGGGCAGCGTCGACGCCCAGGTGTTCTCCAAGGCCCTCGCCTTCAACGTGCTGGCGCACTGCGGCAGCTTCACCGAGGAGCGCTACACCGACGAGGAGTGGAAGCTGCTCAACGAGTCGCGCAAGATCCTCGCGCTGCCGTCGCTGCGCGTCTCGCCGACCTGCGTGCGCGTCCCGGTCGTGGTCGGTCACGCGATCGCCACCCGGCTGACCTTCGCCGGCCCGGTGGCGCGGGACGTGGCGATCGAGGTGCTCCAGGACGCGCCGGGACTCGTGGTCGAGGACGGGACCGGTCAGGGGGACGAACCGCTGGCGTACCCCACCCCGCTCGGGTCAGCCGGTCGGGACGAGGTGTTCGTCGGCCGGGTCCGTGAGGACCTCGGCGACGACCACAGCCTCAACCTGTGGGTCGTCGGGGACAACCTGCTGAAGGGCGCCGCCTTGAACGCCGTCCAGCTCGCGGAGCTCGTCGCCGCCGAGTGACCGCGGCTCCCCGTGGGCAGGGTCCTCGCCGTCAGGGGCGACCCGGATCGTGCAGCCCGCAGGTGCACGGCACCGCGTGGCACTTCGGGCAGCCGTCGGCGTAGCGGCGGGCGGCCTCGGCCATGTCGACGTCGCACAGGTCCGCCAGCGTCACCAGCCACGCCAGGACGTCGGAGAACTCGACCAGTCGCTGATCGTGTCCCTCGCGACGGATCGCCCGGGACAGCTCACCGACCTCCTCGATGAACCAGCCGAAGGTGCCGTCGACCCCGCGCTCGGCGTCCTGCCGCCCGTAGGTCGCGCGGATCGTGCGCTGGAACTCGGTCAGATCCATGGTGTCGCGCTCCCGTCGTCGCGCTCCCGTCGTCGTACACCGGCGCGTCCACCGTCCGGATGCGCGACGCGCGGCCCCGGATCGTCGGTGGCCGCGCGTCGTGTGGTCGGGATGGGCGGATTCGAACCGCCGACCTCCTCGTCCCGAACGAGGCGCGCTAACCAAGCTGCGCTACATCCCGTCGCCCGTCGTCGGGCGCGTGTGCTGCCCCGCAGGGTGAGCGAGGCGGAGCGTACACGTGGTCACACACGGGCGCGAACCGCCGCCTGCGGTCACCCGATCAGCTCCAGCAGGGTGGCTTCGGGACGGCACGCGAACCGGAACGGCGCGTAGCGGGAGTGCCCGAGTCCTGGCGAGACGTGCAGCCAGCGGTCCCGGTAGCGGGAGGCGCCCCGGATCTGGTCCAGGGGCAGATCGCAGTTGGCGACCAGCGCGCCGATCGGCGGGAAGCGCACCTGTCCGCCGTGGGTGTGCCCGGCCAGCAGCACGTCGTGACCGGCGGCGACGAGCACGTCCAGCGCCGCGGTGTACGGCGCGTGCACGAGCCCCAGGCTGGTGACGAGGTCGCCGTCGGCGTCCGGGGTCACCGCCGCCATCGGCGGGATCACCGTCGTGTCCAGGTGGGGGTCGTCGATGCCTCCCACCCCGATCGGCCCGGCGGCGGTCTCCACCACCCGTGCCTCGTTGCGCAGCGTGAGGTAGCCGTGCTCGGCCAGTCGGTCTAGCAACCTCGAGGTGTCCAGCGGTACGCCGTGCACGCGCCGTTCGGGTCGGGTGAAGTAGGCCAGCGGCGTCTTGGGGACCGGGCCGAACAGGTCGTTGCTGCCGAGCACGATCAGTCCGGGCCGCCCGCCCGAGGTCAGGGGTGCCAGCGCGGCGGCGGTGAACTCCTCGGCGTCGGGCGCGCCGAGCAGGTCACCGGTGGCGACCACCACGTCGTGCTCGAGCTCCGCCAGGGAGGCGAGGAAGGCGACCCGGTGGTCCTGCCCCGGGATCAGGTGCACGTCGCTGACGTGCAGCACCGACAGCCGGCCGCGCTGTCGGAGGCTCTTGGGCAGCACGATGCGGCGCAGGCGGTACCAGCGTCGCTCGATCAGGGTGCCGTAGGCGACGCAGGCGGCACCGACCGTGGCGGTCGCCGCCAGGAGCTTCGTGGCGCGACCCACCTAGTCGTCCTGGCTCTGGTTGTTGCCCGGTGGTGGCTCGGGCGGGTTCCCCGGCGGGCCGCCGCCCTCCTCGGGCGGCTCCTCGTCGTCCTCGTCGTCCTCGTCCTCGTCCTCTTCCGGCTCCACGTACCGCCCGACGTCGAGGACGATCATCTCGTCGTCCTCGGGGGCGAGCTCGGTGCCGGCTTCGGGGTCCTGGGCGACGACGATGTCCTCGAGGTCCTCGTCCTCGACGTCGACGTACCGGCGCCCGACGCGGTAGCCGAGCTCGAACAGCACGTCGGCGGCCTCCTCGAGGGTGAGCCCGACGACGTCGGGCACCTCGGGCAGCGGCCCCTCGCCGTCGGACACCTCGACCGTGATCATGTTGCCGAGCGGCAGCTCGGTGCCAGCCTCGGGGTCCTGGGCGATGAAGGTCCCCGCCGGGCGGTAGTCCTCCACCTCCTCGAACTGCACGGTGAAGCCGGCCTCGAGGGCGATCTCCTCGGCCTCGGCCACCGACTCGGCCTCCAGCAGGTCGGGCACGCGGCCCATCGGGATCGGACCGGGGTCCGGGAAGCCCTCGGGCTCGAAGCGCTGCACCGCTTCGCGCATGTAGGACGCCCACATCGGCGCGGGGATCGTCCCCCCGAACACCCGGGCGTAGTACTGCCCCCCGATCGTGACGTTCTCGAGGTAGCTGGTGGTCGCCGGGCAGCGGGTCAGCAGCCGTTGGCTGCCGCAGACCTCGGCGGCCTGCTCCTCGGTCTCGTAGTAGCGCGGACCGTTCTGGAACCCGACCCACGAGGCGGTGACCAACTGGCGGACGCCGCCGACGAACCACGCGTCGACGTAGCTGTCGGTGGTCCCGGTCTTGCCGCGGGTCGGCCACTCGCCCAGGTTCGCGACGGCCGCGGTCCCGCCGGGCTGGACCACGCCCGCCATCAGGTCGACGACCCGGTCGGCGATCTCCTCGTCGATCACCTGACGGCAGTCGGGCGTGTGCTCCCAGAGGACGTTGCCCTCGTTGTCCTCGATCCGGGTGATCGGGAAGGGTTGGCAGTACTCACCCCGGTTGAACAGCGTGGCGTAGGCCGTGGCCATCTCCAGCGGGGTGACGTCGCCAGCGCCGAGCGCGAGGCTGCAGTTGGGTGCCAGCTCGGAGCGGTTGACCCCCAACCGCTGCGAGACGTCCACCAGCTTCTCCGGGCCGGTCTGCGCGACGAGCAGCGCGTGGTAGACGTTGCTGGAGCGGGCCATCGCCTCGTACATGTTGACGATGTCGTTCCCGCCCGCGTTGCGCACGGTCCACATCCCGTCGCCGTCCCGGCACCCCTCGATCTCCTGTGGGCCGCGGGCGTCGAGGGTCAAGCCGGCCGAGATGCCGTCCTCGAGGGCCGCGGCCGCGACGAAGGGCTTGAAGGCCGACCCCGGCTGACGCCCGCTGCCACCCATGCCTTTGACCGCCGGGTTGACGGCGGTCCGGTCGCAGTACAGCAGCCCGGTCTCCTCGTCCACGTCGACCCAGCTGCCGTCCTCCTCGCAGGAGCCGAACCCGTGCGGCCCGATCGCCAGCGCCCGGATCGCGCCGGAGCCGGGCTCGACGCTAGTGATCGCCCCCATGGGCTCGCGCGCGATCTCCTCGGCCGGCTCGTCCTCGTAGGTGAGGTACTCGGTCAGCGTCTCCTGCGCGAGGTCCTGCAGCTCGGGATCGATCGTGGTGTGGATGCGCAGCCCGCTCTGGAACACCCGGCGGATGCGCTCCTCCCGGGTAGCGCCCATCGTCTCGAGCGCGTCGAGCTGGGTGCCGAGATCGGCGGCGACCGACTCGTTGGTGAGCAGCTGGGACACCCAGCGGGTCCAGAACGGGTACTCCGGCGGCGGCGGCTCGGAGATGCGTGGCTCGAGCGGCTGGTCGATCGCCGCGAACGCCTGGTCGTAGCTGATGAAGCCGTGGTTCGCCATCTGCCGCAGCACGATGTCGCGGCGGTCCTGGGCGTTCTGCAGGCTGTTGATCGGGTTGTTGGCCTCGGGGGCACGCAGCAGCCCGGCGAGGGTGGCCGCCTCACCCAACGTGAGGTCGCCCAGGTCCTTGGAGAAGTAGCGCTCCGCCGCGGTCCCGATGCCGTAGGTGCCGGCACCGAAGTACGCCCGGTTGAGGTAGCGCTCGAGGATCTCGTCCTTGCTGAGCTGGTCCTCGAGCTGCATCGCGTAGAGGGCTTCCTCGATCTTGCGCTGGTAGGTCTGCTCCGGCGACAGGAACGCGAGCTTGACGTACTGCTGGGTGATCGTGGAGGCGCCCACCTCGATCGTGCCGGCCCGCAGGTTGGTGATGAATGCCCGGATCATCGCGAGGTGGTTGACGCCCTCGTGCTCGTAGAAGTGCGCATCCTCGGTCGCGAGCACCGCGTCGATCACGACCTGGGGGACCTCGTCGAGGGTCACCGGGTTGCGGTTCTCCTCGAAGGTGAGCTCGGCGAGGACGCGCCCGTCGGCGTCGTAGATGAAGGAGTTCTCCGGCGGGGTGTCGGCCTCTCCGATCGGCGGGACGTCCAGGACGTCGTTGCGCACGGCCGCGAGCACGTCGTTGGTGGCGAGGGCCGCCGGGAGGAACAGGGCGCCCAGCAGCAGACCGGTCACGCCGGCGATCACCGCGATCAGCACGATGCGGACGACCACCGCGACGAGGCGTCCCGCGGCGCGCACGGCGACCGGGCGCTCGCCCATGGTCGGGCTCATCGCAACCTCCGGGGGGCGGGGTGGACGCGGCGGGACACGGGGGAAGGCGGACGACACCCCGGTGAGGGTGACCCGCGGGCACCGGAGCGGCGCCGGACCGTCACGAGCGTACCGACTCGCGCGGCTCACCCACGGGTGGTGGACCGTCCGACGGGCCGGTGGCGAGAACACCGGGTGGATGGTGCTGCAGCCGGGCTCCCGGCGGACGCGGCCACGCGGGTCAGAGGTAGCCGCTGGCGCCGGGACGGTGGCGGTCCCCCGACGGGTCAGGGGGCTCGACCCGACGCTGCACCTCGTCGGGCGCCTCCTGGAAGGTCCGGCCACCGAACCGGTCCCGGATCGTCTCGTCCAGCGCGGCCGCGGTGGTCGCGACGGCGGCCACCGCCGACTGCAGTTCCGGCAGGTCGAGGGTCGTGCCGAGCAGGGTGTGGCGCAGCCACACCGCCCGGTTCTCGGGGTCGTAGCTGAAGGCGCCGAACCCCAGCCGGTGGTTGGTGGTGAGCAGGAAGGTCGCCAGCGGTGGGGTCAGGTCGACGTCGAGGTTGGTGACCGAGAACACCCCGACCTGCGGGCCGATCGGGCTGGGGCCGACGGTGACGAAGGCACGCGTGCCCTCGTGGGTGAAGGTGAAGTTGCCGAAGGCGTCCACCTCGTAGCCGCCGAGGATCGTGCGCAGCAGCCCACCGACGTGCTCGCGAAGGTCGTCGGTGTCGAGGAACACCCCCGTGCGGCGTGGGGGTCGAGGGAGCGGGCCGCCCACCACCGTCGGCGACAGCGCGTGGGACTCGTCGGAGGGGTGCCGAGGCCCGGCACCGCCCTGGTCCTCGTCGGCGGACGGCTCGTCGGCACCCTCGTCGGCCGCGCCGCGTGCCTCGTCGTCGGTGTCCCCGTCGTCGCTCGGTGCGCCCGTGGACGGATCGTGGTCGCTGGTCATGGGGCCTTCCCGGTGGTCAAGGTCGTCGCGATGGCGTCGAGCCCCGCCCGGTCGTGGACGTCCAGCCCCAGGAGCGGGACGTCGATCCGTGCGGGGACGGTGACACCGTAGAGGGCTGCGGCAACGTCGCGACGCTGACGTGCTGCCAGGTTGCGCACGTCGCCGAGCAGACGCAACGCGCCGGCGAGCGCCTCGCCCTCGGCGTCATCGGGCTGGCCCGCGACCACCCGGGCGATCGATGCGTCCGAGGGGTCCTGGGGCACCTCGGGGCGGATGCGGTTGATCACGACCCCGGCCGCGTGCAACCCCTCCTGTTCGAGCCGTTCCAGGAAGAAGCGGGCCTCCCGCAGTGGCGGTGGTTCGGGGGACGCGACGACGACGAACCGCGACGAGGGGTCCTGGAGGAGGGTGAGCACCTGGTCGGCACGCTCCTTGAAGCCGGCGTACATGCCCTCGAAGTTGCGGAAGAACTCCCCGAGGTCCTGCAGCAGGTCCATGCCGGTCACCCGCCCGGCGACGCGCATGAAGGCGGATGCACCCGCGCCGACCATCCTGCCCAGGCCCTTGCCGGCAGCCACGCTGGGCCGCAGGAGGAGTTGCAGCAGGCGTCCCTCGAGGAAGGTGGTCATCCGCTTGGGGGCGTCGAGGAAGTCCAGGGCCGACCGGGTCGGTGGGGTGTCGACCACCAGCAGGTCCCACTCCCCGGAGTCGTGGAGTTCGTGGAGCCGCTCCATCGCCATGTACTCCTGGGTGCCGGACAGGCTGCTCGACAGGGTCCGGTAGATGCGGTTGGCCTTGATCGCTGCGGCGCGTTGGGGCGAGGTGGCGTGTCGGTCGATCAGGCGATCGAAGGTCGTCTGCATGTCCAGCATCATCGCCCAGAGTTCGGCGTCCTCCGGGACGTCGTCGAGGTCGACCCGTCGAGGCTCGTCGTCGAGGTGCTCGATGTCCATGGCCTGCGCGAGCCGGCGGGCCGGGTCGATCGTGAGCACGAGGGTCCGGCGACCGGCACGGGCGCCGGCCAGCCCGAGCGCGGCGGCGGTGGTGGTCTTGCCGACCCCGCCCGCGCCGGTCGTGACCAGCACGTGGGCGTCGGCCACGTCGGCCGCCAGGTCGCCGGCCGGCTGGTCCGGGGTGGCGCTCACCGGGCCACCTCCTCGTCCGGCGCGGGCAGCGCGGCTCCGAGCACCGCCGCGAGCTCCTCCTCGTCGAAGCGCTCCCGGGCGTGCGGACCGTCCTCGCCGACCTGCATCGCCAGGACGTCACCGAGCACCTCGAGGTCCGGCGCGCCGAAGGTGGCGCCGGCCATCAGCGGCAGCGCGAGGACCGGCAGCCCGCAGGTCCGGGCGAGCTCCTCGCGGAGCTGGGTCTGCATCGTGACCCGGTCGCGGTGCACCTCCACCAGCTCCAGCAGCAGGTCCGTGGTGCGCCCGGAGATCCGCGCGCCGGCGCCGGTGAGCCGGGTCAGGAGCCCATCGCGCCCGAGCCGGCGGAGGAGCGAGGCGGCGTCGTCACTGAGCCGCGGGACGACGACCTGGTTCGCGATCACCGGGCCGACGTCGACGCCCGTTTCGCGCAGCGCGGCGACCGCCTCGGTGGTCTCGCGCACCGGCATCTCCTCCAGCAGCGACACCACCACGGTGCGCAGCCGCCGCGGGTTCTGGAGCATCTCCCACATCGAGCCGGCCTGACGCTGGATCGGGCCGACACGCACGATCTCGGTCACACCCTCGGGGGCACGCAGGAAGGGCACGATCCGCCCCGTCGGCGGGGCATCCACCACGATCAGGTCGTAGCGGCGGCGGCCGTCGGAGCGGCGCTGGACCTCGAGGTCGTAGATCTTGCCCAGCAGCAGCAGGTCGCGCAGCCCCGGCGCGGCGGTGGTGACGAAGTCCAGGGCGTGGGAGCGCTCCATCACCCACTGGACGTGGCGGATGCCGTAGAACCGGTCGAGGTACTCGTAGACCGCGTCGGCCGGATCGATCGCCGTGCCCCACAGGCCCGGCCGGAACTCCCGGGCTTCGTAGTCCCAGGCGGCGGTACCGAAGGTCCGGCTGAAGCCCTGCCGCCCCTCCACCTCGACGAGCATCGTCCGGCGGCCGGAGGCAACACCGGCCAGCGCGAGCGCTGCGGCGGTGGTGGTCTTGCCGACGCCACCCTTCCCGGTGACCATCACGACGTTCGCCGAGAGCACGTCGTGGACCCCCGCGAGTCCGGTCGGAGCGGTGACGGGTGCGCTCATCCTGCAGGTGCCCTCGTCTCCGGTTGGAGGCGCGTGTGCGGCAGCACGCGCCGGGTCGCGGTGGTCGCCGTCGCCGTCGGCCTGTGCCACCGATCCTAGGGGTCCGCCCCGGTGACGGTGGGGCCCTCCGTCACCGCTACCCTCCCTGCCCACATGTCGCTCGCTCCCGCCGTCGCCCTGCGCCGCACCATCGGTCTCGCCGTGCTCGTCCTGATCGGGCTCGGCGTCCTGTCGTCGTCCGTGGCGGCGCAGGAGGTCGACCCCGGCCTCGGGGAGGGCCGGTGCCCGGAGGGGGCGGCCGAGGACGCCCGGCTCGTGGAGGTCCTGCCGTTGCGCGGCGGGTTCCTCGATCCGCCGGTCGCCGCGCAGATCGCCGACGTGATCGATGTGGCCGAGGCGGGCGACGCCGAGTTGATCGTGCTGCAGTACTCCGCCCGTGGCGGGGTGTCGCTCGACCTCGACGACCTGCTCGCGCGCATGGACGCGGCCACCGTCCCGATCGCGGTGCTCATCGGCCCGCTCGGGGTCGGTGCCGAGGCGGTCGGGGCCGGTGGGATGGTCTGGGCCGCCGCGGACGTGCGCGCCATCTCCTCGGACGCGACCGTCGGGCCGCTCTCGCCGGTCGACCTCACCGACCTCGACGCGACGTACCCGGAGGCGGAGCGGGTCCGCGAGCTGCTCGAGGACGCCGGGGCGGACCCTGCGCTCGCCGACCGGCTCCTGACCGAGGCCGTCGACGCCGAGACGCTGGCCGACGCCGGGGCGGTCACCCTCACCGCCCAGGACCTCGAGCCGCTGTTGGTGGAGCTCGACGGCGTGACCCTGACCGCGGGCGGGGAGGAACGCACGCTGCGGATCCGGGCCTGCGAACTGGAGGTCCGCTTCCACAGTCTGGGGCTCATCCGCCGGCTCCTGCACGCGGCGACGACCGGCCCCTTCATCTACCTGCTGGTGGTGACCGGGCTGGGCGCCCTGCTGTTCGAGGTGTTCCAGCCCGGGTTCGGCGTCGCGGGGCTCGCCGGGCTCGTCACCGCGGGGATCGGGGTGTTCGGCCTGACCGTGCTGCCCGTGACGTGGTGGGCGGTGGCGCTCGTGGTCCTCGGGTTGCTGCTGTACGCCATAGACACGGCGATCGCGGGGTTCGGCCCGCTCACCCTGGCCGCGACGGTCGCGTTCGTGTGGGGGTCCCTGCGGTTCTACGCCGCAGCGTCCCTCGCCCTGAACGGGTGGCTCGTCGCGGCGACCACCATCGTGGCCGTCGTGTTCTTCGTGTTCGTCATGACCTCGATCCTGCGGGCCCAGGCCGGTCCCGAGGGGGTCGCGCTGGACGACCTGGTGGGCCGCCCCGGGATCGTGCGTTCGGTCCTCAACCCCGAGGGCCACGTCTACATCGACGGGGCGCTGTGGCGCGCGCGGTGGACCGGGGACACCAAGCGGGCGAAGGTCGGGACCCCGGTGCGGGTCCACGGGGTGGAGGGTGCCGTCGTGCTGGTCGAGCCCTTCGACCCCGAGGTGACGGCGTCGGTCGGGGCCGACCAACAGCAGGCCTGACCCGGTCGGACCGTTCCGAGGACGCCGTCGGACTGCGCGCTTGCGCAAGCGTCTGCGACCCGTCAGCAAGCGGTCGGGGACTAGTCAGCCCCGCGGTCCCGGCGTAGGGTGCCGAGGCGAGATCGACCTGTGACCGACAGGGGGACGCGCGTTGACCAGCCGGGACACGATCACGGGGCCACACCGAGCGGCCACACCGTCGTCGAACGGCGACCGCGCGGACGCCCCCTCCCATCGTGCTCCGCTCGGGCGGCTCGGCGCCGGTCTGGCGGACGGCCTCGATCCGGACCTCAGCTGGGACCAGCACGCGCAGTGCCGTACCCACGATCCGGCCCTGTTCTTCGGTCCCAACCGGTTCGAGCCCAAGCGGGAGCGACTGGCGCGGGAGGCGGAGGCGAAGGCGGTGTGCGCCACCTGTCCGTGCATGATGGCGTGCCGCGAGTACGCCCTCGCCAGCGGCGAGCTCTACGGCGTGTGGGGCGGGCTCGGCGAGACCGACCGCCGCGAACTCATCGCCCAGCGCGGCTCGGTCGCCACGGCCGTCTGAGCGACCCGGATCGCCGCCCGGTCGTGCCCGGCAGGCTGGTGGCACTACGCTTCCGCGTCGCGCACGCCGTGACGAGGAGTTGACCGTGACCCGATGGGAGTACGCGACCGCCCCGCTGATCAGCCACGCGCTGCAGCAGATCCTCAACCAGTGGGGCGAGGACGGCTGGGAGCTGGTCTGCGTCGTCGACAACGTCGCCTACTTCAAGCGGCCGGTCGAGGGATGAGCGCCTCCACACGCCTGGCCGAGCTCGGACTGACGCTGCCCGAGGTCCCCACGCCCGCTGCGGCCTACCGGCCGACGGCCCGGACCGGTGCGCTGGTGATCACCGCCGGGCAGCTCCCCGTCGTCGATGGGGAGCTCGCGGCGACGGGGAAGCTCGGGGAGGCGCTGACCACCGATCAGGGGGCCGAGCTGGCACGGACGGCGGCCCTGAACGTGCTGGCCGCGGCGGCGGCCGGTGCTGGCGACCTGGACCGCGTGCGGATCGTCAAGCTGACGGTGTTCGTCGCGTCGGCACCGGGCTTCACCGAGCAGCACCTCGTTGCCAACGGGGCGTCGAACCTGATCGGTGACGTCCTGGCGGACCACGGTGCCCACGCCCGCTCCGCGGTCGGGGTGGCGAGCCTGCCGCTCGACGCCCCCGTCGAGGTGGAGGCCATCGTCGAGGTGCTGCCCGGCTGAGCGCCGTGTGACGGAGGTGGAGGCCGGCGCGGTGCACACGGGCACGTCCAGATCCGACAGGCAGGAGACCGAGGTGACGCGGACCGCGGCGGGCAGGTTCACCGGCGAGGTGGTGCCGCCGATCGACTCGTCGACGATCCTGGTGGTCCGGGACGCGCTGGGGTCGACCGGCACCGGGGAGCGGGGTGCCGACGCCGCCGACGCCGCCGACGCGGGCGTCGAGGTGCTGCTCCTCGAACGCCACCTCGACTCGGACTTCGCGGGTGGCGCGCTGGTGTTCCCGGGCGGCAAGGTCGCACCCGAGGACCGCGAGCTCGCCCCGGCGCGCTGGCGCGGTGAACCGCTGGAGGCGTGGCAGGAGCGGCTCGGCGTGACCACCGATCGCGACGCCCTCGGGTTCCTCGTCGCCGCGGTCCGGGAGACCTTCGAGGAGGTCGGGGTCCTGCTCGCGGTCCGTGAGGACGGGCGCCCGGTGTCGGCCGATGACCTCGCCTCCGAGGCGTTCGTGGAGGCGCGCAACCGGCTCGCCCGCCGGGGCGAGGCCTGGGACTGGCGCCCGTGGCTGGACGAGGAGGGCCTGGTGCTCGACCTCGGCGCCCTGGCGCTGTGGTCGTGGTGGGTGACCCCGGAGGGCCAGCACCGGCGGTTCGACACCCGCTTCTTCCTCGCGGCCGCACCGACGGGTCAGGTCGCCGAGCAGGACCGGGTGGAGGCCACCGGCGTGACCTGGAGCCGCCCCGAGGACGCGCTCGCCGCCCACGAACGCGGTGAGGTGACCGTGATCTTCCCGACCCGGCGCAACCTCGAGACCCTGGCCCGGTTCGGGGACGTCGCCACCGCCATGCGGGCGGCACGTGCCGGCGAGGTCGACCAGCGGCGGATCGTGCCGAGGATCGTGGAGGTCGCCGGGCGGATCATGGTCCAGCACCCCGACGAGGACGAGCCCTCACCGATCTAGGTGGGCGGCCACTAGCACACCGCGCCGCGTCGCAGGGTGGCTGTGCGGTCGCCGGGCGGGATGCCCCGGTATGCGGACGCCGCCTCCCGACGGTCACCGTCCACCCGTACGCTTGCCGCCTCGTCAGACCTCGGACGACTCGGATCGCGGACGACACTGAACGCGGGACCTCCACGGGAGCACGGAGCGGGAGCCGATCCGGTGGGAGAGGTGAGCGGCGGCCCAGACACGGGCCGCCGCTCACCTGTCTCGGCAGGGTGACGCGGTTGACCGCCTGCTCGCCGGGGCCACGGCGTCGGCCGGCCCTGCGACGGACCGCCGGGACGGACCGATCCGTCGGCGCGCTGGCCGCGAAGCACCTGCGCAGGGACCGATGCGTCCCTCCCGCCAGGCGGCGACCCGTCGCGTGCCGGCGCGACCGCTCCCTGGTCCGTTGGCGCGACCTCCGCCGACGGGTCGTCGCCGGTGCCGCTACGGCGGCACC
>SKNO01000111.1 GCA_007120465.1 Nitriliruptoraceae bacterium
CCCCGAGGCCGAGGGCCACGACGGCCCACACCGCCAGCACGCACCCGAGGAACGCCGTCAGCGGCAGGGCGGCCCGCGCGACGGGCTGGCTGGCGAACATCGCGAGCAGGCCACGCTCGCGGTCGCGGGCGAGGCTGCCGGCACCGAGGAGCAGCCCGATCAGGGGCGGGAGGAGCAGCGCGAGGTGGACCAACCCGTCGGTGGCCGCGCCCGCGCCGGCGAGCCCGAGCGAGGAGAAGGAGCGCAGTCCCGCGATCGCGGCGGCGATGGCCGCGACACCGAACACGGCGGCGCCGACGGGGATCCAGCGGCTCCTCGCGACGCCGCGGAGCTCGAAGGCCGCCAGGGTCGTGGTGGTCCGGATCGCACTCATCCCGCCTCCTCCGTGGGTCGCAGGTAGGACACCGAGGCCGCCCCGCCCGCGTCACCGTTCTCGGCCGGCGGGGTGACCGCGGGTTGCAGGCGGCCCTCCACGAGCCGGACGGTCCGGTCCGGGATGCGGCCGAGGTCGTCGGGCGAGGGCGCGGCGATCAGCACCGACGCGCCCCGGTCACGGACCGCGGCGACCAGATCACCGAGCCCGGCCCGCCCCTCCTCGTCGAGGTTCGCTGCGGGTTCGTCCAGGAGCAGCAGGTCCGGGGATCCGAGCAGGGTGATCGCGATCGCCACGCGCTGGCGCTGTCCGCCGGACAGGGTGACGAGGGGACGTCCCAGCGGCGGGAGGAACCCCTCCGGCAGTTCGTCGGGCAGGGTGCGCACCCCGCGGAGCCGCCCGAACATCTCGAGCAGCTCCAACCCGGTCGCCCACGTCGGCAGGCCCGGGGCCTGCGGCAGGTAGCCGACGCGCAGACGACTGCGCGCCGAGCGGCCACAGGGCTCGCCGTCGAGCGTGACCCGGCCGTGGCACCGGACCAGCCCGGCGATGCAGCGCAGCAGGGTGGTCTTGCCGCTGCCGTTGCTGCCGGCCAGGAGCAGCACCTCCCCGGGCGCGACCTGCAGGTGCACCTCGTCGAGCACGACGGTCGGGCCGAAGCGCTTCGCGACCGCCTCGACGCGCAGGCGTGGGTGGGCGTCATGCGGGGCTGACACGGAGGGACCTCCTCGAGGGTCGGCGGACGGACCGTCGCGCCAGCAGGAGCAGCAGGACGGGCAGGACGAGCAGTGCGAGCCCCAGGGCGACGGCGGCGGACGACCCGTCGGGGGACGCCGCAGCCGGGACCGGTGGGGACAGTGGACTGGTGATCGGCAGCTCGTCGGTCAGGATCGGGTCCTGCCGACCCCAGCGCTCCTCCACCGAGCGCAGCATCCGCAGCGCCGGCGTGTCGGCAAGGACCAGCAGTTCGGGGTTGCGTCCCAGCAGCCGATCGACCGCCCCACCCTCCACGTGGGGCACCGCACCGCGGCCGGCGGCCAGGCCCTCGAAGCCGCGGTAGGTGCTCCACAGGTTGCCGATCCCCTGGTCGGACCAGGTGAGGCCCGTCAGCCGCCCTCCCTGGGGCAGCACCTGGATCTGGTTGTCGACGAAGCTGTTGCCGCGGAAGGTCGCCCGGGCCGACGAGTAGGCGGCGACCCCGATCGCGTTGTGGGCGATCGTGTTGCGCGAGAGCTTCGCAGGGTCGTCGCCGGTGGGTCCGTCGAGGTGGAGCCCCACCCGGTTGCGGACCAGCACGTTCTCGACGGCCTCGACGCCGACCACGTCCTTGAGCAGCAGGGCGAAGCCGGTCGACGGGGAACGGCTGCCCTCGATGTGGTTGCGCAGCACCAGCGCCGGTCCCCGGTACATCAGCACCGCACCCGAGAGGTTGTCGAGGAAGCGGTTCTCGACCAGGGTGAGCTGGCGGGTGTACATCGTGTGGACGGCGTAGCGGCTGTCACGGACCTCGTTGCCGTCGATCAGCGTGTCCGTGCCGAAGGAGACGTACACGCCGTCGCGGGACGAGGTGATGGTGTTGCCGCGCACGAGGACGTGCTCGGCGTCGTGCAGCCAGATCCCGTCCCCGCGGGCCCGGTGCCCGGTGCCGTCGGCGTCCCCGCCGATCGTGCCCGCGCCCGGGTCGTCGTCCCCGCGGTCGTGGTCGACGGCGTGGCCCTCATCGACGATCGCCGCCCCGGCACGCCCGACGATCGTGTTGTCGACGAGGCGGACGCCCTCGACCTCCTCGACGGCGATCCCGATGTAGCTGTCCTCGACCCGCACGCCCTCGATCGTGACCCCGTCGGCCTCGACCCGGATCGCCGCCGGGTTACCGGTCGGTCCGGGACCCGAGCCGCGCACGGTGATCCCGCGCACCACGGTGCCGGGAGCCCGGACGGTCAGCACCGTGCCGGTGCCGTCACCGACCACCTCGACGTCCCCGCGGGGCTCGAGCACGACCGGCGTGTCGATCACGACCGGCCCGCGGTAGGTCCCCGGCGGGATCACGACGCGCTGGCCGGGCTCGGCCCGGTCGAGCAGGGCGCCGAGGTCCTGCGCGGCCTGCGCCTGCCCATCGACCGCCCCCTCCGACGCCAGGGCCGACACGACGCCCGCGGTGCTGGCGGTCGCGGTCAGGAGCACGGCCGCGAGGGCCAGCCGGATGACCCGCGACCGGGGGGTCACGTCGGGTCCGAGCCCGACGCACGGGCGCTCCACCGGCGGAGCAGCCCGGGACCGAAGGTGAGTAGGGCCGCGGCCAGCAGCAGCGCCAGCGTGCCGAGCCCCGGCCACGACCAGGTGGTGAAGTTCCACACCTCGGTCGGACCCACCACGATCGGGGTGAACGGGTCGATGCGTAGCGCCGCCCCTGGGTCCAGGTCCTGGCCGTACTGGTGGAGGCGGAACTGGATCACGGCCAGGACCCCCAGCGGGGTGCCCCACAGGTACACGAGCCCGATCGCGCGCAGCACGGGCCGACGCACCAGCAGGGCGAGCCCCACCGCGACGAGGGCCCCGATGATGACGTACGGCCACAGCGCCATCTCCGGGAAGTCGGCGATGTCGAAGGGGCGCATGCCGACGTAGTGGTTGAGGCCGCTGATCTCGTCGACGTCCCCGGTGACCTGGTGCCCGTAGGCGTGCATCGTCAGGCCACCGGGGTACTGCGGGGCGTACAGCGTCGCCCGCCACAGCGGGAAGAACCACCCGGCGGCGACGAGCAGCACCGCGACGCCGCCGAGGAGCGGCAGGTGCCAGCGCGCCCGGGTGCCGGTGTCGTCGTGCACGTCGTTGGCGCTCCTCATCGTCATCCTCGCGATCCGCGTGTCCGCACGCGGCCCGGTGCCGGTGGTCACGTGCCGGGCGGTCAGCTCCCGACGTTCAGGGTCCCCACCATCCCGGCCTCACGGTGACCCGGGATCGAGCAGTAGATCTCGTAGGTGCCGGCCGGCACGTTGATCGTCTGGGTGATCGCCTCACCGGCCTCGGCGTAGATCTGGATGTCGAGCTCGTCGATCGTCCAGTCGTGCTCGACCACCCCGACGTTGTCGAGGGTGATGTCGGTGTCGGTGTCGGCGGCGATCGAGACCGTCGCCGGGTCGAAGGCGAACTCCGTCGCTTCGACGACCACGGCACCGGCGTCCGGCGCGTCGTCGTTGCCGTTGCCGCAGGCCGCCACGGTGAGCGCCACAGCGGCGAACGGAACGAGGAGGGCGAGTCGTAACTTCATGGATGGTGCTCCTTCAAGGTGGTCGGTATCCCCGTCACCCGGAGGTCGATCATCCCGGCGGGGGTCGGGGGGGTGGACGCCACCAGGATGGCATCCACCCCCGTCGGCTGCTCAGCCAGGCTCCACCAGCAGCCACCCCTGCATCTCGAGGTGGAGGGCGGAGCAGAACTCGGTGCAGTAGAAGCCCCACGAGCCGGTGCGATCGGCGTCGATCGTCACGGTCAGGGTCTCCCCCGGGTCGAGGCTCGCCTGGGCGTTGTAGCCCGGGATCGCGAAGCCATGGGTGGCGTCCTGCGCGGTCTCGATGTTCGTGAGGTGGAAGTTGACCGTCTGCCCCTCCCGCACCCGCACGACGTCGGGCTTGAAGTGGCTGCGGAGCACCGCCATGTACACGTCGACGACGTCACCGTTGTCCTCGATCCGTGCGTCCTCGTAGGTCGTCGCGACCGGCGAGAGCTCCTTGGTGAGGGTGTCCATCCCCACCTCGGGGTAGGTCGCCCACACCTGGTTCTCGAGCACGTCGACCGAGATCATCTGCGCGTAGTGCGGTTCGCCGAACCCGATCGGCATGTCCCTGACCAGCCTCATCTCGTCACCCGAGACGTCGATCAACTGGAAGTTCTGCGGGTGCAGCGTGCCGACGGGGGTGTGCCGGTCCACCGACCACTTGTTCATGGCGACGAGCCAGTCCCGGGTCGCGCCGACGGTGTCACCGTGCGAGGTCGCCAGGTGCCCGATGTTGTAGTGCACCGGGATCTTGTCCAACAGCTCCCAGGCGTCGCCCTCGCTCACCCCGGCTTCGGGGCCGAGCGTCCACTTGGCCACGGCGCTCTCCACGAACAGGCTCGTGTAGGCGTGGCCGTCACCGTCGAACTGGGTGTGCAGCGGCCCACCGCCGACCTCGACCTGTGCCTCGACCACCGAATCGAAGGTCAGGATCGGGACCCCGAAGGGATCGTGGCCCTCGAAGTCCTGCTCGGCGATCGCGCGCTCGATCCGCTCGATCGAGTAGATGGTCGTGTTCGGGTCGAGCTTGCCCGACACCACGATGTAGTTGCCGTCGGGTGAGATGTCTACACCGTGCGGGTTGCGCGGCTCGGGGGCGAAGTGCAGGAGCCCCTCCTCGATCGCGGTGTCGAGGGTGATCACGCGCATGCCGTTGTGCTCGACGTACTTGCCCTCGGCCACCACCTGCTCGGCCTTGTGCCAGTCGATGATGTGGAGGTAGTCGAAGTCAGCGGCGACGGCGCCGGTCTCCAGCGGCGGTTCACCCTCGAGGATCCCGCCGGTCGCCATCTCGGTGTTGTAGCTGTTGATGAAGGCGTACCCGTCGCTCGCGAGCTTGCCGGCGTCGGCGAGGTCCTGGTTGTAGGGCGGCAGCTCGATCTGGAAGCTCTCATCGGCGATGAAGTGCCCGGTGTCCTGGTCGACCGACAGGAACGTGGACATCCCACGGAACTTCTCCTCGTACTCGTCCAGTTCGGCGAACCCGTCCGGCTCCCACAGCGGGGAGGGCGTCTTCGCCGAGATGTGCACGTACTCGGTGTTCGGGGTCGCGAACACGCCACCGTGCGAGGTCTGGAGGTTCGGGATGTCGTAGATCTCGCGGGTCTTGAAGTCCCGCAGGTCGACCAGCGCGATCCGGCCGTTCGCCCGGTCGTTGATGTACAGGAACCGTCCGTCGTAGTCGCCGTCGGTCTCAGACAGGGCGGGGTGGTGAGTGTCACCCCACAGCAGCGGATCGTTCTTGGCGGGGTCAGACCCGTGCTCGAGCAGCTCCATCGTCCAGTCGGCACCGAAGCCGTAGCCCGACCACGCGTCCGGCGCGAACACCGGGATCGTCTTGAGCAGCCGCATCGACGGCACCCCGATCACGTGCATCTGACCGGAGTGTCCGCCTGAGGCGAACAGCAGGTACTCGTCGTGCTCTCCGGGCGGGACGAAGGTCGCCAGTGCAGCCTCGGCCTGTTCACCGCTGAGGCCCCGCTCGCTCGCGACCGCGGCGAGGTTGCCCCCGGTCGCCACCCCGAACCCGAACCGTGCTCCCACGACACCCAGCACCAACCCGACGATCACCGCCAGGATCAGCACCGGGGTCGATAGCCACTTGCGCCGTCCCTCCACCGCTTCCTCGGTCATACGGCCACCCTCCTCGGACGTTCACCATCGGGGCCCGCTCGGGGATCGGTCCCGAGGGGCGTGCCGGCCGGATCCGTGGGTCGGAACCGGGGCACCCCAACCGATGCGCCTCACGGTACCCAAATCCTTAGTCAGGTCATAAACGATTAGTCCCTGACTTCAGGGCCGAAGGTCCCGACTTCCCGGGAGCGAGCCCGCGACGCGACCTCCGGGTACTTCGCCTCTGGTCGTCTCCGCCGTCAGGCGTCCAGGATCGGGGATCGCGTTGGAAGGCGAGACCATGGCGACCAACGAGCATCCCACGCTCTCCGAGGAGGCCCGACGGTTCCTGCGCTGCGAGGGCTGCGGCTACGACTTCCGCACCGACCTCGGTGAACGCGCCTGCCACTACTACGAGTGCCCGTCGTTGCCCGAGGAACTCGACGTGTGGTGTCCGACCTGCCGGTACAACTTCATGACCGACGACGGCAACCCGGAGTGCGGCGACCCACCGGACTGCGGGTTCGCGCGCGATGTCGCGCCCGAACGGGTCCGGACGCTCAACGCCTGGCTGGAGATCCAGGGCGTCTGAACCCGGTGACCGGCCTGCAGTGGGCGATCTCGGGGAGGAGGACCCCCGTGGTCGGGGACCCTCGGCCCTGGCCGAGGACACCCCGCCGTGTGAGCCTCCGCGCGTCCGGCAGCGTCCTGACCCGTCCCGCGACGAGGATCCCCGTGCGCCAACCGCACCTGCGCCCGTGAGTTCGCCTGGCAGAACCCGCACCCCGACGTTCACGGTCGTCGGCGCCGGCATCAGCGGGCTGACCGCCGCACGTGCGCTGGCCGCGACCGGTGCGCAGGTCACCGTGCTCGAAGCCACCCGACGCGTCGGCGGGCAACTCCGCCACCTCGAGGTCGCCGGTCACACCGTCGATGTCGGCGCCGAAGCCATCTTCACCGGCGCACCAGGCCCCCTGGCGCTGGTCGACGAGGTCGGGCTTGGCGACGAGGTGGTCCCCGCTACCAGCGGGACCACCTGGATCTGGACCCACCGCGGTCTGCGCCCGCTGCCCGCGGGGTTCGGACCGGCCGGCCCCACGCGGCTGCGGCCGCTCATGACCGCCGGGGTGCTCTCCCCCCGGGGGATGCTCCGCGCCGGGCTGGAACCCCTCCGGCCGCGGACACGGGTCGGCGTCGACACCTCGGTGGGCGCCTACCTCGATCACCGGTTCGGACGGCAGGTGACCGAACGGCTGGTCGATCCGCTGCTCGGTGGGTTGCACGCCGGCGACGTGCGCCGCCTCAGCCTGACGGCCGCCACCCCCCAGCTCGCGGCGCTGGCGACACGCCACCGCTCCCTGCTGCTCCGGCGCCGCCGCCCGTCCGCGTCCGGTCCGAGCTTCGTGTCCCTCGCCGACGGTCTGGCCGCGCTCCCCCGGCGGGTGGCCGACCGGCTCGAGGGTGTCGATGTGCGGTTGGACGCCGAGGTGGTGCGCCTCGTCCGCTCGGCCGCGGGCCTGCAGCTGACGACGGCCGACGGGGGCACGTTCGTGTCCGACGGCGTCGTGCTCGCACTGCCGGCCAGCGTGGCGGCCCGCATCCTCACCGGCCCGAGCCCCGACGCCGCTGCCGGCCTCGCAGGGCTGCGGACCGCCTCGGTCGCGGTCGCGGTCCTCGCCTACCCGGCCGCCGCCGGCGAGGTCCCCGCCCTCCAGGGCACGGGCATGCTGGTCCCGAGCACGCACGGCCGGCTGCTCAAGGCCGCGACCTTCCTGTCCCGCAAGTGGCCGCACCACACCGGAGGTGACCGGTTCCTGATCCGCGCGTCGTCGGGCCGGGCTGGCGACGACCGGGCGATCGAGCTCGACGATGATGCCCTGGTCGACCGGCTCCACGGCGAGCTCCAGGCGGCGACCGGGCTCACGCTGGACCCCGTCACCTCGCGGGTGCAGCGCTGGCCCTCCACGATGCCCCAGCTGGAGGTCGGCCACCGCGAGCGCCTCGCCGGTATCACCGCGGCGCTGCGTCGCGACCTACCCGGGGTGACGCTCGCCGGCGCGCCCTACCACGGACCGGGGCTGGCCGCCTGCGTGCGGTCGGGCACCGAGGCCGCCGGCCACCTGATCGACCGCACAACGGAGCGCCTGTGAACCCGCCGACCGACCGCCGCCCCACCGCCATCCGTGCGCTCCGCCACGACGCGGCAGCGCGCCCCTTCCTCGTCATCTGGGAGACCACCCGGGCATGCGCCCTGGTGTGCCAGCACTGCCGCGCGGACGCGCAGCACGCGCCCCACCCCGGCCAACTGACGACCGCGCAGGGGTTCGCGCTGCTCGACGACATCGCCAGCTTCGGCCGGCCGAGCCCCATGATCGTGCTCACCGGGGGCGACCCCTTCGAGCGCGACGACCTCGCCGAGCTGATCGCCTACGGACGTGCGGCCGGACTCAGCATGGCCCTCGCCCCCTCCGTGACCCCTCGGGCGACCCGCGAACGCTTCGCCGAGGTGGCGGCGGCCGGGGCCAAGGCGGTGTCGATCTCCCTCGACGGCGCGTCCGCCACCACCCACGACGGGTTCCGTGGGGTCGAGGGGGTCTTCGACGCGACCCTGCCGGTCTGCCGCACGATCGTCGAACTCGGGATGCGCTTGCAGGTCAACACCACGGTGACGGCGGACAACCTCGACGAACTCCCCGCCGTGCTCCGCCAGGTGCTCGACCTCGACGCGTTCCTGTGGAGCGTCTTCGTGCTGGTGCCGACCGGACGCGGCGACGCCCTGACACCGCTCGACGCGGACACGGTGGAGGACGTGCTGCACTGGCTGGTCGACGTCTCCCGCCACCTCGCCGTCAAGACCACGGAAGCGCCGCACTTCCGTCGGGTCGTGCTGCAGCGGCAGCGGTCCGGAGACGCCGATCCGGTCGGCACCTTCGGGCTCGGCGAGACCTACGTCCGACTCCGGGAGGGCCTCGAGGGGATCGTGGCCGACCGGGAGCTGCCCACCCGCACGCCGCGCCCCCCACTGGACATCAACGCCGGCCGCGGGTTCGTGTTCATCGACCACGTGGGGGCGGTGTACCCGAGCGGGTTCCTGCCGATCCCGGCGGGCTCGGTGCGGGAGACGCCGCTCCCGGACATCTACCGGGACGCGCCGCTGTTCCGCCAACTGCGCGATCCGTCGCTGCTCGCCGGACGCTGCGGTCGATGCGAGTACCGCGCGGTCTGCGGTGGGTCGCGGTCCCGCGCCTACGCCGTCTCGGGCGACCCCCTCGGGGAGGAGCCGTACTGCGCGTACGACCCGGTCGGCGGCGCCCTCGTCACGGGCGCGCGCGCCTGAGCCTCAGCGCGACCGTCCACCATCGGGGGCCGACATGGCGGCCACCATCATGTCGACCACCTCATCGGCGAGCCGGGTCCAGCGGTCACCGCCGGGTTCGTTGCTGATCTGTTGGGCGGCCAGGCCGGTGAAGGTCGCGGTCCACAGGTCCACGGCCCGCTGGCTCGTGAGTCCGGCCTGCTCGAGCACCCCCCGGAGACGCGCCAGGACGTCCTCCGCCAGCGCGTACGACCCCTCCGACGGGGCGAAGCCCGGGATCACCCGCAGGAACAGCAGCTGGAAGCGCGCGGGATCGGCGACACAGAACCCGAGGAACCCGCGTGCGACCTGCCGCAGCACCTCGACCGGCTCACCGTCGGTCGAGGTCGCACCGAACTCCGCCAGGAGCTCCCGGTACCCCTGGGCGAACATCGCGTCGTAGATCGCGTCCTTGCGCTCGAAGTAGACGTACAGCGAGGGTGCCCGCATGTCCACCGCGGCGGCCACCTCGCGGAGCGACCACCCGGTGAGCCCCCGCTCCCGGGCCAGCGCCCAAGCCGCGTCCAGGATCTCCTGTCGGGTGGCCTCGTGGCGTCGTGCACGCCGGTCCGTCACCGCATCACCTCCATCGCTCAGGCAGCCGAGACACCTCCGTGCCAGCTGGGAACGATGTTAGGAGACCCTCTTGACGTTCGGTCTCGTTCGAGGTATACCTAATCATGTTAGGTTTTCCTATGACTCGACGGAGTTCCGGGGGAAGGGAGCGAGCATGGTGACGCATCCGCTTGGGTTGGTGGTGTCATGAACCGTCCGACGCGGTCCGGCCGGGTCGGCGCGAACCTTCCCGCCGCCCGGACAGGGGAGACGATGGAGCACGACGACTGGACGCGGGCCGCACAGGAGGAGTGCCGACGCCTGCTGATCCTGCTCGACGAGCTCACGCCCGAGGAGTGGCGGGCACCGACCGACTGCGAGGGCTGGGACGTCCACGCCATGGTCGCCCACCTCGCTGGTGCCGCGCAGTGGGCCGCGACGCTGCGCGAGATGCGCCGCCAGATGCGGGCGGGCAAGCACCTGCTACCCGACGCCGACTCCGTCGACGGGATGAACGAGGTGCAGGTGCGCGAACGCGCCGAGCGGACCCCCACCGAACTCGTCGCGGAGCTCGCGGAGGCGGCACCCCGGGCGGTCCGCGCTCGCGCCCGACTGCCCCGGGTGGTCCGGGCGCTGCCGGTGCCCTTCGGTCCGCCGCTCGGGACCAAGCCGCTGGGCTACCTGATGGACCGGATCCTGACCCGTGACGTCTGGCTGCACCGGGTGGACCTGTGTCGCGCGACCGACCGGCCCCTCGAGCTCACCGCCGGCCACGACGGACGGATCATCGCCGACGTGGTGGACGAGTGGGCGGCGCTGCACGACCAGCCCTACGCCCTCACCCTGACCGGCCCGGCCGGTGGCCGCTGGCAGCACGGCGACGGGGGCGAGGCGATCGAGGTGGATGCCGTGGAGTTCTGCCGGATCCTCTCCGGGCGCGCGCCCGGCACGGGCCTGCTGACCACCCGCGTGAACTTCTGAGGGTGTCGATGCCCACCCCGCCCGGCACGTCCGACCTGCTCGAGACCGGTGCGGGGAGCGCCGGGGAGCCCGACCCGCCGGAACCCCTCACCGGACAACCGGGGACACTGGTGCTGTTCAGCGACATCGCCTGCCCCTGGGCCACGGTGGTGGTGCTGCGACTGCGGGACGCCCGGGCAGCGCTCGGGCTCGACGGGACGCTCCCGATCCTCCACCTCGCCCACCCGCTGGAACTGCTGCACGAGCAGCCCCTGACCCGCCGGGTGATCGACGCCGAGATCCCCATCTGCGCGGCCGCCACCCCGGGGTTCGGCTGGTCGCTGTGGCAGGGGCGGCTGGACGAGTACCCGACCTCGAGCCTGCTCGCGGTCGAGGCCGTGCAGGCCGCCCGCCGCCAGTCGGAAGCCGCCGCGGAGGAGCTCGATCTCGCCCTGCGCACCGCGCTGTTCGTGCGCTCCCGCTGCATCACCCTGCGCCACGAGATCCTCGCTGCCGCACAGCGCTGCCCGGCTCTCGACGTGGACCGTCTCCAGCACGACCTCGATCACGGCGTGGCACGGGCCGCGGTGACCCGCCAGGGCGCAGCCGCTCGGGCCGGTGCGGCGAGCTGCACCGGCGAGGTGGTCCTGCCCGACGGCACCGCGCACTGCAACCCTGGCGTGCAGAGCGACTGGCTCGGCCCGCGCCTGCCCCGTGGCGTCCCGGTCGTGCAGCGGGACGACCCCGCCGTCTACCGCCGGCTGGTCGCCTCCGCTGCCGGCTCCTGCGGGCCCGCCCCCGCGTGACCGGAGTGCGGCCGAGGTAGGGCGGAAGGTCCACACACCCTCGGGACCTGCAGCGCTGCCGGAGACCCGCGCCGGACGTCATGATGGGGTTCCTGGGGCGTTGCGCCCGACCCCACAGGGGGTGGTGACCATGCCGGCCACGGTGGATCGGACCGGCACGGTTCCCCTGCCGCGGAACCGCTGGTCCGCGGGCCAGGCGCCCGGGACGCCGACACCCGACCGGGACGGCGCGACGCGGACCCGACGCGCGCGCCGCGCGTTGCCCCTGGTCGCGCTCGTCCTCCTGCTGGTCGGCGCCGCAGGTGCGGCCCTGTACGTCGCATCGTCGGCCGTCGAGGTGCAGGTCGACGGTGAGGTGCTGACCACCCGGACCTTCGCCGCCGACGTCGCCGGCGTCCTCGACCGCCTGGACGTCGAGGTGGGCGACGCCGACCGGGTCGAACCGACGCTCGACGCGCCGGTCGAGGACGGGCTGCGCATCGTGGTCCTCCGGGCCCGCAGCGTGGAGGTGGACATCGAGGGACGTCCCACCCTGACGGTGGTCGCGGTCGTGGACACCGTCGCGGACGTCCTGCGCGAGGCCGGGCTCGGAGATCTCCTCACCCGGGAGGCGCGCATCGACCCGGCTCCCGACGAGCCCATCGCCGACGGCGGTCGCATCGTCGTCACCCTGCCGGTCGCCGTCACCATCGCGGTCGACGGGGAGGTGCTCCGGTTCCAGACCTACGCGGACACCGTCGGTGGCGCCCTCGCCGACGCCGACGTGACGGTCGGTGACCGCGACCTCGTCGACCCGGCTCCCGACCACGCGCTCGACCGCGCGACCGACATCACGGTCCAGCGGGTCGAGGTCGTCGAGGAGGTCGTCGAGGTCGCGATCGAGCACGGCGAGGTGCGACGGGACACCGACGAGCTGGTCGAGGGCGAGACCCGGGTGGAGACCGCCGGCCAGGACGGGCTGCGCCGGGAGACCTACGAGGTCACGCGCGTGGACGGCGAGGAGACCGAGCGCGAGCTCGTGGCCGAGGAGATCGTCCGTGAGCCCATCGAGCGGGTGGTGCTCGTCGGGGCCGCGCCGGGCCCCGTCCGTGAGGCGCAGCGCCTGCTCACCGACCTGGGGTACCCGGCCGGTCCCGTCGACGGGATCGATGGTCCGCAGACCCGGCGCGGCCTGTGCGCCTGGCGACGCCTGGAGGGGCATCCGGTCAGCCGGCAGCCGCTGCAGCCGGGTGAGCTCGAGGCCCTGCGCGCCACCACCGGCCTCCCCGCTGCGCCCGCGGGCCGTGGCGTCACCGTCGACAAGACCTGCCAGGTCGTCTACTACCGGCAGGACGGCGGCTGGCGGTTCGTCCACGAGGCCTCGACCGGCGCCGGCGGGCTGCCACGCACCGGCTCCTACGTGATCGGGCGCACCCAGGAGGGCTGGCACACCTCCACGCTGTACCCCGCGCCGGCACCCAACATGTACAACAGCCTGTTCTTCCACGGCGCGATCGCCATCCACGGCTCCAACGACGTCCCCACGTACCCGGCCAGCGCCGGCTGCGTCCGTGTGACGCCCACGGCGGCCGATCAGCTGTTCGCGGACCTGCGCGTCGGCGACCCGGTCCTCGTCATCGGGGCGTACTGACGGCGCGCCCGGCCCCCTGCGTCAGTGTTCCGGCCCGTCGCGCCGCCGACGCGAGCGCCGGAGGTGCGCCCACGCGCCCGTGGACCACAGTGCCCAGGCGATGAACACCGGCTGGACGAGCAGCCGGAGCCACCGCGCGGCGGTCGTGTCGAGCCCGAAGCCCGCCGTCCCCGTGACCGCCTGGTCGACGTTGCCGACGAAGATCACGGTGAGGAACCCGGCCACCGCCCATCCGACCACGACGCGGTGGCGTCGCAGGAGCACCAGGGCGAGGCCGAGCGCGATCTCCGCGATCCCCGAGATGAGGATCACGAGGCGCCGGGCCGGGAGCCAGGTCGGGACCTGCGCGAGGTAGGCCTCGGGCATCACGAGGTGCGCGGCGCCGGCGACGACCAGGAAGGCGGCGAAGAGCCACAGGGCGACGCCGCGGATGCGGTGTTCGGGGGGCGACGGCGTCGAGGGGGTCACCGGGCCACCCTACGCCGTTCGGTGGGACGCGTCAGCGCCGTCGCTCGAAGATGGTGACCTCCGGCCCTGCCGCTGCTCGCAGGTCCGGTGGAGGCTCGGGATCGGGGTCCGCCCGCGGGCGGTCACCTGGCGTGGAGGAGGAGCACGTGATGAGCGTCGAGGTCCCATCCCGGCAGCGCTTCGCCCGGTTGCGCGTGTTCAACGTCGTGGTAGGTCTCGTCCACCTCGCGCAGGGCATCGTGATCCTGGTGCTGAGCAACGACTTCGCCCTGCCGGTCCTCGCGACCTTCCTCGCCGACGACCCGACGCAGGCGATGCCGCTGGGCGAGCCGGAGCAGGTGTTCTCCCTGCGGGTCGGGATCCTCGTCGCGGTGTTCGTGCTGCTCGCTGCCGCCGACCACCTACTCGTCGCGGCTCCGCGCATCGTCGGCTGGTACCAGCGTCGGCTGGAGGCACGGGCGAACGACGCACGGTGGTACGAGTACGCGATCAGCTCCTCGATCATGGTCGTGCTGATCGCCGCCTTCGTCGGGATCTGGGACCTGGCAGCCATCGTGGCGATCTTCGCGGTCAACACCTGCATGATCCTGTTCGGCCTGCTGATGGAGCGGCGCGAGGTGCCGGGACGGGCCGACTGGAGCGCGTTCGGGTACGGCACCTTCGCCGGCGCGGTCCCGTGGGTGGTCCTCGGCATCTACCTCGTCGCGGCTGGCGGTGACGTCCCTGGGTTCGTGTACGCGATCTACGGCTTCCAGCTGGTGCTGTTCTGGTCCTTCGCGGTCAACATGGCGTTGCAGTACGCGCAGGTCGGTCGGTGGCGCGACTACGTGTTCGGCGAGTACGCCTACATCGTGCTCAGCCTGGCCGCGAAGACCCTGCTGGCGTGGCTGGTGTTCGCCAACGTCCTGCGGGCCTGACGCGCGGGGAGAGCACCGTCGGTGAGGTGCACGGCGCCGTCGCGACCTCGCAACGCCGGACGGGTAGGACGCGGGTCCCGATCCGCGCGCCCGGTGCGCGTCCTCCGCGCCAGCGCTCAAGGTCGACGCCGCGCTGCCCGATGCCGGCAGGGGGACCAGACCATCCGGAACGACCTGGGGACGAACCGTGCGGAGCATCGTCGAGTTGATCAGGGGCACGTTGACGACCAAGGCGAGCGTGGCGGCAGCCGCGATCGTGGTCGTGGGAGGCGGGGCGGCGATCGCCGCACCCGGGTTCGGGACGGCGTCCGACGACGACGTCGTCGAGATCGTCCAGGAGCTGCCGAGCGACGAGGAGAACCTCCAGCTCATGGCCGACGCCTGCGCCGAGGAGTACGAAGGGTCGGGGGTCTGCAACGGTGGCTCGTACCACGACGAGGTCCCCGAAGATGAGGAGGAAGGTCCCGAGGAGGAACTCGACGATCCTGAGGACGGGGAGGGCGCGCAGGGCTTCTCCGAGTGGGTGCGCTCCCTGCCCTCGGACTGGGGCTGCATCCGCGGACAGCTCGTCAGCTACGCGGCTCGCCAGGGCCCGCACAGCGGCGCGCACGAGGAGCTCGACTTCGAAACGGCCACGGAGGCCGCGGAGTTCCTCGGCATCAAGGACCGTCGCTGCGCCGAGGTCGCGATCGCCAAGGCCGACGGGGAAGCGACCGCCGACGAGGACCTCGAGACCCAGGAGGCAGGCGACAGCCGCGGCGGTCCGCCGGCGCACGCCGGTCGCCCCGACCACGCCGGCGGTCCGAAGGGCGAGGCGACCACCGGGCGGGGCAACGGCCGGGGCAACGGCAACGGCCCCCCGCCGCACGCCGGTCCGAAGGGCTGATCCTCCG
>SKNO01000130.1 GCA_007120465.1 Nitriliruptoraceae bacterium
GTCGCCGACGTTGCGCCAGGCGTGGGGCGCCCCGACGGGGAACACGCCGTAGTCGCCCTCACGGAGGAGGAAGGTGCCCTCCCCCGTCTCGCAGACCACCTCGCCGCTGAGGACGTAGAAGCTCTCCTCGACGTCGTGGAGGTGCCAGTCGATCGTCCCACCGGGGGCGAGCTCGGCGATGCCGAACCCCATGTGCACCGACGGGCCGGTCGCGTCGACCGCGGCCCAGCGCGTGAACCCCTGGCTGTGCCCGGCGAAGACCGGGGGCACCGTGAGGTCGAGGTCGGACGCCTTGCGGACGAGGTGGCGGGGGGTGGTCACGGCGACTCCTTCGGGTGGCGCGTGGTGCGCAGGGGAGGGGTGGGAGCCCCGGCCGCTCCCTCGACCGGAGCTCCCCTGGCGTGCCTTCAGGTCGCGATCCAGTCCGGCTGCCGCTCGACCTGCGAGACCAGGTAGTCGCGGGAGTCCTCGACCAGCTGACGCGCCCGGTCGAACCCGCCGACGAGCCTGCCGTCCTGCTTGACGGTGCGGCCGGCGACCATGACCGTCTCCACGTTGGACACGTCGGCGGACAGCACCACCGCGGCCACGGGGTTCATCAGCGGGGCCATGTTCGGAGCCGTCGCGTCGATCACCTGCACGTCGGCCTGCTTGCCGGGTGTCAGGGACCCGGTCCGGTCGGCGAGGCCGGCGCCCTCGGCGCCGTGGATCGTCGCCATCTCCAGGACCTCGCGCGCCGTGAGCATCGTGTCGGGCACGTCGACGTCCTGCTGCCAGCACTCGCTGTTGACGAGGAAGCGCTCGTTGCCGAAGGCGGCCCGCATCTGGGTGAACATGTCGCCGGGCACGGTCGTCACCACGTCGATGCTGAGGCTCGGACGCAGGCCCACCTGTCGCGACCGGCCGACGGGCGGGCATCCGTGCCCCATCTGCAGTTCGACCTGCGCAGCGACCGAGATGTGCCCGCCGCTGTCCTTGACCAGCTGCCACTCTTCGTCGTCGAGGTAGCACGAGTGGATGTAGACGGTGCCCTGGTCGAGCAGTCCGAGGTCGCGTAGCTGCTTGACCATCCCGAACCGCCCGGCGAGCCGCCCCATGCCGACGTGCACCGTCACCGGGATGCCGAGCTCGCGGGCGAGCTGCCACTCGGCCGTGACGACGTCGTCCACGCAGAAGCCCGGGCCGCGGGTCGCCAGGGCCATCGTGAGCAGCCCGTCGTCCGACGAGAAGTAGGTGTCGCGGACCCGACGCACGTCGTCGGCCGGCATCACGATCTGGGACTCGAACCAGTAGTCGGCCAGCGAGGTGTTCGCGCTGCCGTAGGCGTACTGGGATCGGATGCCCGTCTCGCGCAGCGCGGCGATCGCGGCATCGGGGTGCTCGGGCGTGTTGTTGATGTGCGACCAGTCGACCAGGGTGGTGATCCCGGCGTTGAGGCACTCCTGCGCGCCGGCCAGGTTGCTCGCGTACACGTCGTCGGGGCGGTACTTCGGCGCGAAGGTGTCGAGCACCTCGACGAAGTAGTCGTCCAGCGTCGCGTTCGGCGCGCACCCGCGGATCGCGGTCTCCCAGGTGTGGCGGTGGGTGTCGATGAACCCCGGCAGCACGATCCGCCCGGTCGCGTCGAGCACCTCGGCGTCCCCCACGTCGAGGTCGGGCCCCACCGCCGCGATCCGGTCGTCCTCGATCAGCACGTCGCCTCTGGCGAGGTCACCGATCTCGGGGTCCATGGACAGCACGGTCCCGCCGCGCAGCAGACGTCGCTCAGCCATCGTTGTCCCTCTCGTCGCACGTTTCCCGACGTGTCGGTTGGAGGTATAGCGCATGGTGCAATCGATTGCTCACCCCGTGCGGGCACCGGAGAGGGTGTGCGGGCACCGCAGAGGCGGTGCGCGCAACGGTGCAGCCCGGTGCAGCGGGCCCGCCGGCGTCGAACCCGGCCCGCGTGCCGCCGAGCACGACCTGGACGACCCCCTGCTCAGCGACCCGGATGGGACGATCGCCCGGAGCTTCGGCGTCCAGCACCCCGGTCCCCTGCCCCCGCGGCGCCAGACGTTCGTGCTCGATGCGGACCTGACGCTGCTCGGGGCCTTCCGCAGCGAGCTGCACATGGACATCCATGCCGATGAGGCACTGGCCCTGCTGCGCGCACGCCACGGGTGGCCGCCCGGCACGGACATCGAGCACGCGGCCCATCCGTCGGCACCGACCACGGCACCCAGGGTTCCTATGCTCCTCCGGGTCGGCGACGAGGAGCACCGGATGACCGCGGTCGGGATCGTGTCGCCTGGCGCGATGGGGGCAGCGGTCGGCGCCTGCCTGACGCGGGCGGGCACGACGGTCCGGTGGTCGTCGGCGGGCCGCAGCGAGGCGACCCGCCGACGGGCGGAGGAAGCGGACCTCGACGACGTCGGCACGCTCGACTCCCTCTGCGACCGGGCGGAGGTGCTGCTGTCGGTCTGTCCGCCGCACGCGGCGATCGCGACAGCGGAGGCGGTCGCTGCGTGCGGGTTCACCGGCGTCTACGTCGATGCGAACGCGATCGCACCGGCCACCGCCCAGCGGGTCGCCGGGATCGTCGGGGACCGTGCCCGCTTCGTGGACGGTGGGATCATCGGCCCGCCACCCCGTGAGCCTGGCACCACCCGGTTGTACCTCGCCGGATCCGCGGCGCCGTCGGTCGCTGCGCTGTTCGCCCCCGAACCGCTGACCGCGGTCGTCCTCGGCGGTGACGTGCCGTCCGCCTCGGCCCTGAAGGTGGCGTACGCGGCGTGGACCAAGGGGAGCAGTGCGCTGCTCCTGACGGTGCGGGCCTTCGCCGCCGTTGAGGGGGTCGAGGAGGACCTCCTGGCCGAGTGGTCCCGGTCCATCCCCGACCTCCCCGAGCGCACCGAGGCCGTCGCGGCCCGGAACGCGCCGAAGGCGTGGCGGTGGGTCGGCGAGATGGAGGAGATCGCCGACGCCCTCGCGGTCACGGGGCTGCCGGACGGGTTCCACCGCGGCGCTGCGGAGATCTACCGTCGCCTCGGTCACCGCAAGGACACCGACGGCGCCACGATCGCCGACGTGGTGACCGATCTCCTGGACGATCCCGCCGGGTGAGCCACCGCGCCAGCCCTCACGCGAGCAGCCCCCTCACGCGAGCAGCCCCCTCACGCCGTCGTACACCAGCGTGGCCGCGGTCACCGTCAGCAGCCCCACCACCCAGCGGTCGAACACCTGCTGGCTCACCCGGGTCGCGTACCGCGCCCCCAGCGGCATGATCGCCATCATCGGGACCAGCGCCAGCAGGCTCTCCACCAGGCGGGAGGTGGTGTACATCCCCAGGTGGAGCAGCATCCCGACCTGCACCACGGCGTACACCTGGAACAGGGTCACCAGCGACACCACGTACACGTGCTTGGGGAGCCGGTAGCTGTGCAGGTAGGTCGTCAGGAGCGGTCCGGACATCCCGGTCGCGCCCTGCATCGCGCCGGCGACCAGACCGACCGGCGGGGCGGTGATCCGGCTCCGGGACGGGGGGAGGTGGACGTCGAACCGGCTGACGTGCAGGGCGAGGTAGACCCCGATCATCCCGGCGACGGCGAGGGCGAGCACCGCGGCGTCGAGGCGCTGGAGCCCGAAGGTGCCGACCACGGCCCCGATGATCCCGCAGCCGAGCAGCACCGGCAGATCACGGGTCAGCCGCATCTGGTCACGGAACCGCCAGAGCATCCAGCCGTTGGTGATGACCCCGGGGATCGCCATGATCACGACGGCACGCTCGACGCCCAGGAACACTGCCATCACGGGGATCGCGATCTGGGGCAACCCCGACCCGGTGACACCCTTGACGAACGACCCCACGGCGATCGCGAGCAGGATCACGGCGAACTCGACGACCGCTGCGCCTTCGAGCCCCGTCACCACACCGACCCGCCGACGCTCACGCGGCGCGCCCGACACCCGGGCCCCCGTGGAAGCGCGCGACCGTCCACATGAACCTCTCCGGGGCATCCGATGGGCGGTGCCGCGGCACCGGTCGTGCGATCGGGTGCTGCCACGCTAGGTCGGCCGTGACCGGGGGGTCAATCCGACGGGCAGGCGGTGCCACCGCCCCGAGACGTCGCTCCCACGCCGCCGGGATGCGTCGTGGTGCAAACGATTGCTAGCCTCGTGCTCGAGGGACCGTGAGGGAGACGCGTCATGGCGGAGACGGGCACGACCCGGCAGGTGGTGCTCCCCCAGCTCGGGGAGTCGGTGGACCACGGGACGATCGTCGCCTGGCTGGTCCGGCCCGGTGACGAGATCGCCGTGGAGCAGCCGATCGCCGAGGTCAGCACCGACAAGGTGGACACCGAGATCCCGAGCCCGGCCGCCGGCCGCGTGGTCCGCCTGCTCGTCGAGGTCGACGCCGAGGTGGCGGTCGGCGCGCCGATCGCCGAGCTCGCGACGTCGGACGGTGCGGGCCACGACGAGGCGGGCGAAGGGCAGCGCTCCGCACCCCGGCCGTCCTCCCGCCTGTCGCCGCGCGTGCGGCGGCTCCTGGAGCAGCAC
>SKNO01000018.1 GCA_007120465.1 Nitriliruptoraceae bacterium
CGACGGCGGCTGCACCTGATGTTCCGGCACTACGACCGGCACGGCTCGCCGGGGGATCCGGCGACGCTGCGGCGCCTGCTCGGCCGCGAACCGACCGGGCTGGCGGACTACCTCGCCGAGGTGCTGGTGCCGTAGGGCCCGCGGGGCTCGTCGGCGGCGCCGCGGGTGTCGGGGGTGTCGGGGGCGGTGGCGTCGTCCGCGGTGGCGCCGCGGGTGTCGGGAGTGTCGGGGGCGGTGCCGGGCCAGGTGCCGGTGACCGGGGCGCGATCCGCCCCGATGCGGCGCAGGTAGGCGTTGAACCCGTCCCGCCAGGTGCGGTGTGCCTCGACCTGCACCGTCTGCAGCTCGTCGAGGGACAGTTCGCCGACCTCGGGGTAGCGTCGGCCGATCGCGCGGGCGACCCCGAGCGAGGCGAGCGCGTCGGCGCCCGCCTCGTGCGCATCGGTGAGCTCCACGCCGTAGATCTCGCAGGCGGCCTCGAGGGTGCGCTTGCCCTTGCGGTAGCGGTCGACGAGCCGGTCCAGGACCAGCGGGTCGATCAGCCGGCAGGCCGGCAGCGCATGGGGCGGATCGAGCCGTGCCAGCTCCGCGGCGAGGAAGGGCCAGTCGAAGGGGGCGTTGTAGATCACCACGCCGACCCCCTCGGCGGCGAGCTCGCACAGCGCCGCGTGGACCTCGGCCAGGGTCTCGGCGAGCGGCGGTGCGCCCTCCTGCTCCAGACGCTCCCGGGTGATGCCGTGGACCGCGGCAGCGGCCTCGGGGATCTCCACCTCGGGGCCCGGGTCGACGAGGGTGTCCACGACCGGTTCGGGCGCACGGTCGGGCTCCTGGCGGTAGAGGGCGACCGCGAGGATGCGGTCGCTGGCCGGGCCGCGTCCGGTGGTCTCGAGGTCGAGGGAGGCGAGCGGACCGGCGTACCAGGGCGGCGGGAGCTGCCGGATCACGACCGGACCGGACCGCTCCAGCAGCGGGCCCTCCTCCCAGGGCAGCTCGACCAGGGTGCCGTCCAACGGAGGGCTCACGGCGGGGCCTTCACTCGGTGGGTGGGTGGGGCGGGCAAGGAGCGGCACGGTCCGCGAGTTGCGGATCGGCGGCGGTCCCCAGGGTGCCACGGTCGCACCTGGGCGCCGCACCTCCAGGATGCCACGGACGACCGCCTGAACCGTGGAGGTGCTGCGGCGGTGTGGACACGGCCACCTACCCCCGACCACGGCTCGCCCCCGGTGCCCCGGGGGATCGTGGGGCTCTCGGTGCACCATCGCGCGAGAACCCACACGTTCGCAGGGTCGTGCCCGGCCCACCCGGCGGCGCGGTCAGGCCTGCTGGAGGGCGTCGAGGTGGTCGACGATCGCCCGGAGCAGCTCGCCCGCGTCGCCACGCAGGACCGCGTCGGCCCGGTCGTCGTAGGGGGTCTCCTCGGCGTTGACGATCACCAGCCGGGCGCCCGTCTCGAGGGCGGTGCGCGGCAGCAGCGCCACCGGGTGCACGATCAGCGACGAGCCCACCGCGAGCATCAGGTCGCACCCCATCGTCGCGTCGTGGGCCCGCTGGAGCAGCGACGGATCGAGCGCCTGGCCGAAGGACACCGTCGCGGTCTTCTGCAGCCCGCCGCACTCGGGGCAGGCTGGGTCGGGGTCCCCGTCGCGGACCTGCTGGAGCACCGGACCGGCGGGCACCCGGCGGCCGCAGGACAGGCACTCCACCTCGTGGATCGTGCCGTGGATCTCGATCACCCGTTCCGGGGAAGAGCCGCCGGCCTGGTGCAGCCCGTCGATGTTCTGGGTGACGAGGGTGTGCAGCCGCCCACGCCGTTCGAGGTCGGCCAGCGCGCGGTGCGCCTCGTTGGGTCCCGCGGTGAACGCGGGGTTCTCGAGCCGCAGCTGCCACACCTGTCGGCGCACGTCGGGGTCGGCCAGGTAGGCGTCGAGGGAGAACAGCCGCTCCTTCTCCGGCTGGGTGGTCCACAGCCCCTGCGGCCCCCGGAAGTCGGGGATCCCGGACGCGGTCGAGACCCCGGCACCCGTCAGGGCGACCACCTGTCGGGCGTCGGCGATCCACCGAGCCACCGACCGGATCAGCGTCCCATGGTCCATCGCCACCTCCCGTGCCCGTCGTCGGCCCGACCGTAGGCGAGGCCGCCGGCCGGTGCCCACTCGATGCCGGTGTCCGGACGGTCGTCGGAGGTCTGCCAGCCTCCCCGGATGCCTTCTGGCACACCTTGCCGACACGGGCCCAGGTCGGGTGGGGTAGCGTCCCCGCCGTCCGCGACCGAGGGAGCGTCGTGCTGGGAGGACCGAGGCCCGACCGGGGGCAGCGTCGGGTGCCGGCCTGGGGTCCGCGTCGGGTGGTGGCACCGCGAGGTGTCGCGTGAAGCCTCCCGCCTTCGCCTACCACGCCCCGCCGGACCTCGACACCGCCGTCGACCTGCTCGCCGAGCTCGGGGAGGACGGCAAGGTCCTCGCCGGCGGGCAGAGCCTGGTCCCGATGATGAACCTGCGCCTGGCGACGCCGGCGGCCCTCGTGGACATCTCCCGCCTCGGTGAGCTCGGCGACCTCGAGGTGGCCGACGACGCCGTCACGTTGGGGGCCGGCGTCACCTCCGAGCGGCTGCGCACCGACGACACCGCGACCGCCGCGATCCCGCTGCTGCGTCAGGCGCTGGACCACGTGGCCCATCCCGTGATCCGCAACCGCGGCACCGCGGTCGGCTCGCTGGTCCACGCCGACCCCGCGGCCGAGCTGCCCGCGGTCCTGGCGCTGCTCGACGGGTCCGTCGTCCTGCGTAGCCGTGACGGCACGCGCCGCGTCGTCGGGAGCGAGCTGTTCCTCGGCCCGTTGGAGTCCGACGTCCGGCCCGAGGAACTCGCCACCGAGGTGGTGTTCCCGATCCCACCGGCTCGGACGGGCACCGCCTTCCACGAGCTGGCTCGCCGCCATGGCGACTACGCCCTCGCCGGCGTGGCGGTGCGCGTCGGGCTCGACGCTGACCTACGCATCGACACCGCCCGCGCCGCGTTCATCGGTGTGGCGGACCGCCCGGTCGTGATCGACGTCGGTGCCGCGCTCGCCGGGCAGCACCACGACGCGCTGGACACCGCCGACGCCGTCGGTCACGCCCGCGCGCGCCTCGACCCCAGGGACGACATCCACGCGACCGGGGCGTACCGGCGCCACCTCGCCGGGGTGCTGCTCGGCCGGGCCCTGGAGGAGGCGGCACGGCGTGCCGCGACCACCGATCCGACGACGCCGACCGCGGAGGAGGCGACGTGACCTCCGAGCTGACCACGGACGACCCCACCGACGTCCGCGAGCTGACCCGCGAGCGGCTCCACGAGGTGACCGTCACCGTCAACGGGTTGCCGCGCAGCGCGACCGTGCCGCCGCGGCGGCTGCTCTCGGACCTGCTGCGCCACGACCTGCGCCTGACCGGCACCCACGTCGGCTGTGAGCACGGCGTCTGCGGTGCGTGCACGGTCCTGCTGGACGGAGCACCGGTCCGGTCGTGCCTGACGTTCGCGGTCGCGGTCGACGGTCGTGAGATCACCACGGTCGAGGGGCTCGCCGCCGAGGACGGCACCCTCCACCCGGTCCAGCAGGCCTTCCACGACCACCACGGGCTGCAGTGCGGGTTCTGCACGCCGGGGTTCGTGATGAGCGCGTGCGGCTACCTCGCCGCCCACCCCGACGCCGAGGACGACGGGGAGATCCGTGCCGAGATGGCCGGCAACCTGTGCCGGTGCACCGGCTACGCCGGCATCCTCGCGGCGGTCAAGCAGGCGGCGGCGGTCCTCCGCGACACCGGCGCCGACCCCCGCCAACGACACCGCCCGGACGCGTCGTAGCTCGCCGCGGCCGGGATGGCCGGAGGCGGACGACGGGGGGCGTGCGCGTCAGCGCCCGGCTGGCGCCGATCGACGTGCGAGGCGACGGGCGGGCACGATCGCGCCGAGGTAGCACGCGACCGCTCCGGCGCCGGCCAGGTGGTAGCCGACCGTCGTGATCGCCCAGCCGGCAGCTGCCGGCGTCGCCCACAGGCCGAGGTAGAAGCTCGCGGTCACCCAGCCCGTGAGCCGGCCGGCCGCGCCGGGCGGGCTGTGGCGCAGCACCGCGAGGTACGCCGCCACCGGCCAGGTGGTCCCCGTCGCGCCGAAGACCGCCGTGCCGACCCACAGCCACGTCGGCGCGAACGCGCCTGCCGTGAGCACGACGATGGAGGCTGCGGCGCCGACGCTCATCGCGGTGAGCAGGGCCGGGCCGACCTGGTCGTCGCGCCGCAGCAGCGCGCCGAGCAGCAGGCGACAGATCAGCGCCGTCGCCCCGAACACGAGCGTGGTCGCGCCGGCGACGGGGGTCGTGAACCCGGCGATGTCCGCGGCGAAGGAGGGCAGGTAGGCGAAGACGATCGCGGTGCCGCCGCCCATCAGCAGCGCGTAGCCGGCCAGCCCGCGTCGTGCCCGGCGCAGCCCGTCCTGCTCGTGCGGTGCGGCGGGTGGTGGCGACGCCGGTGCCGACCGGGGCTCGCCGGGATCCGC
>SKNO01000048.1 GCA_007120465.1 Nitriliruptoraceae bacterium
CCTCGGCGGCAGCGCGAGGTGGCTCGGGGACCTGCGCGTGCGGGTCGGCGGTGACCAGCCGCAGTCGGTCGTTCTCGGCTCCCCGTGGCGCCGGCGTCTCCAACGGCGGGACCTCCCCGAGCTCCTCGTCGCCGGCGTCCGCGGCTCCCGCACCCGCAGCGCCGGCATGGACGTCGTGCTCCCACGGGCCGGGATGGTCCGCTGGCGGCGCGCTCGCCGCCGGCGGCTCCACGGCCCCCAGGGCGTCCAGCACCTCCCGCACGTCCTCGACGTCGCTCGCCTCGTCCTCCCCGGCTGCGCCGTGCCGGACCACCTCGGCGAGCACCTCACGGGCCGCCTCGCTCAGCATCACCCGGTCGCCGACGACCACGACCGAGGTGTCGTCGGCTTCGTCGGGGTCGAACACCTCGTCGTCCCGGTCGTCGGCCGGCGGCTCCGCAGGGGTGGGACCCTCGGCGCTCAGGCGAGGACGGATCGCCTCGGGGTCCAGCACGATGCCGAACCGTTCCCGGAGCGTCGCGGCGATCGCCCAGGACACCGTGGGGGCGTCCTCGGCGTTGGACAGGCGGATGCGCAGACGGCTCTTGCCGGTCTCGGGCATCACGGTGACGTGGGCCTCCTCGACACCCGGGACCGACGTCAGCGCCCGCTCGAGCTCCGCGTGGGTCGGTATCGGACGCACCGCCGCCTCGTCCCTGTCGCTCACGTCACGTTCCCCGCCTGATCGCCCCAAGGTCACCTCCCCCGTATCCTGCCTCCTGCCTCGCCGGGCCGCCTCACCCCGCTGGCCCCGAGACCCGGCCGGAGGGAGACAGCGATGGCCCTGTTCCGTCGGCGGAAGCGGCCGCAGAGCGGATCGAACGTCGGACACCGTACCGCCACGGTCGCCTTCACCGCCCGGCAACCTCTACGGACGGTGAGCGAACGACCACCCTATGGCGCTGAACGCACGCCGGATGCGCCCAGCGCCCACCCTGCGCCCATGCCGTCTAGGACCAGGGTCCGGGTGCACGCGGAACGGCTCGAGGCACCGTCACCGCGGGTCGACATGACCCCCTCCCAGGCGCTGCACCTGGCGCGTGAGGGCCACCCCTCGACCCGGTGACCGACGGCCGTCAGGCGACGTCGGCGAAGGGGCGGTGGATCGGGGCGTCGTCGGCCAGCGCGTCGGCCACGATCCCGATCGTCGGGGTGCCGTGGGACAGCAGGCGCTGGTGGAACCGGCGCACGTCGAAGGTGTCACCCTCGCGGGACTCGACCTCACGGCGCAGGTCGGTCAGCTCGGCACCGCCGACGAAGTAGGCGGAGAGCTGGCCCGCCGTCGCCTTCGCGCGCACCAGCTTGCCCTCGGCCTCGGCCCGCTGCAGGAAGGCGTCGCGCCGCAGCAGCTCCATCGCGGCATCGTCGTCGAGGTCGCCGCTGTGCAGCCCGACGTCCAGCATCGCGTTGACCGCGAGCCGCAGCTCCAGTTTGCGCTGCGTGATCCGGAGGTCCTCGGGGGGCACCGCGGAGCTCTCCCCCTCGCCGAAGCCGGCCGCGAGCACCTCGCGCTCGATGTACACCGCCCAGCCCTCGGCGAACACCGGTCGGGACAGCAGCCGGCGGGCGAGCCGGGCGTGCTGGGACGCGTGCTCGAGCTGGACGACGTGGCCCGGGTAGGCCTCGTGGATCGCCAGGGAGCGCAGCTGCGCCGGGTTGTACTCGCGCAGGTAGGAGCGGACCTGGGCGGCGTCCCAGTGCTCCGGCACCGGGGTGAGGTAGAAGGTGCAGCCGGCCTCGGGGTCGAGGGGCGGCGCCTGCGTCACGAAGGCGACCGCCAGCCCCCGCAGGTACCCGGGCACCTCGACGAGGCTGAGCCGGTCCTCGGGTGGCACGTCGGTGAGCCCCGACGTGCGGGCGAAGGCCCGGGCCTCGGCCACGGCCGAGCGCACCTCGGGGACGAGCTCGTCGGGGGCGACGGCCCGGTCGGCGACGTCCTCGAGGGTCCGGCGGATCCGCTCGTCCGCGTCGGCCGGGACCGGCTCCCCCGGGAACCGTCGGGACCAGGTCGACGCGGACAGCTCCGCCATCTCCTCGCGCAGGGCCGTGCACCACACCCGGGCCCGCGCCTCGATCACCGACGGCGCCATCGCGGTCCCGACCGCCGTCCGCAGGGTGGTTGCGTGGTCCTCGGGACCGAGCCGCCACTCCCCCGACGCCCCGAGCTCGTCCAGCAGCGCCCCGTACGCCTCCAGCCCTTCCGCGGCCACCTCGCCGGCATCGCGCGCCGGGGAGACGTCCACACCCAGCTCCTCCGCACGCCGTGGCAGCGAGTCGCGCATCAGCGAGATCAGGGCCGGGAGCCGCTGGAGGGCGACGTCGAGGTGGGGTTGTGGCGCGCTGATCAGCAGCGACCCTGCCTGCTCCAGCAGGACCGGGACGCGCCGGGCGCGCTGGGCGGCCGCCTCGAGCCGCCGACAGCGCTCCTCCTCGGGCACGTCGACGCGCCGGAGCAGCTCGTGGATGCCGGAGGCGACCGTCTCGAGCGCCGCCAGCGGGTCGAAGACGTACCGTGGCCTGAGGTCCAGCAGGAACCGCCGGTACGCCAGCTCGTCCGCCAGCAGACGCAGGTCGTCCCGTGCCTCGCGGTCGTCGCCGACGCCGTCGGCCGGGATCGCCCCGAGCGCGGCCCGGACCTCCGCCGCCAGCACCGCGAGGTCGCGGCTGCCCGTCGCCAGCGATGCCGGGTCGAGGTCGGGCAGGTCCCCGTCGCGGTCGGGCAGCCCCAGGCGGGTGGCCTCCACCGGCGCGTGATCGCGGATGTGGTCGACGTAGCGCAGGACGAGCTGCTCGGCACGAGCGAGGTGACCGTCCACGCGTCGCCCTCCCGTCGGGGCGTGGGTGGCGACGCTAGCGCGACACGGCGCCCACGGGGCTCCGACGATGGGCCGGGCGCCGCCTCCGGGCCGGGCACCGGCATCTCCGGTAGGCTGCACGCACGCACTGCGGCTCCGGGAGCTCCCGGCCGCGTGCGTTCCCGCTCGCAGGTCACCGCGTTCGCGGATGACCGTCGAGGTGTCGCCTCGACGGTCGCCAGTCCACCTCGACCTGTGCCTCGGGGCCCGTCCCGCCATCAGGACCGGGACGACGACGAGTCGCGATCACCCGCCCGTGCACCCGCCAGCGCTGGGGATCGCCTGGACGAGAGATGCACGTGACGAAGACCTTCCGTGACCTCGGTGTGCACGACGCGCTGTGCCAGGCGCTCGAGCAGCGAGGCATCACCCACCCGTTCCCCATCCAGGAGCTGACCCTCCCGCTCGCCCTCGAGGGCAACGACCTGATCGGTCAGGCCCGCACCGGCACCGGCAAGACCCTGGCCTTCGGGCTGCCGCTGCTGCAGCGGATCGACCCGTCCCGTCAGGTGACCCAGGCGCTGGTGGTCACCCCGACCCGCGAGCTCGCCAACCAGGTCCACGACGACCTGTCGATCGGCGAGGTGCTCGACCTGTCCTCCGTGGTCGTGTACGGCGGGGTCCCCTACGAGGAGCAGATCGAGGCCCTCCGCGGCGGCGCGCACGTCGTCGTCGGGACGCCGGGACGGCTGCTCGACCACTTGAACCGCGGCAACCTCGACCTGTCCCAGGTGACCCAACTGGTCCTCGACGAGGCCGACGAGATGCTCGACATGGGCTTCCTGCCCGACGTGGAGCGGCTGATCGAGGCCTCCACCGGCGTGGACCGCCACACGATGCTGTTCTCGGCGACGATGCCGACGGCGATCGTGCGGCTCGCCCGACGCTACATGCACCACCCGACCTTCACCCGCGCGGACCACGAGGAGAAGCACACCGCACCCGAGGTGACCCAGCACTTCTTCCAGGTCCACCGGATGGACAAGCCGCGGGTGCTCGCCCGGATCCTGCAGACCCCCGACCGGGGCGGCGTGTACGTGTTCGTGCGCACCAAGCACATGGCAGACCGGCTGGTCGAGGAGCTCGCGGGGCTCGGTACCCCGGCGGTGCCGATCCACGGCGACCTCCGGCAGAGCTCCCGTGAGCAGAACCTCGACCGCTTCCGGTCGGGCAAGGCCACCGTGCTGGTCGCCACCGAGGTCGCCGCCCGCGGGCTGGACGTCTCCGGTGTGTCCCACGTGGTCAACTACGACTGCCCCGACGACGAGAAGATGTACCTGCACCGCATCGGGAGGACCGCGCGGGCGGGCGCATCCGGCGTCGCCATCACCTTCGCGGAGTTCAACGAGGCCGACCGCCTGAACGTGATCCGCAAGGCGGTCGGCGCCACGGAGTCCGAGGTGCTGCCGGTGTTCTCCACCTCACCCGAACTCACCGCACTGTTCGACCTCCCCGACGAGAAGCCGTGGGACGCGATGGTGCGCGACCAGGTGGACGAGTACCACGAGCAGCGCGGCGGCCGGGGGCGTCCCACCTCGCGCAGCGACCGCCCGGAGCGGCGGACCGGCCGGACCGACGGCCGGCCGAAGAACGAACGGGCCCGCGAGGGGTCC
>SKNO01000172.1 GCA_007120465.1 Nitriliruptoraceae bacterium
AGCCGGCCGCTCCGTCCACGCCGGCGCCCGTGCCGCCACCGCCGCCGTCCGCCGAGCAGCCCGCAAGCTCCGACCCGCGACCGCTGGACCTGGTCCGCGACCGCGCGGCCGACAGCTCGACCTCGACGGGCTGAGGGGATCACCGTGCTGGAAGGCGACCTCACCGACTTCTCCCTCGGGGAGATCCTGCAACTCCTGGGCTACAGCAGGAAGTCCGGGCGGCTGCTGCTGCACGGGCCCCGGCACGCGGGTCGCATGATCCTCGCCGAGGGCCAGTTGATGGACGTCACCCCCGACGTCACCCACATCGGTGTGGTGCGTCGGCTCCTCGGGCTGGGCTACCTCGGCCCGGCGCCGATCATCGAGGCCCTGGAGGAGGCGGAGGTCCTCCCGAGCGACCGCGAGCTGCTCAGCACCCTCGTCGAACGCGGCCACCTCGACCTCGAGGTGGCCCAGCAGGTGGGTCGCAACCACGCGCTGGAGTCCCTCTGGCACCTGCTGCGCTGGCCCGAGGGCGCCTTCCGGTTCGAGGCCGACCCGGACGCCGCGGAAGGCATCAACCCCGACCTCGCCCTGTCGATCGAGCAGGTGATGGAGGACGCCCGCGAGCGCGTCGAGGGCTGGGACGCGCTCACCGAACGCGTCGGGCCCGGCGGCCAGGTCGTGCAGCTGACCTCGCCGATGCCACCCCGTGACGTGACGATCCCCTCCACGTCCTGGGGCGTGCTGATGTTCGTCGACGGCAAGCACACGATCGACGACATCGCCGCGCTGTCCGGGCGGGGCGCCTATGACACCCGGGTCGCGCTGATCGACCTGCTCGACCAGGGGCTCGTGGCCCTCAGCAACGGCGACACGCGGGGTGAGGGCGGGCTCGCCGAGGCGATCGCCCGCATCGAGGACATCGAGGCACGCCGCCACCCCGGTGCCGCGGCCGACGCCGCCGGTGCCTTCGGTGCGGCCTCGGTCGAGGACGACGACACCCTGGTGCTGCCCGACACGGGGCCTGACAGCGCTGCGGAGGACGCCGAGGTGGCGGCGGCGGACGCCCGCGCCGCTTGGGGCGACGAGCTCCCCGCGCTGTCCCCTGACGAACCGCCCGCGCCGTCCCTCGACGAACCGCCGGCGCCGTCGCCCGACGACCGCCTGGACGCACCCCCGGCCCCGCCAGCCGCCGAGGAGGGTCGCGCCGATCTCACCGCCGTGGCCGCCGACGTGGCGTCCTCGGACGAGGCGTCCAGCGGGCTGCGGACCAAGGTGCGCGCCGACCGGCTGCGTACCGACCCGTCGATCGACGATGACCTCATCGACCGGCTGATCGACGGCGTGGAGGAGCTGTAGATGGCGCCTCCGCCGCCCCCGTCTCCCGTCCGCGGACGTCGCCGTCCCCGGACGGTGAAGATCGTCGTGACCGGCCCCTTCGACGCCGGCAAGACCACCTTCATCCGCACGATCTCGGAGATCACGGTCCTCTCGACGGAACGTGAGGTCTCCGACCACGACGTGCACGGGCACGGGCGCACCACCGTGGCGATGGACTTCGGACGCATCACCGTCGGGTCCGACGTCGCCCTGTACCTGTTCGGCACCCCCGGCCAGGACCGGTTCGAGTTCATGTGGGACATCCTCGCCGAAGGGATGCTCGGGTTCGTGCTGCTGGTCGACGCCTCCCGCCCCGGCTCCTACCTCGAGGGGCGCCGGGTCCGCGACCACTTCGAGGCGCTCGCCGACGTGCCCTCGATCGTGGTGATCAACAAGGCCGCCGGCCGCGACCCCGACGAGGCGGTCGCCGAGACCCGCCGTGAACTCGAGGTGCCCGACGACGTCCCGGTCCTGGTGGCCGACGTCCGCAACCGCGACGACGTCAAGCGGGCCCTGATCACCTTCCTGCGCACCGTGCAGGCCCGACTCCGCCGTGCACCCGAAGACGCCAACGTGGGGACCGCATGAAACCGCTGGGACAGATCCTGGTCGACCGCGAGCTGCTCACGCCGCAGCAGCTCCAGGACGCCGTCGACGAGCACAACGAGACCGGCCGCTCGCTCGGACGCGTGCTGATCCAGCGCGGCATCGTCACCGAGAAGGACCTGGTGGCGGCGCTCAGCACGCAGATCGGGATGGAGTTCGTCGACCTCACGGACTCCGAGATCGACGGGCGCGCGACCACGATGGTCACCGAGGCGCTGATGCGCCGCCACATCGTGATCCCGATCCGGGTCACCGACGGCAAGCTGATCGTCGCCACCAGCGACCCGTCCAACGTGGTCGCGCTCGACGACGTGCGCACCGTCACCGGGATGGACGTCGAGGCGGTGGTCGCGACCAAGGACGACATCCTCGACGCGATCGGCCGGTACGGGTCGATGACCGAGGACATCGAGTCGGTCGCCAGCGACCTGGCCGGTGACGACGACGAGTACACGGACCTCAGCGAGATCAAGGCGGCCACCGAGGAAGCGCCGATCGTCAGGTTCGTGAACCTGCTGATCTCGCAGGCAGTGGCGGACGGCGCGTCGGACATCCACATCGAGCCGGGGGAGCGGGAGCTGCGGGTCCGCTACCGGATCGACGGCGTGCTCCACGAGGTGATGCGCTCGCCCCGGACGATCCAGAACGGGGTGATCTCGCGCCTGAAGATCATGGCCGAGTTGGACATCGCCGAGCGGCGCATCCCGCAGGACGGGCGGATCGGCCTGACGGTCAGCGGGAAGAAGATCGACCTGCGCGTGTCGAGCCTGCCGACGGTGTACGGCGAGAAGATCGTGATGCGGATCCTCGACAAGACCTCGGTGATGCTCACCCTGGACGACCTCGGGTTCCTCGAGCACAACAACAACCGCTTCCGCGAGGCCTACACCAAGCCCTACGGCATGATCCTGGTGACCGGCCCGACCGGGTCCGGGAAGTCGACGACGCTGTACGCCACGCTGAACGTGCTCAACCAGCCCGGCGTGAACATCGTCACCACCGAGGACCCGGTCGAGTACCAGCTGCCCGGCATCAGCCAGGTCCAGGTCAACAACAAGGTGGGGCTCACCTTCGCGTCGGCGCTGCGCTCGATCCTGCGTCAGGACCCCGACATCGTGCTCGTGGGGGAGATGCGTGACCGCGAGACCGCCCAGATCGGCGTCGAGGCCGCGCTCACCGGCCACCTGGTGCTCACCACCCTGCACACCAACGATGCCCCGTCGGCGGTCACCCGGCTCACCGAGATGGGCATCGAGCCCTTCCTGGTGGGTTCGGCGATCGACTGCGTGTTGGCCCAGCGGCTCGCCCGACGGGTGTGCAAGAAGTGCGTCGAGATGAAGCGGCCCGAGGCCTTCGTGCTCAAGGAAGCGGGCTTCGACGACGACATCGTGGCTGAACGGCCGGAGATCCCCCACGCCGTGGGGTGCTCGTCGTGCTCCAACACCGGCTACCGCGGCCGCATGGCCGTCCACGAGGTGATGACGGTGACCGAGGACATCGAACGCCTGGCGGTCGCCCGTGCCTCGTCGGAGGAGATCGAGCGCGTGGCCGTCGAGCAGGGGATGCGCACCCTGCGTGAGGACGGGCTGAGCAAGGTCCTGCTCGGGCGCACCACGATCGAGGAGATCGGGCGGGTGATCATCTGAGCCGGTCGAAGACATGCACCGGGCACCGGGTAGTGGCGACTAGCGTGGCCACCACGACGACGATGACGAGGGAAGGACAGGGCGATGGCCGGACTGGGTGAGATCCTGGTCGACCAGGGGGTCCTGAGCGCCGAGCAGCTCGCGGAGGCCGAGCGGCGCCGCGAGGAGTACGGCGGGAGCCTGGCGAAGACGCTGGTCGCGCTCCAGCTGGCCGGCGAGGCCGACCTGGTGCGGGCGCTGGCGGCCTCGCTCGGCATGCCCTACCTCCAGGTCGACGGCGCCAACGTCGACGAGAACGCGGTCGGGCTGTTGACCGGGCCGATCCTGCGCGACCTTAACGCGCTGCCCGTCGGGTTCGACGAGGACGCGGCGCTGCTGGTCGCGGTCGCCGACCCCAACCGTGCCGAGGTGGTCGAGAAGATCGAGCGGGTCACCGGGCAGCGGGTACGGCTCGGCCTCGCGTCGCGCCGGTCGCTCAACGACGCGATCGCGCGCCACGCGCAGTGGCTGGACGACCAGGACTACGCCCACCGGGCCGGGTCCGAGTCCACGGTGGTCCCGCCCGAGGAGACCAAGAAGCCGGTCGCGACGGTGATGGAGGAGGACCGCAGCACCGTCGACCTCGACGACCTGCTGAAGGAGCTGCACGAGCGCGGCGGTTCGGACCTGCACCTCACCACCGGGATCCCGCCCGCACTGCGCATCGACGGTGACCTGATGCACCTCGACGAGTACCCGCGGCTGGTGCCCGACGAGCTGCAGAAGATGCTGTACGCGATCATGACGCAGAAGCAGCGCGAGGCGTTCGAGAACAACCTCGAGCTGGACATGTCGTACTCGGTGCCCGGGCTCGCCCGCTTCCGGGTGAACATCTTCCAGC
>SKNO01000046.1 GCA_007120465.1 Nitriliruptoraceae bacterium
CTCGCCGCGGCCCTGCTCGCCGCCGACCTGGTGGACCGGCTGGTCGTGCACATCGGGCGGCACGACGGCGGTACCGTCGTCGTTCCGGCGCTCACGCCGCCGGCCGGGTCGGCCTGGCGGCTCGAGCGTCTGGGCGGGGCCGGCGCCGACGCGATCGTGCACCTGGTCCGCCGCCGCGACCCCGGCACCGTCCCCGGCGACGATCCCACCCCCGAGCCCCGCCGCGATCCCCCTCGGAGGCACACCTGATGTTCACCGGCATCGTCGAGGAGGTGGGCACCGTCGTCGCCCTGGACCGCGACGGTGAACGGGCCCGCCTGCACATCGGCGCCGCCGAGGTCGTCCGCGACGCGGCGCTGGGGGACTCGATCGCGGTGAGCGGCTGCTGCCTGACCGTCACCGAGCTGACCGAGCAGGGGTTCACCGCCGACCTGATGGCGGCGACGCTCAACGCCACCGCGCTCGGGGACCTCACCCCGGGAGCGCCGGTGAACCTCGAACGGGCGATGCGGGCGGACACCCGCTTCGGTGGGCACCTCGTGCAGGGCCACGTCGACGGCGTCGGCGAGGTCCGCGACCGCCAGGAGCAGCCCGGCACGGTGTTCCTGACGGTGCGCGCGCCGGCGCACCTCGACCGCTACCTCGTCGCCAAGGGATCGGTGACGGTGGCCGGGGTGAGCCTGACGATCGTCGACCTGCCCGCGCCCGCCACCTTCCGGATCGGGCTGATCCCCCACACGCTGGCGGTCACCACGCTGGGCACGGTGGCGCCGGGCGACCCGGTCAACCTCGAGGTCGACGTGATCGCCAAGTACGTTGAACGGCTCGTGCAGGCGGGCGTGGCCTCGCCCTACGTGCCGTCGGACGACGCGCGGGGTGAGACCGCCGCGCAGGCGACGGCCGGCGCGGCGGAGGTGCGCATCGATGGGTGAGTCCGCAGCAGGGTCCGCAGCAGGGGAGGGGACGGTGTTCGCGACGATCGACGAGGCGATCGCGGTGATCGGCGACGGCGGCATGGTGATCGTCGTCGACGACGAGGACCGCGAGAACGAGGGCGACCTCGTGCTCGCCGCCGATGCGGCCACCCCGGAGCGCCTCGCCTTCATGATCAACCACACCAGCGGGGTGGTGTGCGTCCCGTTGCTGGGGGAGGACCTCGACCGGCTCGAGGTCCCGATGATGGTGGAGCGCAACCAGGACCCGAAGGGCACCGCCTACACCGTCAGCGTCGACGCGGTCGAGCGCACCTCCACCGGCATCTCCGCCGCCGACCGGGCACGGACCTGCCAGGTCCTGGCCGACCCGGGATCCGGCCCCGACGACGTCTCCCGACCCGGCCACATCTTCCCGCTGCGCTACCACCCCGGAGGCGTGCTGCGGCGGCCGGGGCACACCGAGGCCGCCGTGGATCTGGCACGGCTGGCCGGTCGCCGTCCCGCCGGCGTGATCTGCGAGGTCGTCAACCCTGACGGCACGATGGCACGGGTGCCCGACCTCGCCGCCTTCGCGGCGGAGCACGGCCTGCTGATGGTGACCATCGCCGACCTGATCGCCTACCGGCGGGAACGCGAGGGGCTGGTCGAACGGGTCGCCACGGCGCGCCTGCCGACCCCCTACGGCGAGTGGACCGTCGTCGGCTACCGCTCCGTGGCCGACGGGCAGGAGCCCCTGGCGCTGCTCCACGGTGACCCCGAGGGCAAGCCCGACGTGCTGGTCAGGATGCACTCCGAGTGCCTCACCGGTGACGTGTTCCGCTCCCTGCGCTGCGACTGCGGCCCGCAACTCGACCTGGCGATGGCCCGGATCGCGCAGGAGGGGCAGGGCGTGATCGTGTACCTGCGCGGGCACGAGGGCCGTGGCATCGGGCTGCTCCACAAGCTACAGGCCTACGAGCTGCAGGACGGTGGGGCCGACACGGTCGAGGCCAACCTCGCGCTGGGGCTGCCCGCCGACGCCCGCGACTACGGCACCGGCGCGATGATCCTCGCCGACCTCGGCCTGTCGACGCTGCGGCTGTTGACCAACAACCCGGCGAAGCGCGCCGCCCTCGGCGGGTTCGGCCTGTCGATCGTGGAGCGGGTGCCGGTCGAGGTGCTGCCCAACCTGTCCAACGAGCGCTACCTGCGCGCGAAGGGCGAGCTGATGGGCCACGAGTTCAGCGGCGAGGACCTGGTGATGTCCTCCGGGGTCGGGGACATCGCCAAGCAGCGGGCGGCGGCCCCGCCCGCCGTCGTCAAGCCCTTCCGCGGGGTCGGGATGGCACCACCTCCCGTCGACGGCGAGGTGGAAGCTGCGGGCCGGGACGACCTCGACGACCGTGACGCGTCCAACGCCCAGGTGGCGGGCTCACGCGCCCAGGAGGGACCGAGGTGACCAACGAACCCCGCGAGGTGGCGGGCAGCCTCGATGCGACCGGTCTGCGGGTCGCGATCGTGGCCGGCCGCTTCAACGACGCCGTCGTCGACCGGCTGGTGGCCGGCGCGCTCGACACGCTCACCCGGCACGGAGCGGACCCGGCCGACGTCACGATCGTGAGGGTCCCCGGTGCGTGGGAGCTGCCGATCGTCCTGGACTCGCTGGCGGCCGGCGGGACGGTCGACGCGCTGATCGCGCTGGGCTGCGTGGTGCGGGGGGCCACCCCCCACTTCGACTACGTCGCGGGGGAGGCGGCGTCGGGCTGCGCGGCCGTGGCCCGCCAGCGCGGCGTGCCCGTCGCCTTCGGGGTGCTGACCACGGACACCTGGGAGCAGGCGGTGGAGCGCGCCGGTGGCAAGCTCGGCAACAAGGGTGCGGAGGCGGCCGTGACCGCGATCGAGATGGCGAGGGTCCTCAAGGCGCTGTGACCGTCCCCGAGTCCACCCCGTCGCCGCCGGTGCCGCCGCCGGGGGCCAAGCGCCGCGCCCTCGCCGAGGAGCAGGCGCACCTCGCGCGGATCCACGACCGCGTCGAGGAGCTGCGCGAGCGCGCCGACGCCCGGCTGGCCGCCGCGGTCGCCGACCGCTCGGGGTCGACCTTCCAGGCCCGGTTCGAACGGGACGTGACCGCCCACCACCACGCCGCCCGGGCGGCCCGCTACACCTTCGGGGACGTCGAGTCGCTCGCCTTCGGCCGCCTCGACCTCGCCGACGGCGACCACCTCCACATCGGGCGCGTCTCGGTGGTCGACGAGGACGGCGAGGTGATGCTCGTCGACTGGCGCGCCCCCGCCGCCGCGTCCTTCTACCAGGCCACGGCCGCCAACCCGCACGGGGTGGCCCGCCGCCGCACCCTGACGACGCGCGGGCGCGAGCTGCTCGACCTCGACGACGAGGTGCTCGACCACGAGGCGGCGGAGCGGCTCGGGCTGGAGGTCGTCACCGGGCAGGGCGCGCTGCTGGCGGCGCTGGCGCGCTCGCGCTCCTCGCGGATGCGCGACATCGTCGCCACGATCCAGGCCGACCAGGACCGGATCGTGCGCAGCCCGGCCACCGGCACCCTGGTCGTCGCCGGAGGACCGGGGACCGGCAAGACCGTCGTCGCCCTGCACCGGGTGGCCTACCTGCTCTACCAGGACCGCGAACGCTTCGAGGGGCGGGGCGTGCTGGTGGTCGGTCCGTCGCGGGCCTTCGCGGAGTACACCTCCCGGGTGCTGCCGGCGCTGGGTGAGGACCGGGCGGTGCAGCGGCCCCTCGAGGCCCTCGCGCCGCCGGGGGTGGCCGTGCGGGGCTGGGACCGCTCCGCGATCGGCGCGATCAAGGGCGACCTGGCGATGGTCGAGGTGTGCCGCCGGCTGCTGCGTCATGCGCTGCCGCCCCTGCCGCCCACCACCCGGGTGAGCTTCGAGGGCACCACCGCCCAGGTCCGTGGCGAGGACCTCCTGACCGTCCGGGCGCGCCTGCTGGAGAAGGTCCGCCCCGACCGGTCCGGTGCCAGCTACCTCGAACGCACCGGCGCCGCCCGCGACGCCCTCAACGCCGCCCTGTGGCGGGCGTGGCGCAAGGTGCACGTCGCCGCGGGACGCCGGCCGCCCGAGGAACGTGCGGGGACCGGGTTCGACGCCGCCATGGACGAGGCGGCCGAGGTCACGATGCTGCGCCGTTGCTTCTGGCCCGAGCTGGACGCCGAGCAGGTGCTCGCGACCCTCGCGAACGGGGAGGTGCCCCTCGAGGACCTCGCCGGCGACCAGCTGGCAGCCGACGCGGTCGCGGCGCTGCGGGCCGCCTGGGACGCGGCGGAGGGCTGGACGATCGACGACGTCGCGCTGCTCGACGAGATCGACGCCCTGCTCGGTCAGGAGCCCGAGCCCGAACCCGAGGTCGCGACGGACGACCCGGGGATCCGCGTCACCGGCGACCCCGGCCCGGAGGTGTCGCCCCCCGTGGACGTCGAGGCACCCACCTACCGGGACTTCGCCCACGTCGTCGTCGACGAGGCACAGGACCTCACCCCGATGCAGTGGCGGGCCGTGGCACGCCGCGGCCCCTACGCGTCCTGGACGGTCGTCGGCGACCTCGCGCAGCGCAGCCGGGTCGCGGAGCCCTCGACCTGGGAGGAGATCGCCGGGCTCATCGGACGGCGCCGCGTCACGATCGAGCGGTTGACCGTCAACTACCGCACCCCGGTGGAGATCGTCCAGCTCGCCCGCGAGGTGCTCGCGGCCGCGGGCCACGACCCGGACAGCGCCCCGACGAGCGTGCGCGAGGGTGGCGCCCCGCCGCAGGTGGTCCGCACCGACCACCTCGAGGACACCGTGACCACCCTGCTGCGCGAGACCGTCGCGAGCCTCGACGGGACGATCGCGGTCATCGTGCCGCTGTCGCTGCTCACCGACGTGCAGGCGGCGGTGGACACCGCCGCGGTCGACGACGACCTGCGGGAGGTGCGGGTGCTCGATCCGCGCACCGCCAAGGGCCTCGAGTTCGACGAGGTGCTCGTGGTCGCCCCCGACCGCATCGTCGCCGAGGACGACGTCGGGACCCACCAGCTCTACGTCGCCGTCACCCGCGCGACCCGCCGCCTGCGGTTCGTCACCGACCCCGACGCCACCTTCCCGGGGCTGCACCACTGCACCGAGGTGGCGCCCGGCGAGACGTCGGCCGGCGTCGCCACCGACGACGTGGGCGGCAACGGAACCCCGACGCGGCTGACCTGACGCCCCGCGGCTGGTCAGCGCGGGGGCAGGTCGGCTGGACGGAACCGGGCCGGACGGTCGTGCGCAGGTGTCGACAGCCACGCGAACACCGTCCGGACGTTCTCCCGCGTGAGCGGATCCATGTCGAGCGCGTGCGCCTCGTCGGGCGTGACCCACCGGTGGTCGTCCACCTCGGTGCCGTCGGGTCGGACCTCGCGACCGTCCCAGGCCACCGCGAAGATCGTGGTGACGTACGCGGTCCGGTCACCGTTGGGGTAGCGCACCACGTGGTCGGGCCCGCCGGTCACCCCGATGATCGCGTGGGCCGTGAGGTCCAGGCCGGTCTCCTCGCGCAGCTCGCGGGCGGCGGCCTCGGCGGGCGTCTCCCCGGGCTCGATCGCCCCACCGGGCGTACCCCAGGCCCGGCCGACGTGGCGCAGCAGCAGCAGACGCCCCGCGTCGTCGAGCACGGCGTTGCTCACCGACGGCATCAACAGCAGCCGGCTCCCGATCGCGGCGCGGATCTCGGCGATGTGTCCACTCCGGCCCATCGCTTCTCCTCCCGGAACGATCAGCGGCGGTCCTGGCGCGCCGTGGCGATCACAGGCGGCACGCGAGGATGTCGGTCACCAGGATGCCCTTGGCGCCGAGCTCCCACAGCTGGTCCATGATCCGGTTGGTGTCCTTGCGCAGCACCATCGCGCGCACCGCCACCCACGCCGGGTCCTGGAGCGGGCTGATCGTGGGCGACTCGATCCCGGGGGTGAGCGCCGCCGCGGCGTCGAGGTCCTCGGTGCGCACGTCGTAATCGATCATCACGTACTGCCGCGCGATGATCACCCCGTTGAGGCGGCGGACGAGCTGGTCGACGGCAGGGGTCGACGCGGCGCCGCGACGGCGGATCAGGACCGCCTCCGAGCGTAGGATCGGCTCCCCGACGAGCCGGAGCCCGGCCTGCCGCAGGGTCGCCCCCGTGTCGACGACGTCGGCGACGACGTCGGCGACGCCCAGCCGGACGGCCGTCTCCACCGCCCCGTCGAGGTGGACCACCTCGGCGTCGATGCCGCGCGCGGCGAGGTCGCGACGCACCAGCCCGCCGTAGCTGGTCGCCACACGCTTGCCGGCGAACTCCTCGACCCGGGTCGCGGCCTCCGGCAGGGCGGCGTACCGGAAGGTGGACCGGGCGAAGTTCAGCGCCAGGATCTCCTCGGCGTCGGCATCCGAGTCGAGGAGGAGGTCCCGGCCGGTGATCCCGACCTCGAGCTGGCCCGAGCCGACGTAGGTCGCGATGTCGCGCGGGCGGAGGAAGAAGAACTCGGTGTCGTTGGGCTCGTCGACGAGCACGAGCTCGCGGCCGTCACGGCGCTCGCGGTACCCGGCCTCGCCGAGCATCTGGGCCGCCGGTTCGCTCAGGCTGCCCTTGTTGGGGACGGCGACACGAAGCATGGTGGGTGGTCCTCCGGGAGGGTGGGGTGGCCGGGCGGTGCGGCGGCGTGGGATGCCTGGTGGCCGCGGTCGGCCGGCGCTGCCGTGGTGGAGCTCACAGGTGAGCGTAGACATCCTCGAGGGTGAGGCCGGTCGCCAGCATCAGCACCTGCGCGTGGTACAGCAGCTGGGACACCTCCTCGGCGGTGCGTTCGGGTCCCTCGTGCTCGGCGGCCATCCAGCACTCGGCCGCCTCCTCCACCAGCTTCTTGCCGATCGCGTGCACGCCCGCGTCGAGGGCGGCGACGGTGCGCGAGCCCTCGGGGCGTGTCCGGGCCTTGTCGGCCAGCTCGGCGTACAACGTCTCGAAGGTCTTCACGGCGGTCCATCCGGGTCACGCGGCGGCGGCAAGCGTACGCCACCCTGCGCACGACCCCGGTGCGGGTGGCGCGGGTACGGCTGGCACGGGTCGGTGTTCACGGTGGGGGTGGCTCGGGTCGGCGCGCACGGTGCGGCCGCCGGGGTGCGGCGGCGCCGAGCGGGGTCGGAGGTGGCCGCTACGCTCGCGCATCATGTCCGCGAGCAGGAGCGTCGCGTGAGCGATGTCCCGTCCGATCCGATGACCGCCGGCGCGGCCGGTGGCGGCCAGCAGGAACCCTCCGAGGAGGAGCTCCGCGCCTACCTCGGGCAGCTGCGGTCCTCCCCGGTGGACCAGGTGCTCGCCGAGGTGTCCTCGGCGCTGGTCAACGCCGCGCAGGTCAAGCTCGGACGCCAGGACGCCCGGGTGCTGCTCGACGTCGTGGCGGCGATCACCGACGCCGTGCGCGGCCGCGTGGACGAGGGCCTGACGACGCAGCTCGACGACGTCCTCGCCAAGCTGCGGCTCGCGCAGGTCGAGGGTGAGCGCGAGGTGGCCGCGGCCGCGGCCAAGGGCCACGACGAGCCGGGGGACGTGCCCGCCGAGGACGCGCCGGCCGGGGAGTCGGAACCGCGCGACGAGTCCTCCGCGCCGGGCGGGCAGGCGGGCGGCGGGTCCGCCGGTTCCCGGCTGTGGGTCCCGGGACGCTGACGCACGCGGGGTCCGTGACGGCCGTGGACGGGGCCGTGAGCGCCGTGGTAGCCTCGCGACAGCCGCCGTCCCCGTGACGGCGCGACGTATGCGCACAGACAACCCAGACGAAGTGGTGTCCCCGAGGCACCCACCCGGCAGGTCCACGACCGGTCAGGGTCGACGCTCCTCGTCCGTCCGGTGATGCCGGCGGCGGGGTCGGTCGTCCTGACGGCGAGCTCCGAGGCTCGCCGTTCGTCGTTCACGGACCCGCCGGACGGCCGCCGCGGCCACCTGGCCGCACCGGCCACGGTCGAGACCGACCGGATCGACCCGACCACCGGTGGTCGCCACCGGGACGACGAGGAGGCAAGAGCATCGACGAACAGCGCCGGCTGAACGCGGACATCAAGGTCCCGAGGGTCCGCCTCGTGGACGCCGACGGCACCCAGGTGGGCATCGTCCCACTGGCACAGGCCCTGCGGCGAGCCCGGGAGCAGGATCTCGACCTGGTGGAGGTCGCACCCCACGCCGATCCTCCGGTCTGCCGCATCCTCGACTGGGGCAAGGCCAAGTACGAGGAGGAACAGAAGCAGAAGGAGGCGCGCAAGCGACAGAGCCAGATCTCCGTGAAGGAGATCAAGATGCGCCCGAAGATCTCGGACAACGACTACGGCACCAAGTCCGGGCACGTGCGCCGCTTCCTGAACGACGGCGCGAAGGTCAGGGCCTCGATCATGTTCCGTGGCCGCGAGATGAGCCACACCGAGCTCGGCCTGAAGCTGCTCGACCGCCTCGCCGAGGACATGGCGGACATCTCCACGATCGAGGCGTCACCGAAGGTGGACGGGCGCAACATGGTGATGGTGCTCGCGCCGACCAAGCCGAAGGGTGGCGGTGGCAAGGGGGGCGACAAGCCCGCCGAGACCCCCGCGCCCGACGCCTCCGCGGGCTCCGAGGCTCCCGAGGCTCCCGACGCCGGGTCGAACACCGCCTGACGAACCTCCAACCGACCTCCCGCGACGGCGTTCGCCGTCCGCGCTTGCCGGCTCTGTGCCGGCCGGTCGACCCTGACCGACGCAACAGCCCTACACCCCCCGGACCCACCACGGGTCGTGACCGAAGAGGCACCGACATGCCCAAGCAGAAGACCCACAGCGGCGCGAAGAAGCGGTTCCGCGTCACCCGCAACGGCAAGGTGATGATGCGGCAGAAGAACCGTGCCCACCTGCTCGAGCACAAGAGCGCCCGCCGCAAGCGGCGGCTCGCGGGCGAGACCGAGATCACCGGCAGGGAAGCCAAGCGGGTCAAGCGGCTGCTGAACGAGTGAGGCCGGCGCGCGATCCGCGCGATCCGACCTGCGGCGGAGGGGCCCCGCGCGATCCGCGCCCCTCGTCACGACAGGAGGTACCACGATGGCACGCGTCAAGGGTGGCGTCCACACCAAGAAGCACCACAAGGCGGTCCTCGACCGCGCCAAGGGCTACCGCGGCGCCCGCAGCCGCCGGTTCAAGGTGGCCAAGGAGGCGGTCTACCACGCCGAGCGGTACGCCTACCGCGACCGGCGCGCCCGCAAGGGCGACATGCGGCGGCTGTGGATCGCCCGCATCAACGCTGCGGCCCGGCAGGAGGGCCTCAGCTACAGCCGGCTGATGCACGGCCTCAAGCTCGCCGAGGTGGAGGTCGACCGCAAGAACCTCGCGGACCTCGCCGTGCGCGACGGGGCCGCCTTCGCGGCGCTGGTCGCGACGGCGAAGACCGCCCTCGAGGCCGACGCGGCCTGACCACGGTCACGGCACGGCGCCGACCCCGTCGGGGGTCGGCGCTCGGCCGTCCGGTCCCCCCGGCGGAGGTGCGAGTGGAGCCGATCACCTCGACGCGGAACCCGCGCGTGCGTGACCTGGCCGCTCTGCACCGGCGCCGTGAGCGCCGCGAGCGCGGCCAGCACCTCGTGGAGGGACCCGGGCCGGTGTCCGAGGCCGTGGCCGCCGGGGTCGTCACCGAGGTCTGGGCGACCGAGGACGGGCGTGCACGGCTCGCCGCCACGGGCGTCCTGACCCCTGAGCTCGAGGTGGTGCCCGTCGCCGAGCACGTCCTGGAGCGTGTCGCCGACACCCGCACGCCTCAGGGCGTCGTCGCGCTGGCCACCACCCGGACGGCGACCCTCGATGCGGTCGTCGGCCGCGGGCTGCTGGTGGTGCTCGACGAGGTCGCCGATCCCGGCAACGTCGGGACGATCGTGCGGACCGCGGACGCGGCGGGAGCCACCGCGGTGGTCCTCACCCCGGGCTGCGCCGACGTGTTCGGGCCGAAGGCGGTGCGTGCCGCGGCCGGATCGACCTACCACCTCGCCGTCGCTGCCGAGGTCCCGATCGGCGAGGTGGCCGCCGCGTGCCGGGCGGTCGGACAGCGGGTGTTCGGGCTGGACGCGGCGGGGGAGCGGAGCGTCGATGAGCTGGCGTCCGAGCGTCCGCCGCTGGCACTGGTGCTCGGGAACGAGGCACACGGCCTCGCGCCCGACACCGTCGCGCACCTCGACGGGCGGATCGCGATCCCGATCCACGGGCGGGCGGAGTCGCTCAACGTCGCGGCAGCCGCGGCGATCGCGATCTACGCCGCTGCGCGGGCCGTGCACCGCGGCGCATGAGCCCGTCCGTGACGCGGTAGCGTGCGGCTCCCGTGGGTCGATCCCGGTGGATGGCCGTCCCGCGGATCGCAGGCGGTGGGAGGCTGGCCGGCAGACGGGACGGCACGACCATCGCCTCACGGGGGAGGTGACAGGTGACCGCGGCAGGGCGCGACCCCTTCGACCGGCTGCCGGACGGCGTCGTGATCGTGCGCGACGGCACCGTGGTCGCGGCCAACGTCCGGGCCCGCGCGCTGCTCGGCGGCACCGATCCCGTCGGTCGGCCCGTCGCCGAGTCGCTCGTGCTCCGTGACGACGCCGGTCGCGTGGTGGCACTGCCGACCGACCCGCCGCGCGTCGGGACGCGCTACGCCGAGCGGGTCCTCCACCTCGCCGTCCCCGGGGGGTCGAGACCGATCGCCTGTGCCGGCGTGTGGTCCGACGGTGAGCTGCTCCTGACCCTGCGCAACGCCGGACGTCGCGAGGCCGCCGTGCGCAGCCAGGCCGACGTCGTCGCGACCGTCGCCCACGAGATCCGCTCACCGCTCACGAGCGTGAAGGGGTTCACCACCACGCTGCTGTCCCGGTGGGACCGTTTCTCGGACGAGCAGAAGCACACGATGCTGGCGACGATCGAGGCGGACGCCGACCGGGTGACCCGGCTGTTGACCGACCTGCTCGACGTGGCACGGATCGACGCCGGCCGGGTCCGGCTGCGGCGCAGCGAGGTCGACGTTGCGGCGCTGGTCGGCGACGTGGTCGCGAAGGCGCAGGTCCGGGTACCAGGGGCGCGGGTCGACGCGCGGATCGAAGCGCCGGTCCCGCCGATGTTCGCGGACGCGGACAAGCTGGAGCAGGTGCTGACCAACCTGGTCGACAACGCGCTGACCCACGCGCCCGGATCGCCGGTGCGCTGCACCGTCACCGTGCACGGCGGCCACGTGCGCATCAGCGTCGCCGACGACGGACCGGGGATCCCGCCCGAGGTCGCCCCCCAGCTGTTCACGAAGTTCGGACGGGGACGCAGCGACCACCGGGCCGGCAGCGGGCTGGGGCTGTTCGTCAGCAAGGGGCTGGTCGAGGCCCACGGCGGGCGCATCTGGTTCGATGAGCAGGTCATCGACGGCGCCGTCGTCCACGTCGAGATCCCACTCGACGGCAACGGCGCCCGGCGCGACTGAGCATCGCGCACCCGGCGGCAGGGGGAGGAGCCGATGCGCGGCCCCGTCAGCGACCCGGGACGGTGCCCCCAGTGCGGCGCCGACGCCGTCACGCCGCTGACCGGGTTCGCCCGGTGGCGCCGCTGGTTCCTCGACGGCGGGGGCTGGCGCACGACGATCGAGGTGTGCGGCGTGTGCGGGGCGTCGAGCGGCGCCTCGTCGCTGTACCGGCGCGTGGAGCCACCATCGATGCTGCGTGGTGTCTGGCAGGCGTTGCGCGGGGTCTGGCAGACGTCGGAGCGGCTCCGCGCCCAGCGCCGCGTCGAGCCGGTGCCCGTCGCCTACGCGGTGCTCGGTGCGCTCGCGGCCGTGGCGATGGTGCCCGTCGTGCTCGCCCGGCCGGGCTGGTGGCCGCTGGTGGTCCTGGCGCCGGTCGCCGTCGGGGTCGTGGCGTTCCTCGGCACGCTCATGACCGCGGTGGACCGGCGGCGGGAACGACCCTTCCGGGACGCCTGGGATCCGCGGGCTGGGCAGGCGTGGGAGTGGGCGCAGGTCGAGGACCTGGTCCGCCGAGAGGGCCCGGAGCTCGCGGCCGTGGCACCGGTCGGGTGGGACGGCGAGGTGCTGCTCGGTGGGCACTCGGCGAGCGGGAGCGAACTCGGCGGGGCACGGCTCACCAGCCTCACCGTGCTCGCGGACCACGGGCTCCCGCTACCGGATGACCGCGGCGTCCCACCACCTCCGGCGCCGCGGATCGAGTGCACCACGCGGCGGCGGGACCCGGCAGCGGCCTCGGCGGTGGGTGGCCCGGACGGCTGGTTCGAGGGGGTCCGGCAGGTGACCGTCAGGGAGCTGATCGCCGCCGAGCACGAACAGGCCCGTCAGCCCACGGATCCCGACGAGCTTGCGGGGTTGGGACGTCGTGAGCTGGAGCAGCGGATGCGGGCCCGCTGGCAGGAACACGAGCGCCACCGCCAGCAACGTCGGGAGGAGCTGGGGGGAGGTTGGGTCGACGGCACGGTCGCCGTGGACGACGAGGCCGTGCCGGCGCAGCGCATCGCCGGGGAGGGCGTGGAGGCCGCGCTCCTGCTGCTCGACGGCCAGGCCGTCAGCATCATCGCCGCCGGGGTCGCGTTGGACGAGGTCGCGTTCACGCGGCGGGCGGACCTCGAGGTGCTGCTCGCCGCGCGTCGGGCACGGGACGCACCGTGGTCCGGTTGACGACTCCTGGTCGGGCGACCGTGTGGGTTCCGAGGCATAGTTGCCGCAGGATCCACACGATCGGCTAGCGGGGGCGGGCCGGGCGGACCGCGACTGTGGCGGACCGTGGCCGTGGCGGACCGTGGTCGTGGCGGACCGTGGCCGTGGCGGGCTGCGGCCGTGATGGTGAGGCGTGCGGCGGGACGTCTACCCTGCGTCTGACCCCGTCACCGACCTGGCCGCACGCGCGGAGGGCGTGACCTGGCCGTGCAGCGCCGCGACCGGTCGCGTGCCCGCCGCGCCTCGGCCGCCGGAGGCCCCTGTGAGCGACGACCCCACCGGCACCACCGCCGCGACCGACGCCGACGGTGGGCTCCAGGACGCGATCGCGACCCTGGACAGGTTGCGCGCGGACGCCCTCGCGGCGATCGCGGACGCTGCGGACACCGCCGCCCTGAACGAGGCCAGGGTGCGCTTCACCGGCAAGCGCTCGGAGCTGACGGGCGTCCAGAAGCGGATGAAGGACCTCACCCCGGATGGGCGCAAGCAGCTCGGCCAGGCCCTCAACGGGTTCCGCGCCGCGTTCGACGAGGCCCACGCCGTGCGGGAGGAGGAGCTCGCGACCGCCGCACTGGCCGCCCGGTTGGAGGACGAGCGCCTCGACCTCACCCTGCCACCTCGACGTCTGCCTCCCGGCCGGCCGAACCTGCTCACCCAGGTGGAGCACGAGATCATCGACGTGTTCATCGGCATGGGCTACCAGGTCGCCGAGGGCCCGGAAGCGGAGGCGGGCGCCTACAACTTCGACCTGCTCAACATCGAGCCCGACCACCCGGCCCGCCAGGAGATGGACACGATCTACGTGGCCGGGTTCGACGACGTGGTGCTGCGCACCCACACCTCGCCGGTGCAGGCGCGGGTGATGACGACCCAGGCGCCCCCGATCGCGGTGGTGGTGCCCGGCCGGACCTACCGGGCCGACACCGTCGACGCGACCCACTCGCCGGTGTTCAGCCAGGTGGAGGGGCTCGTCGTCGGCGAGGACATCACCATGGCCGACCTGCGCGGCACCCTGCTGTCCTTCTCCCGGGCGATGTTCGGCGCGGACCGCGACATCCGGCTGCGGCCCTCCTTCTTCCCCTTCACCGAGCCCTCGGCCGAGGTGGACGTCTCCTTCGACGAGCCCGGCGGCAACCTCGGCTGGCTGGAGATCCTGGGTGCGGGGATGGTGGACCCGAACGTGCTGTCGATGTGCGGGATCGACCCCGACCGCTACCGCGGCTTCGCCTTCGGGATCGGGATCGAGCGGGTCGCGATGCTGCGCCACGGGGTCAAGGACATCCGCGACTTCTTCGACGCCGACGCGCGCTTCCTCGCCCGGTTCTGACCCCGCCAACCCCGCCCGGTGCTGACCACGCTCACCCGACCGTTCCCGCTCGCCCCACCGTCCCGTGTCCCTCGCCGTCCCTGTCCACCCCGCCTCCCTACCCGCCCCGACCCCTGACGCCCCGCCAAGGACCGTGACGTGAAGCTGCCGCTCTCCTGGTTGACCGCGATGGTCGACGTCGACCTGCCCCTGGAGGAGCTGGTCGACGTGATGAGCTTGAACGGCCTCGAGGTCGAGGATGTGCAGACCCCGGGTGCCGGGACCGCTGGCGTGCGCACCGCCCGCGTCCTGGACTTCCACCCGCACCCGGACGCCGACCGGCTGCGGGTCGTGCGCGTCACCGGCGAGGCCGGTGAGGGCGAGATCGAGGTGGTGTGCGGCGCCGCCAACTTCGCGGTCGGGGACGTCGTCGCCCACGCCCCGCCCGGCGGGACGATCCCCGGGATGACGATGGAGTCGCGCGCCATCCGGGGCGTGACCTCCCACGGGATGATCGCCTCCGCGCGCGAGCTCGAACTCGGCGACGACCACGAGGGGATCCTGGTCCTGCCGCCGGACACCCCGCTCGGCGTGGACCTCACCGACGTGGTGCCGCTCGGCGAGCCGGTGATCGAGATCGCCGTCCAGGCCGACCGCGGCGACCACCTCAGCGTGCTGGGCGTCGCCCGCGACCTGGCGGCGATCCTGGACACCTCGTGGCGCGCCCCGGAGGTGCCGGCGCCCGTCGACGGTCCGACGATCCCGGTGGAGCTCGCCACCAACGGGTGCGCCCGCTTCGCGACCTGGGCCCTTGAGGACGTGCGCATCCAGCCCTCCCCGCCGTGGCTCGCCCAGCGGCTCACCCAGTGCGGGATGCGGCCGATCGACGTCGTCGTCGACGTCACCAACTACGTGATGCTCGAGCTCGGCCAGCCCCTGCACGCCTTCGACCTGGCCACGGTGCGTGGTGCGGCGATGCGTGTGCGCGACTCCGCGGGCGGCGAGACGCTCACCACCCTCGACGACCAGGTCCGTGAGCTCGCCGCCGGGGACCTGGTGATCGACGACGCCGAGCGGCCCATCAGCCTCGCCGGCGTGATGGGCGGGCTGGACACCGAGGTGACCCGCGGCACCAGCCGGGTGTTGCTCGAGGCTGCCGTGTGGGACCCGGTGCGGATCCGCCGCACCTCGCGACGCCTGGGCCTCGAGAGCGAGGCGAGCCGGCGCTTCGAACGCGGGGTCGACCCGCGAGGCGCCGAGCGGGCCGTCGCCCGCGCCGCCGGCCTGCTGA
>SKNO01000053.1 GCA_007120465.1 Nitriliruptoraceae bacterium
CCGGACACGACGGACACCGCCCGGACACGACGGACACCGCCCGGACACGACGGTCAGCGGCCCGGTCGCTACCGTCGCGCCACGCACCCCGTCAACGACCCGGAGGTCCCCGTGGCCCGTGTCGGCATGCCGCGGAAGTTCGTGTTCGTCTGCTTGAACGAGCGACCCGAGGAGCATCCCCGCCCCTCCTGCACCCGCCGTGGCAGCGGCAACGTGTTCGAGGCCCTGCGCGAGGAGACGGGACGCCAGGGGCTCGTCGACGTCAAGGTGATCGCGTCGGGCTGCCTCGAGCCGTGCATGGTCGGCCCGTCGATCTACGTCGCCCCCGACGACGTCTGGTACGGCGGGGTCACCGTGGAGGACGTCCCGCTGCTCGTCGAGCAGCACCTCGCGAACGACGAGCCCGTCGAGTTCCTCCGCATCGGACGCGAGGAGTTCGAGCTGTCCCCGCTGGCGGGCCGCAGCGACCTGCCCCCCGGGGAGATCCCGCCGATCTGATTCCCCGAACGGACCGTGGCCCACCGGCCCATCGGCCGGACGGGCTGGCCGACCTCGCCCGGTCCGGGCCCAGCCCCTAGGCTGTGCGGTCAGCGCGCAGGCCCGGTCCTGCGGCCCACGGATCGGAGGTGGCCCGAGGTGGCGGTGACGACGGGAGGCGGGCTCGTGCTGCACGGCTACGACGCGGTCGAGTTCTGGGTCGGCAACGCCAAGCAGGCCGCCCACTACTACCGCCGCGCGTTCGGTTTCCACCTCACCGGCTACGCCGGCCCCGAGACGGGGGTCCGCGACCGCGCCTCCTACGTGCTCGAGCAGGGCCACATCCGCTTCGTGCTCACCAGTGGCCTGGACCCTGACCACGAGGTGGTGCGCCACCAGGCACGGCGCGGGGACGCCGTCCGTGACGTCGCCTTCCGGGTCCCGGACGCCGGGGAGGCATTCGCCCTGGCCATCGAGCGGGGCGCCGCCCCGCACCGCCCGCCTGAGGTCCGGGAGGACGAGCACGGCCGGGTGGTGGTCGCCTCGATCGCCGTGTTCGGTGACACGATCCACTCCTTCGTCCAGCGCGACGGGTACGCGGGCGCCTACCTCCCGGGCTACGTGGCCGTGGACGACGACCCGCTCGCGGCGCCCGTCGGGCTGTTCGGGATCGACCACGTCGTCGCGAACGTCGAAGAGGGCGGGATGGACGAGTGGGCCGCGTTCTACGAGCGCATCCTGGCCTTCTCGCCCCTGCGGCACTTCAGCGACGAGGAGATCTCCACCGAGTACACCGCCCTGATGTCGAAGGTGCTGGCCGACGGCGAGGGGCGGATCAAGATCCCGATCAACGAGCCGGCGCGGGGACGCAAGCGCTCCCAGATCGACGAGTACCTGGACGCCAACGCCGGACCGGGCATCCAGCACCTGGCGCTGGCCACCGACGACATCGTCACGACCGTGTCGCGGCTGCGCGACCAGGGTGTCGGGTTCCTCGAGGTGCCGGCCGAGTACTACGACGACGCCGAGGCCCGGGTCGGACACGTCCACGAGTCGTGGGAGGACCTGGCCGAGCTCGGGATCCTCGTGGACCGCGACGACGAGGGCTACCTGCTGCAGATCTTCACCGAACCGGTGCAGGACCGGCCGACGGTGTTCTACGAGATCATCCAGCGGCGCGGCGCCACCGGGTTCGGTGTCGGCAACTTCCGAGCCCTGTTCGAGGCGATCGAGCGGGCACAGCGGCGGCGCGGCAACCTGTGAGCAGCCCGGCCGGTCCCGGTGCGACGAGAGGGCGCGCGCACCACTAGCCTCCGCAGCGGCGGGAGGTGCGACGTGGCGCGAGCGTCCTGGGACGAGTACTTCCTCGAGCTGGCGAGGACGACGGCGACGCGGGCGACCTGCTCGCGACGCAAGCACGGGGCGGTGATCGTCCAGGGGCGGCGGATCGTGGCCACCGGCTACAACGGCGGGCCATCCGGCTACCCGCACTGCGAGGATGGCGGGTGCCCGCGGGCGTCGTCCGACGCGATGCAGGGCCACGACTACGAGCGCTGCATCGCGATCCACGCCGAGGCCAACGCGCTGCTGTTCTCCTCCCCCGAGGAACGGGAGGGGGCATCGCTGTACTGCACCGGGGCGCCCTGCTTCGGGTGCGCGAAGCTGCTCGCCAACTCCGGGGTCGCCGAGGTGGTGGCGGCCGGCAACCGCTACGAGGGCTGGGAGGAGGTCCGCGACTTCCTCTGGCACGCCGGCGTGCGGGTCCGGGTACTCGACGGGCTCGAGGGCGTGCCGGCGCTGGACCTCGGACGCGACACCGCGACGGGCTGACCACGTCCCGCTCGCGCCGGCGGGGATCCGGTCGGGGCGTCCCCACCCACGTCGCACACCCCCACAACGAAGCGTCCCCCCGGTGGGAGGGCCGGGGGGACGTTGATCGCTCGGGTCCGGATCGTTCGGATGCTCCTGGGAGGGGAGCATCCAGGCGGTGGGAGAGCCGCCAGGTGGAGCGGGAGAGGCGATCCGGGCGGGTCCCGAGCGGGCGCGAGGTCGGGTGGGAGAGGGAGCGTGACCTCGCGCTGGTCTTCGGTTGTCAGGTGCGGTCCGGGTGGGAGGGCCCGGTACCTGCGGTTCGGGGGGTCGGGCCGTGCGGATGGGTCCTGTTTCGGACCGGTCCGGTTGGCCTGACAGGTGTTACGATACCACGCACCCCCGAACGGTCCAACCCTGCGAACCCCGGAAATTGGACTGGCATTGGACGAGCCAATCCGCGAGAGTGGCCCGCATCTGGCGGGGCTGCTCGGTGCGGCCACCCGTGGGGACGGTCCGCTGTACCGCTGCCTCGCCGACGCCCTGAAACACGCGATCGACCGCGGGGAGATCCCCCTCGGCACGGTCCTGCCGCCGGAGCGCACCCTCGCCCGGTCGCTCTCGGTGAGCCGGGCGACCGTGGTCGCCGCCTACGACCGTCTCAAGTCCGAGGGGTGGCTGCAGAGCCGGCAGGGGTCGGGCACCTGGGTCCGCCGGCCCGAGGGCGGCTCGCGTGGCGAGATCGACGCCGTCGCCACGGGCCGACTGTTCCTGTCGGAGGACGGCCACGATCAGCGCAGCGGCCCGGGTGAGCCGGCCCGCCCCGACGAGGAACTGGTCGATCTCACCGTCGCGGCGCTCCCCGGCTCGCCGACGGTCAATCGGCTGCTCGCCTCGCTGGATGCCGCCGACATCGCCCGGCTGACCGGCCACCACGGCTACGTGCCCTACGGTCTGCGTGAGCTGCGTGAGGTGATCACGGCGCGGTTCGAGGCCGCCGGCCTGCCGACCGCGCTCGACCAGGTGCTGGTCACCACCGGCGCGCACCAGGCGATCTCGCTGATCGCCCGGCAGGTGCTGGCCCCCGGGGACACGGTGCTCGTGGAGAGCCCGACCTTCCCGGGTGCCCTCGACATCTTCCGGCGTTTCGCCGCCCGGATGGTGCCCCTGCCCGTCGACGAGCAGGGTGCCCGGATCGATGTCCTCGAGGATCTGGTCGCCCGGACCCAGCCGGCGCTGATCTACCTGTCCCCGCACTTCCACAACCCCACCGGCGCGGTGCTGAGCGCCGAGCGGCGGCGCGAGATCGGCCGGATCGCCACCGAGACCGGCATCGTCGTGATCGAGGACCTGGCGCAGGCCGACATCGCGCTCGACCACGTCGAGCTCCCACCGGCGATCGCGGCGCTCACCCCGCAGGCACCGGTCCACACCGTTGGCTCCACCGCGAAGCTGTTCTGGGCGGGCCTGCGCATCGGGTGGCTGCGCGCCCCGGAGGACTGGTCGGCACGGATGCTGGCGACCAAGACCGTGGCGGACCTCGGCTCGCCGCTGATCTCCCAACTGCTGGCCGTCCGGCTGCTCAACAGCCTCGAGGTGGTGCAGCAGGAACGTCGCGCCGAGCTCGCCCCGCGGCGCGACCTGGTGTGCGACCTGCTCGACGAGCTCCTGCCCGACTGGACCTACCGCCGCCCGGCCGGAGGGCTGTCGCTGTGGGCCACGATGCCCCAGGGCAACGCCGACGAGTTCGCCGAGGTCGCCGCCCGCCACGGTGTCGCCGTGGTCCCCGGCCCGTCGCTGTCGGTGGACGACGGCAACCGGCGATCCCTGCGGATCGTCTTCACCCGCCCCGAGCGGGTGATCGAGGAGGGGCTGCACCGGCTCGCTGCCGCGTGGGCGCACTACGCGCCGACCACCAGCCGCTCCGCCGCCCGTCTGCTCGTCTGAGCCGCCACGACCCCGCGCGGCTCAGCGGCCACGACCCCACCCGTCTGAGCAACGGCGGTCCCACCCGGCTCAGCGGCCACGATCCCTCGCGGCACGGCCCCTATGCTCCCCCGTCGAGCCGGAGGTGCCCGTGGACGTCGAGAGCCGTACCGACGACGGACTGCTGACCATCACCCTGGACGATGGCGACAAGAACGCCCTCGTCCCCGAGACCTTCGACGCGATCGTGGCGGCACTCGACGACGCAGCGGACGCGCGGGGGGTGGTGCTGGCCGGACGACCGGGGATCTTCACCGCCGGGCTCAACGTCAAGTGGATGGCTGCCAACGGGCGGGACGGGGTCCACCGGCTGCTCGTCGGGTTCGGGGCCTGCATGATGCGTCTGTGGACCGATCCCCGGCCGACGGTCTGTGCAGCGACGGGGCACGCGATCGCGGCCGGGTCGATGTTCGCGATGGCGTGCGACCACGCCGTGGCTGCGGAGAGCGGTTACTGGGGACTCACCGAGACCCGGATCGACTTCGAGATCCCCGCGTTCGGGCTCGCCCTGGCCCGGGCGAACCTGCGCGCTGACCGGCTGGAGGATCTGCTGCTCCCCGGGGCGCGTGTCGACGCGGACGCCGCGGTCGAGGCCGGGTTCGCCGACGAGGTGTCCTCGCCCGACACCGTGCTGGAGCGCGCCGTGGCCCACGCGCGCATGCTGATGGAACTGCCGCCCCGCGCCTACGGGGGCACCAAGGCGCGCCTGCGGCAGGACGTCGCGGACGCGGTCCTCGCCGGGCTGGAGGCGGACATCGCCGCGCTCACTGCCCACCTCCCCGCGTAGGCGCCGGGGTCCCCGCCGGACCGGACCGTGCCGGGCCGCCGGCCGCCGTCGGACCCCGTAGGCTCGTGGCCCACCGGCACGGGAGGGACCCGCGTGAACCCCGTCATCGCCCGGCTGCTCGCCGGCGCCGCGACGACCGCGGCGGCCGTCGTCGCCAAGCGGGCCGTCGAGCTCGGTTGGCAGCGCGTGACGGGCGACACCCCGCCCACGGCTGCGAAGGTCACCGACGACCGTGACCTGCGCGACCTGATCATCTGGGCCGGGGTGCTCACCGCGTCGGTGACCCTCGCCCGCAAGCTCGCCAGGAGCAGCATCGACCGCCTCGCTGACGAGCCCTGAGCACGACCGCGCACACCGCCGCACCGTCGCGATCCCTCAGCCGATGACGGGCAGGCCTCCACCCGCCGCCGTCCCGGCGGCGCCGCGGCGCCAGGTCAACCGCACCTCCATCGCCGGCTCGTCGCCAGGGTCCGGGTGCTCGAGCGCCACCCGCTCCAGCCCCGCCGCCCGGTAGGCCGCCAGCTCGCTCGGCGCCTGGGGCCACGGCGGTCCCGTCCACCCACGGGCCACCTCGGCGTCCGTGGCCACCAGGCTCACCGCCAGCACCACGCCACCAGGCGCGGCGAGCCCACCGATCGCGTGCATCGCGGCATCGCGGACCACGCCCGGCAGCCACGGCACGGTGTGGACCTCGACGACGAGGTCGAAGGCACCCGGCAGGTCGTCCGGCAGCGCCAGCAGGTCGGCGACGCGCCAGCCGATCGACAGGTCGGCGGAGCGCTGCTGCGCCCATGCGATCGCCGTCGGGGACACGTCGAAGGCGGTGACGGTGAACCCGCGGCGGGCGAGGGCCACGGCGTCGTCGCCGAGCCCGCAGCCCACCACGACCGCCCGCGACCCCGGTGGTCGGGCCACCGGGTCGTCCAGCCAGTCGGTGACGTAGGGGTGCGCGCCGTCCCCGGCCCAGGGGACCCTCGCCGCGCGGCGGTCGGCCGTGGCGTACAGCGTGTCGAACCAGCCGACCGGATCACCGGCGTCGAGCGACGACGTGGCGATCGTGCGGAGATCGGGCCGCCGGCGGCGTCGCAGGAGCGGGCGGCGACGACGGACGATCAGCTCGCCGAGGGGATCTCGTAGGTGGCGATCTTCGGGTGGTCGACCTTGGTGGGGCCGACGTCGGACGCCCCACCCGGGGACCCGAGCGCGGTGACGCCGTCCTCGAAGAACTCGGCGTTCACGGCGACGAACGACTTCCACTCGTCGGGGACGTCGTCGGCGTAGAAGATCGCCTCGACCGGGCAGGCGGGCTCACAGGCGGCGCAGTCGATGCACTCCGCGGGGTGGATGTAGAGCATCCGGTCGCCCTCGTAGATGCAGTCGACCGGGCACTCCTGGACGCAGGCGGTGTCCTTGACGTCCATGCACGGTTCGGCGATCACGTACGTCACGGTGCGCTCCTTGGCAACGCTGCGGGGAGTCTACCGACCAGGAACGCCGGGCCTCCGCGGGCCCGGCGTGGTCGTCCGTCGGCGACGGCCTGGGGGTGGCGCTCAGGCCTCCCACTCGGCGATCTTCGGGTGGTCCTTGTCGAGGGCGCCGACCCCGGCAGCACCACCGGGCGAGCCCAGGCCGGTCACGCTGTCCTCGAAGAACTCCGCGTTGATCGGCGTGAACTCCTTCCACTCGTCCGGGACATCGTCCTCGTAGAAGATCGCCTCGACCGGGCAGACCGGCTCGCAGGCACCGCAGTCGATGCACTCGGTCGGGTGGATGTAGAGCATCCGCCCCCCCTCGTAGATGCAGTCGACCGGGCATTCCTCGACGCAGGCCTTGTCCTTGACGTCGATGCAGGGCTCAGCGATCGTGTAGGTCAACCGTCGTCCTCCTTCTGGGGCGCTCGTCCCGCGCGCTCTGCCGATGGCGATCCTAGAGCGTCCGGACCACCGAGCCGACATCTCGCGACGTCTGCGAGCCACCGTACCCCGTCCGCGACCCGACGCGGACCCTGCGCCGTCGGCGTGGTCGTGCACGACGCGTTCACCGCACAGCAGTACGGTGCGTGTCCCGGCCGCGCCCACCGGTCATCGGGCCGGCAGCCGGAGCAGGGAGAAGGTGTGAACCGCGAAGCCGCCAACGTCGACGGCGAGCCGTCCGCCGCGGTGCTGGCCGCGCCCCCGAGCACGGCGGGGATCCTCCCCTTCCACCCCACCCCCGACGACGGACCCGTGCGCTACCTCAACCGCGAGCTGTCGTGGCTGCAGTTCGAGGAGCGTGTCCTTGCCCTCGCCGAGGACCCCACGCTGCCGCTGCTCGAGCGCGCCAAGTTCCTGGCGATCTTCCAGTCGAACCTCGACGAGTTCTTCCAGGTCCGCGTCGCCGGGCTCAAGGAGCAGCTGGCTGCGGACGTCACGGGCGGCAACCCCGACCGGATGACCCCCGCGGAGCAGCTCGCCGCGATCGGCGACCTGGTCGCCGACCAGTCGCTGCGCCACGGCATCGTGTTCCGCGACGAGGTGGTCCCCGCCCTGGCCGAGGCCGGGATCGGGTTCTCCGACTGGGCGGACCTCGACGCCGACGACCGCGCCTACCTGGTCGAGCTGTTCGAGGAGCGCATCTTCCCGGTCCTGACCCCGCTGGCGGTCGACCCCGCCCACCCCTTCCCCTACATCTCGAACCTGTCCCTCAACCTCGCCGTCCTGGTCCGTGACCGGCGCAGCCACGAGTCGCGCTTCGCGCGCATCAAGGTGCCCCCGATCCTGCCGCGGTTCGTCGTCATGCCCGACGGCGAGCGGTTCGTCCCCCTCGAGCAGGTGATCGCCGCCCACCTCGACCGCCTGTTCCCGGGACTCCAGGTGGTCGAGCACCACGTGTTCCGCGTCACCCGCAACGCCGACATCGAGGTGGAGGAGGACGAGGCCGAGGACCTCTTGCACGCGATCGAGTCCGAGCTGACCCGGCGCCGGTTCGGGCGGGTGGTCCGACTCGAGGTGGAGCCGGACATGACCGACGAGGTGCTCGGCCTGCTGATCCGCGAGCTCGACATCACCGAGGACGACGTCATCGTCCTGCCGAGCCCGCTGGACCTCTCCGGGCTGTGGGCGCTGTACGACCTCGACCGGCCGGACCTCAAGCTGCCGCCCTTCACCCGCGTCACCCCGCCAGCGCTGGCCACGGCGCCCGGTGAGGAACTCGACCTGTTCGCGGTGCTGCGCGAACGCGACGTGCTGGTGCACCACCCGTACGACTCCTTCACCACCTCGACGCAGGCGTTCATCGAGGCGGCCGCCTCCGACCCCCGGGTCCTCGCGATCAAGGTGACGCTGTACCGGACCTCCGGGCCGGGCAGCCCCATCATCCGGGCGCTGCTCGACGCCGCCGAGGAGGGCAAGCAGGTCGTCGCCCTGATCGAGCTCAAGGCCCGCTTCGACGAGGAGGCGAACATCGAGTGGGCACGGGCCCTGGAGGAGGCGGGCGTCCACGTCGTGTACGGCGTCGTGGGGCTGAAGACCCACACGAAGATCGCCCTGGTGGTGCGCAGCGAGGGCGACGGGGTCCGCCGGTACGGCCACATCGGCACGGGCAACTACAACGACCGCACCGCCCGGATCTACGAGGACCTCGGGCTGCTCACCGCCGATCCGGCGCTCGGCGCCGACCTGTCGGACCTGTTCAACGTGCTCACCGGGTACTCCCGGCAGGAGTCCTACCGCAAGCTCATCGTCGCGCCCGTCACCTTCCGCCAGCGCATGCTCGAACTGATCCGCCGGGAGGCGAGCGCCGACGACGGCCACATCGTGGCGAAGATGAACAGCCTGGTGGACGCGAGGATCATCGATGCGCTGTACGAGGCCGCGCAGGCCGGGACCCGGATCGAGCTGATCGTGCGCGGGATCTGCTGCCTGCGACCAGGGGTCCCGGGACTGTCGGACGGCATCACCGTCCGGTCGATCGTGGGGCGCTACCTCGAGCACTCCCGCATCTACCGGTTCGGCAGTGCCGCCCGCGGCTACGAGTACGTGATCGGCTCCGGGGACTGGATGCCCCGCAACCTCGACCGCCGGGTGGAGGCCCTCGCCCCGGTGGAGGACCCGACGCTCAGCGCCCGTCTCGAGGAGATCCTCGAGGTGCTGCGCAACGACGACGTGCTGGCGTGGGAGCTCGGGCCCGACGGGGTGTGGACGAAGGTCGCGACCCGCGTCGGCATCGACGCCCACGAGACCCTGCAGGAGCGGGCGGCGCAGCGGGCGGAGCGCTGACCGTGGCCGCTGCGCACCACCCCGAACACCGTGCCGCCACGCCGCAGGTCGACATCGAGGCCGCCGGCGGCGTGGTGCTGCGCGATTCGCCCCGCGGGGTCGAGGTCCTGGTGGTGCACCGGGTGCGCTACGACGACTGGTCGCTGCCGAAGGGCAAGCTCCACCCCGGCGAGGACGCCGCCGGCGCGGCCCGCCGGGAGGTCGAGGAGGAGACCGGGGTCCGCGCCGCCGTGGGCCCCGAGCTGCCGAGCGTGACCTACCACGTCGGACCCGCCCGCAAGCGGGTGCGGTGGTTCCGGATGCGTCCGCTCGACGGGGATCCCACCACCCGGCCGCCGGACCACGAGGTCGACCTCGCCCGCTGGGTGCCCCTGCCCGACGCCGCACGGCTGCTGACCTACGACCTCGAACGCCGCGTGCTGGCCCCCTTCCTCGACGACCCGACGGAGGCGCCACGATGACCCCCGTCCAGCTGCTGGTGCGCCACGCCGATGCGGGCGATCGCGCCGCGTGGCGCGGCGACGACCGCGACCGGCCCCTGTCTCCACGTGGATGGCGACAGGCGGAGGCGGTGGTCGTCCAGCTCGCCGATCATCCGATCGAGCGCATCCTCAGCAGCCCGCTGACCCGGTGCGTGCAGACCGTCGAACCGCTGGCGACCACGCGCGGGCTGACGATCGAGGAGGAGGACGCGCTGGCCGAGGGGATGCCCCTGGACGTGGTGCAGCGGCTGCTGCGACGGCTCGGCGACACCTCGGCGGTGCTGTGCACCCACGGCGACGTGATCGAGCTGCTCGTGACCGACCTCGCACACCGCGGTGTGGTGGCCGAGGACGCGCTCCGGTGGCGCAAGGGCAGCACCTGGGTGCTGGAGGGAGCGCCCGAGATCCATCGGGCGCGCTACCTCCCGCCGCCCGTCTAGCGATGCGCTGCAGCGTCCTGGACCTCGGACACGACGCCTTCCACGTGCTGGTCGCCGACCTCGATGGTCATCGGCTCACCCCGCGTCCTGCGCGAACGGGAGATGCTGCCCTCGCCCGCAGGACGCGGCCGCGGTGCCGTACCTTCGACATCGACGTGGACGTGATCGATCCAGCGGTGGTGTGACGCCCGCGTGGGAGCAGCCAGTGGAGAGCGAGGGTCGGCCGACGATCGGGGTACGGGCGCGGTACGCCCAGCGGGTGACGCCGGCCGACGTGGGCGAGCGCGTGTCGGTGCGGCACCGGGCGGACGCCACGGCGGAGGACCCCCGCCCGTCCGACGTGGTCGGCCGGCTGCTCGGCCACGACGGCGAGGTGCTGCTGATCATCGACCGGGCGGAGCGGCTGCACGTGATCCCGGCCGCGGCCGTGCTCTCCTCGAAGGTCGTCCCGCCCCATCCGCGGCTCGAGCCGGAGCCGATGGTCGGGACCCCCGACGCTCCCCTGGTGCGCCAGGCGGCCCGCGTGCTGCTGCTGGACACCGACGATCGGGTCCTGTTGATCGCACACGTCCCGCGGGAGGGTGAGCGGATCTGGACCGCCCCCGGTGGCGGGCTCGATCCCGGAGAGGACCACCGCGACGCCGCAGCGCGGGAGCTCTCCGAGGAGCTCGGCCTGGACGTCGCGCCCGGCCCCTGGGTGTGGTCGCGACGGGCGACCTTCCCCTTCCGGGGCGTGTGGCTCGACCAGGAGGAGCGCTGGTTCCTGACCCGGACCGACGGGGCGTGGGACCCGGCCACGGCGCCGCTCGACGACCACGGGATCGATGAGGCTCGGTGGTTCGGGCTCGACGAGTTGCGTCGCGGCGAGGTCGAGGTGGCACCGCAGGCCCTCGCGGACCACCTCGAGGCGTTGCTGCGCGACGGTCCCCCCACCACCCCGGTGGACGTCGGCCGCTGACGGCCGCGGGGAGGAACCGGCCGCTGACGGCCGCGGGGAGGAACCGGCCGCTGACGGCCGTGTGAGTGGAGGGGTCGAGGAACCCGACCGAGGACTCACGTTACGGCGCGAACGAAGCCCGGACCGCGGCAGTGTGAAGCGAGACGGACACTCCCGTCCCTCTGGCTTCACACTGCGGGCCGACCAGCGCGGCGTCGGAGCAGGTGGGATCGGCTCAGTCGGAGAGGTCGCCCAGCCGGTGGACCAGGACCCGGTTGGTGCCACCGACGCCGCCGGGGATGCCCGACACGATCACGATGGTGTCGCCACGTGCCCCGTAGCCGTGCTCGAAGCAGATCTCCTCGGCGGCGAGGATCAGGTCCTGGGAGTGGTCCTTCATCGGCACCATCTGCCCGTCGGTGCCCCACATCAGCGCGAAACGCCGCTTGGAACGCTCGTCGGTGGTCAGCCCGATCACCGGCTGCTTCGGACGCACCTTCGACACCAGCTGCACGGACTTGCCCGACAGGCTGAACACCAGGATCGCCGCAGCGGCCACGTCGTCGGCGATCTGCACGGCCGCCTTGGCGACGACCCGCCCGAGGACCTGCTCGGTGACGGGTGCGACTGGCCGGACCCGCTCCGCGGCGGCCTCGGCCACCTCGATGATCCGCGCCATCGTGCGGACGGCCTCGACCGGGTAGCGCCCGGCGGCGGTCTCGCCGGAGAGCATGACGGCGTCGGTGCCGTCGAAGATCGCGTTGGCGACGTCGGAGGCCTCGGCGCGCGTCGGTCGCGGGCTGCGGATCATCGAGTCGAGCATCTCGGTCGCGGTGATCACCGGGCGGCTCGAACGGTTGGCCAGGTCGATCATCTGCTTCTGGATCGCCGGCACCCGCTCGGGTCCGATCTCCACGCCGAGGTCCCCGCGGGCGACCATCACCGCGTCGCTGACGGCGACGATCCCCTCGAGGTTCTCCACCGCCTCGGGCCGTTCGAGCTTGCTGATGATCGGCTGCACCCCACCGTGGGAGCGGACCAGGTCACGGACCTCGACGACGTCCTCGGGCCGGCGCACGAAGGAGAGCGCGATCCAGTCGACCCCGATGTCCACCATCGCGCGCGCGTCCTCGCGGTCCTTGTCCGTGAGGCTGGATGCCGAGACCGCGACGCCCGGCAGGTTCACGCCCTTGCGCGACCGCGCGGGGCCACCGACCACCACCCGGGCGTGGACACGGTCGCCGTCCACCGACGACACGACCAGTCGGAGCAGCCCGTCGTCCATCAGGATCAGGGCACCGGGCTCGACGTCCTTGGCGAGGTGCTCGTACACGACCGGCAGGACGGGTACGCCGTCCTCCTCGTGACTCGCGACCTCCTCGACGCCGGAGACCAGGATCACCTCGCCGCCGTCCTCGAGCATCACCCCCTCGTCGGGCACCAGCCCCAGCCGGATCTTCGGTCCCTGGAGGTCGCCGAGGCTGCCGACGTTCTTGCCGAGGTCGTGCGCGAGCTCGTGGACGAGGTCGAGACGGGCCTGGTGCTCCTCCTTGGTGCCGTGGGAGAAGTTCAGGCGGACGACGTCGATCCCCGCGGCGATCGCCGCCCGGAGGCGATCAGGGTCTTCGAGCGCGGGCCCGAGGGTGGCGACGATCTTGGCGCGGCGCACGGCGTCCTCACATGTGGTACGGCGGGAGCATCGTAGAGCGCGCCTGGGGACCGTGGCCGCATCCCGGCCCGCCGGCCCGCCACCCCTCGGCAGACCACGCCATACCGGACCGCCCCTCGGGCGGCGATCCCCGTGAGCTGCCCTCGTCGGGCTACCCGTCGTCCGACGCCGCTTCCTCCTCGGTCGCCCCCTCCTCGGTGGGCGGTTCCTCGTCCTCGTCGTCGGGCTCCTCCGCCTCGTCCTCGTCGTCGGGCTCCTCCACCTCGACAGGTTCGAAGGGGTCCACGTCACCGGCGATCAGCTCCGCTTGGACACGCTCGAGCTCCGCGACGAGCGGCGCCGAGGCGGCGTCGCCCCCTGCCACCCGGAACACACCGTCCGCCAGTCCGAGCGTCAGCGGGGCCGGGTCGTCGCGGCCCAGCAAGCGGTCGACCGCGGGCGCGAGGATCACCTCCCAGTGCAGCTCCCAGGTGATGGCGACCGCGTCCTCGTCCCCGACCAGCTCCGCCGGGGCGATCACCTCGAGCCCGGTGGCGAGCCCGGCCGCGAGGTAGGCCGCCGCCTGCGGGCCGTTGCCAACCATCAGCACCGTCGCCCCGTCCAGCGCGGCCGCCGCCACCGCCTCCTCGGGCGCGAGATCGTCGTCGACCTCGGCGACGGGCGTCGTGCCGAGCCCTGCGGCAAGCCCCTCCCGGAACCGCCCCCGCTGGAACTCGGTGCTCCCGAGGGCGAGCACCACCTCGCCGTCGCCGGCGAGCGCCGCCGCTCCCCGACCGAGCAGGTGGCCGAGTTCGACGGTCCGCACCGCGATGACGTCCACGCCCTCCTCGGGCTCGTCAGGCGGGTCGTAGGGCGTCAGGGCGCAGAACCGGCGGTCCGGGTACCGCGCGCGGAGCTCGCTCGTCAGGGTCCGTCCCACCGAGCCGAAGATGCAGGTCAGGTCCGCGCCGTCCTCGACCATGAGGGTCCCGAGGTCGCGGACGAATGCAGACGTGTCGGGCACCACGCCCCGGACACCCCGTACGTCCGCCGCATGGTTGTCCTCGAGGCGCGCGAGGTCGGCGAGGATCGCGGCGACCGACGCTTCGGCGAGGGTCGTGCGGGGCGAGAGCACGACGGCGACCTGGACCCCCAGCGGGGCTGACTCCGCCTCCTCCGCCTCGACCGGCGCCGGGAGCGGTTCCTCCGCCACCTCATCCTCGTCATCGCAGGCGGCGAGGACGAGCAGCAGGCCGAGCAGCGCGGCCAGGACGCTCACGGGCATGCCCCGATGGGGGCGGGTGGCTGGTGCCTCGATCACGGTGCGCGTCGCCATCCTCCGCGTGCTGCCGCCTAGGCTAGTTGAGGGCTCCTCCGAGCCCCGCCACACACGCGCGGCCCCGGTCCCGGATCGCAGACGCAACCGCCGGTCCCGGACCGTCTCCGACGGCCGGCGACATGCGTCGCCGATCGGACGGCGGTGCCCGCGACCGACTCCCGACCCACCGACAAGGCGCGACCGTGTCCGATGTGATCGTCCTCGACGACGACCCGATCGCCGGGGTGCAGCTCGCCTCCCTCCGGGACGAGACCACCACCCCCGAGCACTTCCGGCACCATGCCCAACGCCTCGGATCGATCCTGGCGCTCCGAGCGGTCCAGGGCATGCCGGCCGAGCACGGGACGGTGGCGAGCCCGCTGGGGCCCGCCGGGTCGATCGGGCCGGGCGCCACGATCGTGGCGGTGCCGGTGCTGCGAGCCGGGCTCGGTCTGCTCTCGGGCGTCCATGACGTGTTGCCCACCGCGCTGGTCGGGATGATCGGGTTGGAGCGGGACGCGGAGACCCTCCAGGCGCACCGCTACTACTTCAAGGTCCCGCCCCTCGACGGCACGTGGGTACTGGTACTCGAGCCGATGCTGGCCACGGGCGGCTCCGCCTCCGACGCGGTCATGGCGCTCGACGCGGAGGGCGCCGCCCAGGTGACGGTGCTGTCCGTCGTCGCGACGCAGCAGGGGATCGACCGGATCCGCTCGGAGAACCCGGGAGTGCGGATCGTCACCGCCGCGATCGATCCCGAGCTCGACGAGAACGGCTACATCGTTCCGGGGCTCGGGGACTTCGGCGATCGGCTGTTCGGCACACCGCACTGACCCGCAACCCGTCGTCCGGGGGCCGTAAGACGGCCCGACGTTCCCGGCCCGGACGGGCCGGTCGGGCCGGTGACGCGGGTCAGGTCAGGATGGTGGGGGCGCCGCGCGGGAGGGTGGCGTGGTCCTTGCCGCGCGGGTCGGTGAACACCGCCCGGCCGGTGTCGCGTTCGAGCGTGAGCG
>SKNO01000109.1 GCA_007120465.1 Nitriliruptoraceae bacterium
CCGCCGGCCAGCACGAGCTGGCGTGCGTGTCGGATGTCTGCGTCGGTCGGCCGTTCCATCGGGCCCCGGACGTCGGTGGCTCACGTGCCGCCCACCGGACGTGGGACCGTCGCGGTGGTCCAGCGCCAGGCTGGATCCAGAGCGGCGGCCAGGGCGAACCTCGCCGCCTGCCCGCAGGCGTCATCGACTGGCGCCGCCGACGGCCGATCTCCTCGGAGCGCTGTGTGTCATCTGGTACGTCGCGGGTCGCCTGCCTCTAGCTGCGCCTGCAGGCGAGGGACACACTGGCGCTGTCGGACAACCCCCCGGCACGGTGCCGGGTCGCTCCGATGGGTGGGATCCCCGTTCTGATCCCGCGAGAGGAGGCGCGATGTTGCGCCGCACCTGGCTGGTGTTGCCCCTTCTGCTCGCTCTCCTGATCGTCCCGACCGGCGCGGCGAACGCCAAGCTCGTGGTCAACGAGAGTGGAACGTTGACCGAGCTCGCTGCGGAGTGGTACGAGGACGGGGGCGAGTCATGGACCTGGGGGTACGCCTTCGCCTACACGATGAACCGCGAGACGCGGATCGAGTTCTACACCTCGACGGAGACGCCGCTCTACCCCTCCGAGCCCGATGAGCCGATGTGCTGGGAGTACTCGTACACCTACGCCGAGGGGCCCGGCACGCTCGTCGCTGGGAAGAGGTTCGAGACCGGCTACGCCGAGGGCTCGCTGCAAGGCTGGAGCGAGACCTCCATCTGGTGCGAGGGTGACTGGGACGAGGAGATCGGGGTGATGAACGGCCCGACGAACGGCGGTGACGCCTTCACGGTCGACGTCACGATCGATTTCGCGGCCACCTCGCCGCTCTACCGGCAGAAGGGCTCCGGTTCGTTCAAGCTGCCGGGCGAGTTCAACGAGCACTACCGCTACTCGAGCGAGTACCGCCTCGGTGAGGCCGAGATCGGGGTCGACGAGGAGACGCTGCACTCCGACTGGGCGCTGCTCGGCTCGCTCAAGTACAAGTACCACCTCAACACCAAGTGGTAGCAGCACCTGGTGAGGTTCGAGGTGGGGCCTGCGTGGCCCCACCTCCCACGTTGGGGCGACCGCCTCACCCGCGGCGGGCCACGATCGGGCGGCGCAGCACCGTCGTGATGCACTCCGTACCCGCGATGTCGATCTCCTCCGCGAGGTCGGTGACGGTCCGGTCGCCGACGCGGAACACCGCCACCCCGGCGACGACCGCCTCCTCGACGGCTGTGAGCAGGTGCTCGGCGTCGAGCGGTCGGGGCTCGTGCATCCGGAACCCGGCCCGGTAGCGGACCGCATCCTCGGGCTGGACGAGCCCGACGTAGGTGGGTCCCGGCGCAGCGTTGTACGCGGCCACCTCGGCGTCGATGCGGGCGGCGAGCACCTGCCGCAGGGTCGCCCGGGGTGGCAGGTCCTCGACCGTGGCACCGCCGAGCTCGTGACCACCTGCCGAGACGTCACGCATCTCGATCGCGGGCACGGACGGCTCCAGCCGCACCCTGGCCCGCGGTGGGGCCGGAGCGCGGGTCGGGGATCAGGTCGAGTAGGTCCCGATCAGACGGTTCTGCTCGATGATCGCGTCGGCGTAGCTCTCGATGAACCCCCGCCGGGACGGCGCCCCCTCGACCGGCCGGGACAGGGCGAACACCCAGAAGTAGTAGTGGTGGGTGCCGTGTCCGGGTGGCGGCGCCGGGCCGCCGTAGCCGGTCTCGCCGAAGTCGTTCGGACCGGGACGGAAGGTGTCGTCGGCGTCCGGGCCGAGCTCGGTCGTGTCGGCGGGGATGCCGTACAGCGTCCAGTGGGTGAACCCGTCGGGCAGTGGTGCGTCGGGGTCGTGGCAGATGATCGCCAGTTCGGCGGTGCCCTCGGGCACACCGGAGATCGTGAGCCGGGGGGCCTGGTTGCCCATGGCGTGGGCGTGCCGGTCATCCAGCCGCGCCAGGTGCTCCAGATCCGGACTGCTGAGCGCGAGATCCTTGATGTTCAGACCCATCAGGAACGTCCTCCGATCGGCGACGTGGCGCACCCTAGGGGACGTCGGCGGACGTTGCCCGTCCGTCCTCACTGGCAGGTCGATCGTCGGGGTGCCGGACACGGGCACGAGGGCCGCGCTCACGACCTCGGTTGTGGGAACCACAAGAGGTGGGGGCGAGAATCGGGCGATCCGACGATACATCCGGCTGGGCATTGTCGGTACGCCAACCTAGGGTCGGGCCCTGCGTCCGCGGGGAGTCGGACGCGACGTTGGGAGGAGCCATGGACCTGTCATGCGTCTGTCTCGCGGCCGCCGGGGTGTCCGCATCGGGTGACGCCTGGTGCCCGGCCACGGCGTTGCGGTCGGGACCACGTCGATGAGCGGTTCGGAGAGGCACGCGGCGCTGCACGCGATCGCGCAGCGGGTCCTCGACGCCGTCGAGGATCTGCTGCCCGCCATGGGGGCGATCTACCAGCAGGAGATCACCGAGTACGCCCGGCTCGACCCGGACCAGCTCGAACGGGAGGTTCTCGCGACCTCCCGGCGGTTCATCGAGGAGTACTTCGGGCGGGTCAGTGCCGGTCGGGATGCCTCGAAGGTCGACCTGTCCGACCTGGCGCGTGCCGGCCGTCGCCGGTTGGAGATGGGGATCTCCCTGGACTCGGCGTTGCACGCCTTCCGGCTGGCGGGGCGCGAGACGTGGAAGGCGGTCGTGGATGCGGTCCAGCCCGGCGAGGAGTGCACGCTGGCCGACCTCGCGGCGGGGTGGATCGACTACATGGATCGGGCCTCCTCGTCCTTCGCCGAGGGGTACCTCACCGCATCGCACGAACACCTGCGGCGACTCGACGCGCGCCGTTCGGCGATCGTCGATGCGTTGCTGGAGGCCGGCGACTGGGGAGAGGTGGCGGCGGTCAGCGCCCGGTTCGCGATCCAGCTCGCCCCGAGCTACCGGCCGGTCCTGCTGTCGGGGACGGACGTGCTGGTTCGCATCGACCTGCTCGTCCAGCACGCTCCCGCGGACACCCTCGCTGGGCGTCGCGGCGACAAGGTGCTCGCGTTGCTGCCCGACGACGGGTCGGATCCGGGCTACCTCGCCAAGATCGCCCATGCGCGACTGACGGTCCACGGACGGCCGGTCACGCCGGGGCCCGAGCTCGGCGCTGAGGTGCGCCACATCGAGAGCGTGTTGACCTCCGCCGTCCGGGCTGGGCATCTCGAGGGGTCCTTCGGGCCCGACGACCTGCTCCTCGAGCAGCTGCTGGCGGGCAACGAGCGTGTCGCTGCCGTGCTCGCGACCCGGGTCCTCGACCCCCTCGTCGCACAGGATCCCGACGGCGTCTTCGTGGCGACGCTCCGCACGTACCTGCTGACGGGGTCCGTGCCGGACACCGCGGAGCAGCACGTCGTGCACCCGAACACGGTCGCCTATCGGCTGCGCCGTGTCCGTGATCTCACCGCGCTGGACCCTCGCGTCCCCAGCGAGGCCGCGCTGCTCGTCGTCGCCCTCACCGCACAGGGGAGGTTCGTCTGACGCTGGCTGAGCTCAGGCGTCGCGACCCGTACCGAACGACGGGGTTCCAAGACCGCAAGGATGGGAGAGTCACATGAGAACGCAACCACACCGCCGGCGTCGCCTCACTTCGTGGGTGGCGTTGACGACAGCACTCGCACTCGTGCTCGTCGCCTGTGACGCCGACGGGCCGCTCGTCGACGTCGGCGACGAGGACGACACCGACACCGCGGCGGAAGATCCGGCGGAGGCACCTGAGCCCGAGGTGGAGGGCCCCGAAGGCGAGCCGCTCAAGATCGGGTTGGTCGCGGCCCTCTCGGGTGGCGCAGCCCTGTTCGGCGTCGCCGCACAGAACGCGGCCCAGTTGGCCGTCGATGAGCTCAACGAGGCAGGTGGGGTGCTGGGTCGGCCGGTCGAGTTCGTCGCTCGTGACAGCCAAGCCCGCCCCGAGGAGGGGGTGTCACAAGCCCGCGACCTGATCCTGTCCGAAGAGATCGACATGCTGCTCGGACCGGTGTCCTCCGGGGTGGCGCTGGCCATCACTGAGCTCGCCCATGAGCACGAGATCCCCTTCATCGTCCACACCTCGAACACCGAAGCGCTGACCAACGAGGAGTGGCACCCGTACTTCGCTTCGGTCGTCCCCAACACCGGGATGGAGGCACGGGCACAGGGCGTCGATCTCGCCGAGAGCGGCTACACCCAGTGGGCGACGATCTCGCCCGACTACGAGTTCGGGCAGCGGCAGACGGGCACCTTCGTCGAGACCATCACGGAGCTCAACCCGGACGTCGAGATCCTGCAGCAGCAGTGGCCGGAGCTCGGCGAGTCCGACCTGGACCCCTTCATCACCTCGATCCTCGGGTCGGGTGCCGACGCCGTCTACTCACCCCTGTTCGCGGGCGACCTGATCACCTTCACCCGGCAGGCGCACGACCTCGGGTTCTTCGACCGGGTCTACTGGACCGCGCTGTACGAGACCGACGCGTTGCAGGAGCTCGGCGACGAGGTCGACCTCGAAGGGGTCCGCGCCTACTCGCGCTGCCCGTTCACGATCGACACGGCGCAGATGGCTGACTTCGTCGACCGCTACATGGACCGCTACGACCTGGTGCCGAGCGACTGGGCATGCATGGCGTACGACGCCGTGATGCTGTGGGCCCAGGTGGTCGAGGCGGCCGGCAGCGCCGACGGGCAGGCCTTCGCCGACAACGTCGCCGGCTTCGAGTTCACCTCGCTGCGGGGTGAGACCTACATCCGCGATGTCGACCATCAGGCAGCCATCGGGTCCTACATCAGCGAGCTGACGTGGTCCGACGAGTTCGGGATGTACATCTACCCGACCGCGGTCCCCGTCCCGGCCGAGGACATCTGGCTGAGTGAGGAGGAGGTCCTGCAGGCGCGGAACTAGCGCGCTCGGAGTCACCGGAAGCCGGAGCGGAGTGGCCTGCGTCGGGCACGCATCACTCCGCTCCGGTCCCCGAGCTCCTCGGATGTCCACGCCCACAAGGACTCGACCATGACCCTCGACATGCTGGTGCTGCAGCTGCTCACGGGGTTGTCCCGGGCCGCGGTGCTGTTCATCGTCGCGGCCGGACTCTCGCTCGTGTTCGGCGCGCTGCGGATCGTCAACGTGGCCCACGGCTCGTTCTACATGCTGGGTGCGTTCCTCGCCGTCACGGTGGCCGCCTTCGTCGGCGGGCCGATCGGCTTCGTTGCCGCGATCATCGCGGTCCCGCTGCTGGTCGCCCTGATCGGTGCGATCGTCGAGCGGGTGGCCTTGCGGTCGCTGTACGACAAGGAACATCTGCTCCAGCTGCTCGCGACCTTCGCCCTGCTCCTGGTCTTCCACGACCTCGTGCGGGGCATCTGGGGCGAGCGGCCACACCGTCTGACCGCGCCGGACCTGTTACGGGGACCGGTCGACCTGTTCGGCATCATCTTCCCCCGTTACAACCTGTTCCTGATCGGTGCGGCCATCGTGCTCGCCGTCGGGTTGTGGGCGCTGATGACCCGGACCGGCTTCGGCCGCGACATCCGAGCCGCGGTGAGCGACCCCGAGATGCTCGGCATGGTCGGCGTCAACGTCCCCCGGCTGTTCACCCTCGTGTTCGCGCTCGGAGCCGGGCTCGGAGCTCTCGGTGGGATCCTCGCCAGCCCCCGCAGCACGGTGCTGCTCGGCATGGACGTCGAGATGATCATCCAGGCCTTCGCGGTCGTGATCATCGGCGGTCTCGGCAGTCTCGTCGGCACGGCGGTGGGTGCCCTCCTGGTCGGGATCACCTTCGCCTTCGGGGTCCTGTTCGTGCCGCAGGCAGCCATGGCGATGGTCTTCCTGGTGATGGTCGCTGTCCTCGTCTTCCGCCCCTACGGGCTGTTCGGGATCCCAGAACGATGAACCGACACGACGCAGCACGCACCGGCATCGCCGGGCGCCTCTCCAACCTTCGGCCGACCGGCACCGTCTGGGCCGTCCTGGCCCTCATCGGGTTCATCGCCCCCCTGTTCGCGAACCAGCGTCAGACCTACGTGCTGATGCACGTCCTGGTGCTCGCGGTCTTCGCCACGAGCTTCAACGTCATGCTCGGCTACACCGGGATGGTCAGCTTCGCGCATGGTGCGTACTACGGGGTGGGTGCGTACGCGGTGACCCTGTTGTGGATCCACCTCGGCTGGCCATCGCTGGTCGGTTTCCTCCTCGCGCCGGTGATCGCCGGTGCGGCGGCCTACCTCACCGGTCTGGTCGCGTTGCGCGCCGTCCAGCTGTACTTCGCGTTGCTCACGCTGGCCCTCGGGCAGTTGCTGTTCGTCGTCGCCTTCCAGTGGCGGGCGTTGACCCGCGGTGACGACGGCATCCACGGCGTAGCCCTGCCGCAGCTGCTCATGCCCACGACCAACCGGTACTACTTCCTGCTGTTCGCGACCGCCGTCGCCCTGGCGATCCTGGGTGCCGTGATGCGCTCGCCGTTCGGCGCCACCCTGCAGGCGATCCGTGAGAACGGCGAACGGGCCGGGTTCCTCGGCATCAAGGTGAAGCGCTACCAGCTCGCCTCGTTCACGCTGGGTGGCGCGTTCGCGGGGTACGCCGGAGCGATGTTCGTGATCATGGATCGTGGCGCCTTCCCGCTGCTGATGCACTGGACGACCTCGGCCGAGCCGATCTTCGTCACGCTGATCGGTGGGCTGAACGCCTACATCGGACCGACGGTCGGCGCGCTGATCTTCGGGCTGCTGCAGGACTGGATCACCCGACGGTTCGTGTTCTGGGGACTGATCCTCGGCATCGTGCTGCTGGTGATCATCCTGCGGATGCCCGGTGGCACCGTCGAAGGGGTCCAGCGTCTGGTGGCGTGGATCGGTCGACGTCGTGATCGTGCGCCGAGAGGCGAGCCGTTCGACGAGTCGTCGCAGCCGGCCGACGCAGCCGAACGGCCACGTGAGGGGGCACCGGCGGGGGAGCCGACCGCGGGAGGTGAGCGCTGATGGCGTTGCTCGAGGTACGCGGGCTCGCGAAGGGGTTCGGTGGGCTCCGCGCCGTCGACAAGGTCGACCTCGACGTCGAACCCGGCGAGCGGCGGGCGATCATCGGGCCCAACGGGGCGGGCAAGACCACCCTGTTCAACCTCATCACGGGCTACCTGCCCCCCGACGCCGGCTCCGTTACCTTCGATGGTGCGGATGTCACCGGCCACCCCACCTACGCGATCGCGAAGGCCGGTATCGGTCGTGCCTTCCAGATCACCAGCATCTTCCCCGGGCTCACGGTGTTCCGCAACGTCCAGCTCGGTCGGCTCGCCCAGCAGGGTGAGACCGCCCGGCCCTTCGGGTCCGTCGAGGACCGGTATGCCAGCTCCGTCATGGAGATCCTCGGCGACTGCGGGTTGGGCGCGCTGGCCGGGGAACGTGCCGGCAACCTGTCCCACGGCGACCAGCGCGCTCTCGAGCTCGCCATCTCGCTCGCGATGGAGCCGAAGCTGCTGCTGCTCGACGAACCGACCGCCGGCATGGCGCCGGAGGAGACCGCCCGGACGATGCGGCTCGTCCGCCGCATCGCCGACGAGCGCAAGCTCACGGTGCTGTTCTGCGAACACGACATGGACGTGGTCTTCGGCACCGCGGACCGGATCCTCGTGATGAACCTCGGCCGCCCACTCGCCGAGGGCACACCCGAGGAGATCCGCGCGCATCCGGACGTCCAGAAGGTCTACCTCGGCGAGGAGGTGGTCTGATGCTGCGCGTCCATGACCTCCACGGCTACTACGGCGCCAGCCACGTCCTGCACGGCATCGAGCTCGCGGCCAACCGGGGCGAGCTCGTCGCCCTGCTCGGCCGCAACGGCGCGGGCAAGACCACGACGCTGTCCGCGATCGTCGGCGTGGTCGACACGCCGCGAGGGCGGGTCGAGCTCGACGGCCGCGACCTGATGCAGGCGCACCCCTATCGGCGGTTGCGCGAAGGGATCGCGCTCGTGCCGTCGGGTGCCAGGGTGTTCGGCAACCTCACCGTGCAGGAGAACCTCGAGATCGTCCGCCCTCGTCCCGTCCAGGATGGCGAGGACGCCTGGACCGTCCCACGCGTGTACGAGTTCTTCCCCAAGCTCGCCGACCTGCGTGCGAGCATGGCCGGGAACCTCTCGGGTGGGGAGCGCCAGATGCTGGCGGTGGGACGGGGGCTGATGGCCAACCCGCGGGTGCTGCTCCTCGACGAACCCAGCGAAGGTCTGGCACCGGTGATCGTGCAGGCCATCGGCCGACTCATGGGGCAGCTGCGGGAGGTGGGGCTGACGATGGTCCTCGCCGAGCAGAACCACCGGTTCGCGCTCGCCCATGCCGATCGCGCCTACCTGATCGAGAAGGGGCAGATCCGCCACGAGGCCCTGGCGCGTGAGCTCGAGGGCAGCGATGCCCTGCAGCGCTACCTCGGGGTGTGATCAACCCCACGCGTCCGACCGGTCCCGAGGTGCCGACGGCGACGCACCCACGACAGATGACGTGACCTCAGGAGACAGCCGACGTGACGATCCCTGGCCTGATGCAGCCGACGCCGCTCACGCTCGATCTGGTGTTCCGGCGGATGCAGGAGACCTTCGCGGACGGGCGCGTGATCGATGCGGAGGGGGAGACCACCTACGGACAGGTGGCGGAACGGATCCTGCGCCTCGCGCGCGTGCTGACCGACGAGCTCGGGGTGCGGCCGGGGGATCGGGTCGCCACCTTCGGGTTCAACTCGATCCGGCACTTCGAGCTGTACTTCGCCGTCCCGTTGGTCGGTGCGATCCTCCACACGGTCAACGTGCGGTTGTTTGACGAACAGATCGCGTGGATCATCAACCACGCCGAGGATCGGGTGCTGTTCGTCGACGCCGAGCTGCTCGAACAGGTCCGCGGTCTCGTCGCGAAGCTGTCGACGGTGGAGCGGGTGGTCCGGATGGGGGCAGGGGCGGGGGAGGTCCTCCCCGCCGTCGATGATCACGACGCCCTGGTGGATGCGGCCGAACCCCACGACGAGCTGCCGGAACTGGACGAGAACAGTGCCCTCGGGCTGTGCTACACATCCGGCACGACGGGTGATCCGAAGGGCGTGCTCTCGTCGCACCGAGGGATGGTGCTCCACTCGCTGGCTGCCTGTATGGCCGACCACATCGGGATACGCGAGTCGGATGTGGTGTTCCCGGTGGTGCCGATGTTCCACGCGTTCGCCTGGGGGTTGCCCTACGCCGCCCCGCTCACGGGGGCGGAGCTGGTGTTCCACGGCTCGGACAGCTCGCCCGAGAACCTGGGTCGCACCATCGACGAGCACGGGGTGACGTTGTCCGCCGGCGTGCCGACCATCTGGAAGTCGCTGCTACCGGCGCTGCGATCGGGGCAGCTGGATGCGGAGGCGCTGCGGCTGGTCTTCGTCGGTGGTGCAGCATCCCCGCGGCCGCTCATCGAGGCGTACGACGACCTGGGCATCGAGTACCTGCAGGTGTGGGGCATGACCGAGACGGGGCCGTTGGCGTGCGCATCGCGTCCACGGCGCCGCCATGCGGGGCTGCCGCGGGGCGAGCTTCTGGACGTGCGGGAGCGCACCGGCACGATCTTCGCCGGGCTCGAGGCACGGATCACCGACGAGCACGGCCGGCCCTTGCCGCGCGATGGTGCGGCGGTCGGCGAGCTGGAGGTCCGTGGTCCCTGGATCGCGTCGGCGTACTTCGGTGCGGACGCGGACGACCGCTTCAACGAGGGCTGGCTCCGCACGGGAGACATGGCCTACATGGAGCCCGACGGGATGTTCCGGATCGTGGACCGCGCCAAGGACCTCGTGAAATCGGGCGGGGAGTGGATCAGCTCGGTCGAGCTCGAGGGCCACCTGCTCGCCCACCCCGAGGTCGCTGATGCCGCGGTGATCGGGGTGCCCTCTCGGCGTTGGGACGAGCGACCGGTGGCCGTGATCGTGCCGGAGGACCCCTCTGCACCCCCGACCCTCGAGCAGGTTCGTGACTTCCTGCTCGACCGGGTTGCGAAGTGGTGGCTGCCCGATGGGCTCGAGATCGTGGACGAGATCCCGAAGACCTCGGTCGGCAAGCTCGACAAGAAGGTCCTGCGCCGACGCTTCGATCTCGTCCTCGACTGAACGTCGTCCGCTCGTCCCTCGCGTTGCCGGTCGATGGCCTGCTCAGGGCAGGCGGCCGCAGTGGGCGAGCGCGCGACGGACCAACCGGCCGTGTCCCTCGGACATCTCCGCGGCGATGTCGGGGCTGGCGGCCTCGGTGGGGGAGAGCCACGCCAGGTCGAGGGCGTCCTGCGCGGGGTGGCACTCCCCGGCGCAGGGCACGATGTAGCCGAGGGCGACGGCGTGCTGACGCGGATCGTGGAACCCGGACCGTCCGGGGTCCGGGAAGTACTCGGCGACCGTGAAGGGCGCGACGCCCGGTGGGATGCTGGGCTCCGCCTCGGTGCCGAGGTCCTTCGACAGGTGGCGCCACAGCGCGTCGCGCAGCGACTCGTTGTAGTGGACCCGCCCCGCCACCACCGCCCGGGAGATCGAGCCGTCGGGCTGGGCACGGAGCAGCAGACCCACCTTCGCCACCTGTCCGAGGTGGTCGACGCGGACCGGGACGGCCTCCACGTACACGATCGGGACCTGGCCGCGGACGGTGTCGAGGGTGTCCTCGTCGAGCCAGCCCGGTCGGGTGTGGGTGTCGGTGGGCATGGGCGCTCCAGACGAGTGCGGCAGGGGTGGCAGCGTCGCACAGTGTTCCATCCCCGACACGGGGAAGGGATGCCGCCGCGTCACGCAGCGTGACCGTGCACGCCTCTTGTGTAACGCTCCGTGGTCACTTACATTGGTCGAGTGACCAATGGGGTGGGGGAAGGGGCGGACATGCGGTGGACCCGACGTGTCGTACCGGTGGTGGTCGGGGTCGTGGTGGCGGTGGCTGGCATCGCCGTCGCGGCGGTCGCGCTGCCGGGCCGGGACCTCCCACGGCCGGTGATCGAGGACCCGGTCGGGGGCGAGGTGGCGACGACGGCCGGTGCGCTCCCTGCCCAGAAGGTGCAGGCGGAGGATGACGACGCACCCGCCACGCCCAAGCTCGACACCCTCGGCATCGCCGCGGCTTACGACAGCTTCCCGAAGCTCCCCCAGGAGCAGCTCGACGCCCAGGCGGCGAAGCAGGCGGAGCGTGTGGCGGCGAAGAAGGCCGAGGAGGACGCCCAGCGCGAGGCCGCAGAGCAGGCCGCGAAGGAAGCGGACGAGAAGGAGGCGGTCGAGGCGAAGGCTGCCGACAAGGACGCTGGCGACAAGGGCGACACCAAGCAGGGCACGGACACGCAGGAGAAGAGCCACGCGAAGGACGGATCCGCCGACTGGTGGCCCGGCCACGTCGCAGCACACCTCCAGCACTGCACGAGCGTCGATCTCGCAGCCGGCACGGTGACCGGCACCTGGGACGTGTGGCTGAAGGGCGGCGGGGACTGGAGCTTCGTGGCGGCAACGCCGGCGCCCGCGTCGGAGGAGTGGCACGGGGACGACAAGCTCAGGCTCACCCTGGAGGACCAGACCGCCACCGTCGTGAAGGAGAAGGACGGCTGGAGCAAGGCCAAGGGTGGCCCCGTCACGGTCACGGTCGCCAAGGCCGACGCGTCCGACGTCACCAAGACCTTCACGCTGGCGCTGTGGGTGAAGATCGATCCGGACGGTACCTGCCACCCGTGACCTGACCGCCATCCACCACGCCACGGGGGACGCGCAGGACTGTGGCTCGATCCCGATCCGGGAGCGCCAGTCTGCGCAGGCGTGCCAGGCGGCCGAGGACGGGCACGAGCAGGGCGACCGGGCCGGTCGGGCGGAAGACGTCCCGGTACTCGTGAGCGAGCAGGGCGGCACGCAGGAGCCCGCCGTGGTTGCCCAGGCGCGCGGCCGTGGTGAAGAACTCCGTGGTGCGCAGGGCGGGACGTGTTTCCCAGCGCACCAGCGCGGGCTCGTCATCCGAGGCGTTCCGTGCCCGGTGCGGCGTCCCGCGTGGGATGTCGATCGTCCCGCCGACGTCGACGCGGTGGGTCGTGCCCCCGAGGACGAACAGCATGGCCCCGCGCTCGATCTCGACGTGCTCGTCCTGAGCCGGGTGGAGGTGCGTCGGGGGGAAGGGCGAGCCCGGCAGGTACTCGACGCGCTGCTCGTGGACCTGACCCCGGCTGCTCTCGCCGGTACGCAGGTACCAGACCCGTCCCGTCGGGGTCTCGTGCGTGGGCTGGCCGAGATCCACCGGCGTCTCTCTCTGTGTGTCGTTCCGAAGCCGGTGACGATAGCCCCCCTCGCTCCGGGCGTCGGGGTCGCCGCGCAAGGCGGCACCATGGGAGCTCAGTCGCGGGCGTCCTCCGTCTCCGGCAGGCGGAGCACCTCGCCCTCGTCGGCACTGGCCAGCAGGTGGGATAGCCGCGCGACCGATCGCGAGACCCTCGTGGAGGCGTACCCGTGCTGCGCCTCCTGGTCGGACTCCTCGTCGCGGAGGTCAGACAGGATCTCGTGCAGTTGGAGGCGCTCCTCAGGGCGCATGTGGACCTCCCTCGACCGGCGGTTCGACGCCTCCCCATCGTGCGCACGCTGACTATGGCACGGGAGGAACCCGACGGGAAGGGTGGGGCCACCTCCGGCTACGGAGCGTCACCGCTGCCGCACGAGCATCGCGTGTCCGACCATGGTCCCCGCACCCCGGTCGGTGTCCGTTCAGTACAGGAACATGGGTTTGCCCGCGACCTGCCGGACCTTCGGGCGGTAGGTGTCGCGGTCGTACAGCGCGTCGACGTCGACGCGCTTCGCACCCTCCCCGATGACGGTCACCGGGACGTTGGTGTAGGTGCCGCTGCGCAGGGAGACCATCCGGCCCTTCTCGCCGTCGACGGCGAGGTCGGCCGCCATCACCGCATAGTTGGTCGCGACCATCAGGTCGAGGGAGTCGGGGGTGCCGGAACGCATCAGGTAGCCGAGGTTCTGGCTGATGATCTCCTCGCCGGTGAGCTGCTTGAGCACCGCCCCGGTGGTGTCCCCGATCCCCCCGAGCTTGCGGTGGCCGTAGGGGTCGGCCTCGCCGGAGACGTGCAGGTCCCCGTCGAGCATCGTCGCGCCCTCGGAGACCGTCATCATCGCGTAGTTCGACGGGTTGCGACGCTTGTCCTCCATCAGCAGGGCCGCGAGCCGCTCCGGGTCGAAGGGCACCTCGGAGATGACGGCACGGTCCACGCTGGAGAGGTAGGCGCTGACCAGGGAGGTCTCCCCGGAGTAGCGCCCGAACAGCTCGATGACGGCGAGCCGCTCGTGGGAGCCCGTCGAGGTCCGTAGCTGGTGGATGAACTGCACGCTGCGGGTGACGGCGGTGGAGAATCCGATGCAGTAGTCGGTGCCGTGGACGTCGTTGTCCATGGTCTTCGGGATCGCGATGACCGGGAAGCCCTCCTGGTGGAGTCGTAGCGCGTAGGAGAGGGTGTCGTCGCCACCGATCGGGATCAGCGCATCGATCTCGAGGTGTTCGAGGACCGACAGGATGTGCGGGGTGAAGTCGTGGGGGCCCTCGCCCGTGGCCTGGTCGGTGAGGAAGCGCGGGATCTGCATCGTCTGCACCCGCCCGGGGTTGGTCCGGGAGGTGTGGAGGAAGGTGCCGCCGGTCCGGTCGATCGTGCGGACACGTTCGCGGTCCAGCGCCATCGTGCACCGGTCGAAGGTTTCGGGGTCGTCGGGGTGGAACTCGAGCAGCCCCGCCCACCCGCGCCGGATCCCGATCACCTCGTGACCGTCGTAGATCACACGCTCCACGACCGCCTTGATGCACGGGTTGAGGCCGGGGACATCGCCCCCACCGGTGAGGATGCCGATACGCATCTGCGGTTCCGATCGTTCAGGGTCGAGCCGGGGCGGGGCCGGTCATCGTAGGCCCGCTGCCTCCGAGTGTGCGCCGCGGCCACGAGGGTCGCACGGGCCGATGGTCCGCGGCGGCCGTGCCCTCCGGACCCGGCTGCGCACAACCCCTGCCGCAAGGACCCCTGGAACGACGGAACCCCGGCCGCCCTCACGGGCCACCGGGGTCACGCCTGGGCGGGTCGCTCTCTCAAGCCTCCGCCCGGTCACGGAGTCGCCCTTCGGCGTCTCCGTGTCCGCTGGTGAGACGCCCTCGCGAGCTCCTCACCTGCGGTGGTGTCCAGCTGCGCTCCCCGAGGAGCGCGGTGCCGTCACCTGGTGCCTTCCGCGTCGCTGTCGCCAGCGGCGCGTGTCCACCGTGTCCGGCCCGTCACCACCCGGAGGCGGTGTCCCGGACCCGTCCGTCCCTGCCGACCCGGAGGCCGGTGGGGTCGTCCGTGGCCGCGTCCGGCACCCCGGAGGGTGCTGGCCGATCGGCCCGGCGGTCGAGCCTCGCCCGGAGGCGCTGCTCGCGCACCTACACCTGACCCGCTACGGCGGGCGGTGCGGCCCCGACGTCCGATGCAGTGACGTCGCTGCCTGGGTGGTGGATGACCCTCACGGATCATGTACCCCGCCGGTCTGATCTCGCGACCCTTCCGGCGGTGCATCGGACCTCTCGGCCCGACCACCTCGGACGGTCCGCCTGTGGGGGCGGGCCCTCCGCCCCGCGAGATCCTGCATCGTCTCCCGCGGAGGTCGCTGCGGGGTTTCCGTAGTGCGTCCCGAGCGACAGCGGCAAGCTACGTCGCGACCCCGGCCCGTGTCCAGAGGTTCCTGGCAAGTCACAGGCAAGTCACAGGCTGTCCACCGTCCGTCCCCAGGTTGTCCCCAGGGAGTGCCTCACCTGGCGCGCACCGGCGGCGGGGGGCGCGCTGTGGATGCGTTGTGGACGTGCGTGTGGCGACGCCGTCCAGCGCGTAGGGTGCGCCCCCGGCTGGCCCGCTGGGGCGTCCGGGCACCGACCGGACCGCGGGCGCCGATGATCGACGTCGGACAGGGAAGAGAAGGGGACGACGATGGCGAGGTCGAGCACCCGTGCCACGACCGGCGGCGCACCGACGGACGCCCCGCCGGGCCGCGGCTCGCGACGGCGGCGTGTGGGGGTCGCGGCGCTGCTCGGGGTCACGGCGCTGCTCCTGGGCGCCTGCG
>SKNO01000139.1 GCA_007120465.1 Nitriliruptoraceae bacterium
CAGACCGCCCCAGGCGACCACGGGACCGAGCGGGCGGCTGCGGCCGGCGCGCCGGCCACGGCTCGCGTCGCCGCTGGCGCGCGGGTCGTCATCGGCTCCGCCGTGGCGGTCGCGCACGAGGAGCACCAGGAACCGGGCGATGAGCAGGGTGGTGCCGATCGCACCCAGGTTGAGCGCGAGCGTGACGCGCCCGTCCAGCGGTGCGGGAAGGGACGCGGCCACGTCCTTCGCGGCCAGCTTCGCGAGGAACCCGCTGGTCAGCGGGGCGCCCGCCAGCGCCAGCCCGGCGAGGCCGCTGCCGGCCACCACCAGCCACCGCGGCAGGTGGTCCCGGACCCCGACGCTCAGGAACAGCGTGGCCTTCGCCAGCCCGTGGTGCAGCACGTACACGCTCGCTGCGGCCGCGGCGGGCACGGCGGCGGCCGGCGCGGTCGCGGCCACCCCGATGATCACCGCGATGAACCCCATCTGGCTGATGCTGGAGTACGCCAGCACCACCTTCGCGCGGTGCTGGAGCAGGCCGAGGACCGCGGCGAGGAACACGGTGACGAGCCCCAGCACGAGCAGGGTCGTCCCGAGCCGTGGGAGCGGTGCCGCACCGAGGGGCAGCACCTTGAGCCACCCGGCGATCCCGGCCTTGATCATCGCGCCGCTGAGGACCGCGCTGGCCGGGACCGGCGCCGCCGGGTGCGCCAGGGGCAGCCACACGTGCACGGGGACGATCCCGACCTTGACCGCGAACCCCGCGGCCATCAACCCCAGCGCGGTGGCGCCGACCTCACCGGCGGCGACGGCCCCGGCCAGAGCGGGCAGCGCCGTCGACCCGGTGGCGCTCGCGGCCAGCATCAGCCCCGACAGCAGCGCGGCCTCGCCGACCAGCGCCATCACGAGGTAGACCCGTCCGGCCCGTCGCGCCGCGGCCGTGCGCTCGTGGACCACCAGCGGGTAGGCGGCGAAGGTCAGCACCGAGAACGCGGCGTACAGGGTGATCACGTCGCCCGCCATGACCACGCCGAGGTTGCCGAACAGGGCGAGGAGCCAGATCGACGCGGTGCCGACCCGGTGCTCCAGGAGGTCGCGCGCCGCCGTGCCACCACCGACCCAGACCAGGGCGATCGCCGCGAGCAGGACCCGGTGCGGATCGCCCAACACCAACCGGACGTCGAGGAGGAGCCACGACAGGTCGGGTGCCGGGCCCGACGGAGGCACCAGGGCGACGAGCAGCGCCGGGAGCGGCGCGAGCACCGCCAGCACGGGACGGCGACGCGGTGGGACGGCGAGTGCGACGACCGCCGCCAGCAGCGGCACGGCCAGGGGCGCGGTCCACAGCGCGGCGCTCACGGTCCACCGTCCAGGAGCACCCGGGCGATGCCTTCGGCCCAGTCGGTCGGGCTGAACGGCACCCCCGCCAAGAGCCCGAGGATCAGCACGCTGGCACCGGTGAGCAGCGTCGGACCGAGCAGCCACAGGTCGCCCTCGACGAGGTGGCTGCGGAGGCGCGGCAGCGTCACGGTCGGCGCCCCGGCGGGCCCGACGCCGGCGGTGACCTCGGGTCCCTCGCCGGCCGGCGCGGTGGCGAGCCATGCCCGGGCGAGCATCGGGAGGAAGTAGGCCGCGTTCAGGGCCGTGCTCGCCACCAGGATCGCGATCACCCACGGTACGCCGGCGTCGGCGGCCCCCAGCCCCAGCTGCCACTTGGTCACGAACCCGACCGTCGGGGGGACCCCGATCTTGCCCAGGGCCGCGACCGTGAACAGGGTCATGGTCACGGGTGCGCGCCGGCCGGCCCCGGCGAGGTCTGCGACACGCGTGATGCCGTGGTGGCGTGCGAGGATCCCGGCGCAGTAGAACAACGTGACCTTCATCACGCCCTGGTGGACGAGGTGGGCGAGGGCGCCGGTGAGGCTCGCCAGGCTCACGAGGCTGGCCCCGAGCACGATGTAGGACAGCTGGCTGACCGTGGAGTAGGCCAGCCGCCGCTTGATGTCGCGCTGTGCCAACGCCCGTCCGGAGCCGTAGACGATCGTCACCGCCGCGATCAGGGTCAGCGGGCGCAGCACGCCGAGCTCCGCTGCGACCTCGATGCCGTACAGGTCGTGGACCACGCGCACGATCCCGTACACCCCGGCCTTGACCACCGCCACGGCGTGCAGCAGCGCACTGACCGGGGCCGGTGCGACCATCGCCTGGGGCAGCCATCCGTGCAGCGGCACCAGCGCGGCCTTCACCCCGAGCCCGGCGATGAGCAGCACGAAGATGGCGGTGAGCGTCCCACGGTGCCCCGGGAGCAGGGCCAGCAGCACGTCGGTGTCGCCGAACGCGACGGTGCCCGCCAGCTGCTGCAGCCACACGATCCCGAGCAGGAGCACCGCGCCGCCGCCGACCGTGTAGATCAGGTACGTGCGTCCCGCCGCGCGCGAGCGCTCGTCACCACGGTGGACCACGAGGGGGTAGGTCGTCACGGTCAGCAGCTCGTAGAACACCAGGAACGTCACGAGGTTCCCGGCCAGCGCGATGCCGACGGTCGCGGCGACGCACAGGCTGAAGAACCCGAAGAACCGCGAGCGGTGGGCGTCCTCGGCGAGGAAGCCGATCGCGTACAGGGTGGTGGTGAACCACAGCAACGCCGACAGGAACACGAACAGCACCGGGATCGGGTCGGCGCGCAGCACCAGGTCGATGCCCGGCAGGAACGACCGCCGCCACTCGTACTCGACGCCGGAGAACACCCCGACGGCGAGCACCCCGACCAGCAGCACCTTGATGCCGGCGCCGACGAGGTTGATCGTCCGGCGGGTGCGTTCGGCGACCTCGGGCAGCGGGAAGATCAGCAGCGCAGGGAGCAGCGACGCGGCCAGCAGGGCCAGCAGGAGCGCCTCGCCGCCGGTCACCTCAGCCACCCCCCTGTGGACCGCCGATCGCGATCAGGTCCAGCAGCGGGGCCGGCACCAGCCCGAACAGCACCGTGAGCGACGCGAGCCCGAGCGCGAGGACGTCGCGGCCGTCACGGTCGCGCAGGTGCACGTCGTCCCCTGGTGGCGCGAAGGCCGGCAGCAGGAAGCGCACCAGGTACCACGCGGTCAACAGCGTGGCGACCACGATCGCGGCGACCACCCACCATGCGGCGACCTCGAAGGCACCCACCAGCAGGTACCACTTGCCGACGAACCCGCCGGTGGGTGGCAGCCCGACCAGGCTCAGCGCACCGAGCCCGAAGGCCATCACCGCCACGGGACGCCGCGACGCCGCACCGGCGAGCCGCGGCAACGGCGGATCGTGCTCGACGTGCTCGTCGCCAGCACCCGCGTCGGAGCGCGCCGGGCCGGGTGCGACACCGGCGTCCGGGGCGACCCCGGCGTCTGCGGTTCCCACGGTGCCACCCACCACCTCGGCGACCTCGCCGCGGCGGGCGCTCTCGGCCATCAGGGTCGCGGCCATCAGCATCGCCGCCTTCGCCGGCGCGTGGGTCACCGCCAGGACGACGGCACCCGTCCAGCCCGCGACCGCACCGGCGAGCAGCAGCGGCGGGAACAGCAGCAACAGCCCGAGCTGGGCGATCGTCGAGCTCGCGACGAGCCGCTTCAGGCCGGTGGCTCGCAGCGCGGTCAGCGACCCCCACAGGATCGCCACCAGCCCGAGCGCGCCGAGGAGGGTCGCCGCCGCCGGGGTGGTCAGCTCCGGCGTCGACAGGAACCACAGACGCGCCAGCACGGCGAAGGCGGCCTTCACCATCACGCCCGACAGGAGGGGGCTGACGGTGCTCGGGGCCTGGGTGTGTGCGGCGGGCAGCCACAGGTGCAACGGGGCGAGCGGGATCTTGATGAGCAGGCCGACGGTGATCAAGGCGACCCCGATCCAGCCCCCCGGGTCGGTCGCGAGCGCGGCGCCGAGCCCGGCGAAGGACACCGTGCCGGTCTGCCACCACACCACCGCCACCCCGAACAGCATCGTCAGCGAGGCCACCAGCTCGGCGAGGAGGTAGCGGATCCCGGCGAGCAGCGGTCCCCGGCCGCCCCGCAGGGTGACGAGCAGCGCCCCGCACAGCCCGACCAGTTCCAGCAGGAGGTAGGCCGACAGCAGGTCGCCGACGAGGAACAGGGCGACGAGCCCCGCCCACAGGGTGAACAGCAGCGGCCAGTGCGCGGGGTGACGGGCCGACGGCGCCCGCGCATCCTCCAGGATCGCCATCGCCGCGACCGCGGTACCCACCAGGACGAGCGCCAGGATCATGGCGGCGGCCAGCCCGTCGGCGACCAGCACCACCTCGAGGTCGAGCGGTCCGGCCAGCCCCTGCTCGAGCGGGGCACCCTCGCGCGCGACGGCGACCACCAGCGCACCTGCGGCGACCGCCGAGGCGAGCACGGCGGCCCCGGCGGCGATGGTCCGGCGCCACCCGGCGGTCACCCACGTGACCAGGGCGCCCAGCACG
>SKNO01000243.1 GCA_007120465.1 Nitriliruptoraceae bacterium
GCGAAGCTGCTGCAGGACCGTGATGCGCCCGACCGCTTCGTCAGCTTCGGTCCGTGGACCGATCATGAGGCGATCGCCGCCTGGCGCCAGCACCCGGGCTTCGGCGAACGCGTGGCGCGGATCCGGGAGCTCGTGGCGGCGTTCACGCCGCACGACATGGTCGTCGCCACCGAGGTCGGACCGCCGACGCCGGCCCCCTGACGGTCGGCGCGTCAGCGCGGAGAGAGCCGCCGGTCCCGACCGGATCGCCGACGGCGCCCCCGGGTCGTCGTCGGCGCGAGGTGCGCTCGCTCAGCCGCGGACCCTCGAGGTTTCGACGAGGTCGCGGATCTCCACGAGGCGGCGCCGGAGGCGCGGCTCGAGCATCCGGCGCACGACCCCACGCAACGGGCGCAGCGGTCCCCGCAGCTCCAGCGTCTCCTCCTGCCGCAGGCGCACGTTGCCGCCACCGGCATCCGTGATCGTGTAGCGGAGCGAACCCGCCATGCCTCCGCCGTGGAACCGCATCGCGAGCCGTCGGCCGGGCACGCACTCGGTGACCTCGGAGTGCATCGTCAGACGCGCGCCCGGCCCGATCCGGACCACCTCGCGCCACCGGGTCCCGACACCGGTCCGTCCGGACGGGGTCTTGGTCATGGACCGGACCGCGGAGCCCGGCCCGGTCGCGTAGCGCTGGACGTCGGCGAGGAGCGCGAACACCGCGTTCGCGTCCCCGCGGATGGGCACGGACAGGTCGAACTCCATGGTGTCGAGGGAACCCGGCGTCCGTCGCGCGATGCGGGGCCGAAGGTCCTCACCCCGCAGCGCGTGCGGCGTGGAGCTCTGACGCGGCTCCCGACGATCCGTCCCAACGGTCCGCCCGCTCGTCCGTCTCCAGTGGTGAGACCCGAGCAGGATGAGGACCATGTCGATGGAGTACGAACTGACCCGGATGCACCAGGCCGCGCTGATCCGGCAGGCCGAGCAACGTCGGCGGCTACACCAGGCGCGCGAGGAGGCAGCGGCGCGGGCCGTCACGGAACGACCCGACGCCACGGCCTCTGAGGTACACCGCAACCAGCCACTGCGGCGGCTGCGCCGCGTGCTCGCCACGGAGGGCTGAACGATGTCCGACGCACACGAGGAACGGGTGGTCGAGAACGTCCCGGAGCTCGACCTGACCGGGATGACGTCCGAGGAGGAGCTGGCGACGATCAGCCAGATCCGCAACGTCGCGGTGGTGCTGGTACGCGAGTCCCTCGCCGGCGCCCTGCACCGCATCCCGATGAGCGACGTGGCGAGCGTGGTGGCGGTCCCGGACGGGGTGCGACCGCACGTCCAGACCGGTTCGATCGTGATGGGTGGCGAGGGGCTGGCGCCGCCCGACGGTGAGGAGTTCGCGCTGGTGGTGACCGGCGCGTTGGTGCTGTCCACTCCGGTCGAGGCGGTGACCTACCGGCAGGTGATCGTCACGGGCCTCGTGCTCGCGCCCGAAGGCAGCGAGGCCGCCCTCGGCGGTGGCCTGACCCGGGTCACCGGGTCGGTGCGGTACTACCGGTACGCCGAGGGACAGCGGATCAGGACCATGTCGGGGCAGCTGACGGTCAGCGCCGACACCCTGGCCAACGAAGGTGGCAGCACCGACGACGTCCTCGTGGTGTCCGGCCAGGTGGTCGTCACCGGAGCGGTGACGACGGTGGGCTTCCAGCAGATCATCGCGGCCGGCCAGGTGATCCTGCCCCGCGCGAGCGAGAGCATCCTCAGCTCGCACCTGACGGTGGACGGACAGGTCATCTGGTACGACGGGGAACCCCGCCTGTTCACGGGGCGCGAACGGCTCGACGCCGACTTCCTGACCTGGATCGAGGACCCCGTCACGCTGATCGTGATCGGCAGGCTCGACGTCGCGGAGGGGGTCACACCGGAGCTGCTCCGAGCCAAGCTGGCCGAGATCGCCCTCGTCGGCAGGATCGTGGCCCCGCCCGAGCTGCTCGGCGTGCTGCGGTTCCTGTGTCGGGAGAAGCACGGGACGATCACCACGGAGCAGGGTGACGGTGACGACGGATGACGAGCAGGTCTTCACCGACATCTACGAGGAGCATCGGGATGCCGTCCACGCGTACCTGCTCGGTCGCACGAGCGACCCGGCCGCGGCCAGCGACCTCCTCCAGGAGACCTTCCTGCGGCTGTGGCGCCGGCTCGACGACGTCCGGGACCTCGGTCCGGACCGCCGCCGGGCGTGGCTGTTCACCGTCGCGCGCAACCTCACGATCGACCTCTACCGCACCCGGGCGACGTCCCGGGCGCGGGACGAGGCGCTCGCGCGGAACCAGTCCCCGCCGCACCCCGACGACCCCGGCATCCCCGAGCAGGTGGCGCTGGCGGAGCAGCTCGACACCCTGCACGGGCTCATCGCGGCACTGCCGGAGGAGCAGCGCGTGGTGCTGACGATGTCGACCGTGGCGGGCGTGACCAGCGAGCGCATCGCGGCGACGCTCGACATCCCCGCCGGGACCGTGCGCTACCGCCTGCACCAGGCCCGCCGGTCCCTGGCCGCCGACCTGACCGACCCGGAGGAGTGACCGATGCCACCGGTGAGCGACGACCACCTCGACGTGCTGCTGGGCACGTGGGCCGACCAGCAGCGGTTGACCGCCGCGGAGGCGGAGCGCATCCGCACCGCGATCGTGCAGCAGCCGGCCGGGTTGCCGGCCACCTGGTGGCGCGACTTCTCCGCGCAGATCAGTGCCACCGTGACACGGACGGCGCAGCTCGCCGCGTCGCCGCACCTGCCCCGCGTCGCCACCACCTGACGGCGGAGCGGCCGGTCAGGACGCGCGCGCGTCGACCAACTCCGTGTACAGCGCCGCGGTGCGCGCCGCGATCGCCGGCCACCCGAACCGCTCCTCGACCCGCTGGCGTCCGGCGGCACCCATCAGCGCGGCCCGGTGCGGGTCCTCGAGCGCCTCGCTGACCGCCGCCGCGAGGTCGCGGGCGAACCGGTCAGGGTCGGCCGGTGTGCCCAGGGCGTCCCCGGACGGCTCGAGGTCCACCAGCCACCCTGTCTCGCCGGGCACGACGATCTCGGGGATCCCGCCGACCCGGGAGGCGACGACCGGCAGCCCGCACGCCATGGCCTCGAGGTTGACGATCCCGAAGGGTTCGTAGATCGACGGGCAGACGAACACCCGGGCGTGGCTGAGGATCTGCAGCAGCTCCTCCCGCGGCACCATCTCGTCGATCCAGACGACGTCGACCGGCGCGTCGCGCAACTCATCGACGCGGGTGCGGAACTCGGCGGCGATCTCGGCCGTGTCGGGGGCGCCGGCACACAGCACCAGCTGGGTCCCCGCCGGCAGGTGGGCGGCGGCGTCGAGGAGGTGGACCACCCCCTTCTGGCGGGTGATCCGGCCCACGAACACCGCGTACGGGCGCGCGAGATCGATCCCCCGGGCCTCCGCGGCCGCGGTCTGCTCGACGGGGTGCCAGCCGTCGGGGTCGACCCCGTTGTGGATCACCCGGATCCGGTCCGGATCGACCGCCGGGTAGCTCGCCAGGATGTCGGTCTTCATCCCCTCGGACACGGCGATGATCGCGTCGGCGCCCTCGACGGCGGTGCGCTCGCAGAAGCTCGACAGCGCGTATCCGCCGCCGAGCTGCTCGCGTTTCCAGGGCCGCAGCGGCTCCAGGCTGTGGGTGGTCACCACGTGGGGGATGTCGTGGACCATCGCGGCGAGGTGGCCGGCCAGGTTCGCGTACCAGGTGTGGCTGTGGACCACGTCGACGGCGGCGACGCCGTCCACGATCGCGAGGTCGGTCGCGACCGTGCGCAGCGCGGCCACGTAGGGCGCGTCGCCGGCGATGGCCTCCCAGGTGCCGTAGGCCGCCGCGACCAGCGGGTCGTCGCGCTCCGCCCCGAAGCAGTGCACCTTGAGGTCGACCAACTCGGCCAGCCCGCGCGCCAGTTCGGCGACGTGCACGCCGGCCCCGCCGTAGACCTCCGGCGGGTACTCCTTGGTGATCAACCCGACCCGCGGTCCCGTCACGCTGCGCCCTCCTGGACGACCCCACCGGACGGCGGCACCTCGCCGGGCGGCGGCACCTCGTCGCCCTTGCCGATCACGACGATGCCGTGGTCGGAGACGTGGAACCGGGCCCGGTCGGCGTCCGGGTCGACCCCGATGTGGGTACCCGGCGGGATCCGGACGTTCTTGTCGATGATCGCCCGGCGGATCACCGCACCGCGGCCGACGTCCACGCCGTGGAGCAGCACCGAGTCCTCCACCAGCGAGCCGGTGTGCAGCACCACCTTCGGCGAGATCACCGAGCGCCGGGCCGTGGCGCCAGAGACGACCACCCCGGCGCACACCATGGAGTCGAGCGCGACGCCGCGGCGATCATCCTGGTCGAACACGAACTTCGCCGGGGGGAGCGGGTCGTGCCACGAGTAGATCGGCCATGCGTCGTTGTACAGGTTGAAGATCGGGTGGACCGAGATCAGGTCCATGTGGGCGTCGAAGTAGGCGTCGATCGTGCCGACGTCCCGCCAGTAGCCGTGGTCGCGCTCGGTCTCGCCGGGGACCTCGTTGTCGCGGCTGTAGTCGTACACCGACACCTCACCGCGCTCGACCATCGCGGTGATGATGCTGCCGCCCATGTCGTGGTGGCTCGTGACGTCCTGGGCGTCGCGCACCACCGCCTCGACCAGCGCTTCGGTGGTGAAGACGTAGTTGCCCATCGACGCGTACACCTGCGACGGGTCGTCGGGGAGCCCCTCGGCGTCGGTCGGCTTCTCCCGGAAGCGCCGGATGTGGCCGCGCTCGTCGGCGTCGATCACGCCGAACTGGCTGGCCTGCTCGATCGGGACCCGCAGCCCGGCGACGCTCGCCGACGCCCCCGACGCGATGTGCTCCTCGACCATCTGCGAGGCGTCCATCCGGTAGAGGTTGTCGGCCCCGAACACGCAGATGTAGTCGGGTTGCTCGTCGTGGATCAGGTTGAGGTTCTGGAAGATCGCGTCGGCCGACCCGGCGAACCAGTCCCGCCCGGTGCGCATCTGTGCCGGCACCGGGGCGACGTAGTTGCCGAGCAGCGGGGACATCCGCCAGGTCCGCGACAGGTGGGTGTCCAGGCTGTGGCTCTTGTACTGGGTGAGCACCAGGATCCGCAGGTACCCGGCGTTGACGAGGTTCGACAGGGCGAAGTCGATCAGCCGGTAGTTGCCTCCGAAGGGCACGGCCGGCTTCGCCCGGTCGCGGGTCAGGGGCCACAGCCGCTTGCCCTCGCCGCCGGCCAGGACCATGCCCAGCACCTTCGGGTTGCGCCTGACCACGACCGTCCCTCCCGTCCGGGCGTCCGCGAGGCTACGTCGGCACCAGCGCTCGCGCTGAGGGTTCGGTGCCGACCCTGTGACGGGTCGGCCCGTCCGTCGGCGGGTCGGGTCCGAAGCACCCGAGGATGCCTCGCGGCGTCCCTCGTCCCGGCGGAGGAAGCTCGATGGCACGACTGTTCGACGCACTCGCGGCCGCGCTCGTTCGTCGACCCGCGCTCGTGCTGCTGGCCGCGCTCGCGCTGACGGGCGTGTTCGCGGCCTTCTCGACGCAGGCGGTGACCGAACAGGACGTCACGACCGACGACAACGAGCTGACGCGGGCGCTGGACGTCCTGGACGAGCGGTTCGGGGAGCGCCAGGCGGTCCTCCAGGTCGTGATCCAGGCCGACGGCGACGTGCGGTCGGCCGACGCGCTGCAGGCCACGATCGCGATCACGGAGGCGATCGAGGCCAGCGAGGTGGCGGACACGCTGATCGACGGCGGTCAGCAGCCCGCCATCACGAGCTTCCTGGCTGGCGCCGAGCAGGGTGCGCGGATGGCCGGGTTCGAACCCGCGGCGCTCGATGAGGAGGACGTCCGCAGCCTGCAGGCCCAGGCCCTCGAGATGCTGCCCGCCCAGGTCGCCGACCAGGTGGCGGCGCTCACCGGCGCGGGCGACCCGCCGACCGCCGGACTGCTGTTGCTGTTCCAGGACACGGAGGGCCTCGACGACGAGGCGATCATCGCCCGCCAGCGGGCCGTCGCCGAGGTCATCGATGACGTCGAGGTGGCCGACGGCCTGCAGGTCGACGTGTTCAGCTTCGGGATCCTGCTCACCGAGGGGGACGTCGGCCCGGAGATCGGGCGGCTGTTCGGGACCGCCCTGCTCATCATCCTCGTCGTCCTCGCGATCGTGTACTGGGTGAAGCCCGACGCCGGGCAACGCCGGCGCATCGGCCGGCGCACCGCCGCCGACGTCGGGCTGACGCTGGCCGTCATCGTGATGGCGGTCGTGTGGATGCAGGGCATCGGGGTGCTGCTCGGTCCCGACTACGCCGACCTGATCGACCACTTCTCGCCGCAGACCCAGATCGTCCCGATCCTGATCGTCGGGCTCGGGGTCGACTTCGCGATCCACCTGCTGGCCCGCTACCGCGCCGAGGTGGGTGGCGGCGCGACGCCGGCCGCCGCGTTGACCACCTCGGTCCGGACCGTCGGGTTCACCCTGCTGCTGGTGACGGCCGCCACGGCGATCGGGTTCCTCACCAACCTCGCCAGCCCCGTGTCCTTCCTGGCCACCCTGGGCGTCCTCGCAGCTGCCGGGATCGCTGCGGCCTTCGCGCTGACCTTGACGTTCCTGCCGGCGATCCGGCTGCTGCTCGACCGGCGGGCGGAGCGGCTCGGTCGGCTGCCGGCACGTGCCCTCGGCTCGCAGACCACCCGGCGGCTGCCGCAGGTAGCAGGGCGGACCGCGTGGCTGGCCGAGCGGGCGCCCGTGCCGACGCTGCTGGCCGCCGTGCTCGTCACCGTCATCGGTGGCTACGGCTTCACCCAACTGGACAGCGAGTTCAACCTCACCGACTTCGTGCCCCGGGACGAGCCGCTGCTCGCGGTGTTCGAGACCCTCTCCGAGGGGTTCAACGGGGGCTTCGAGGAGTCGACCCAGGTGCTGCTCACGGGTGAGCTGGCCACCCCCGAGGCGCACAACGAGCTGGTCGCGGCCATCGACCGCGCCGCCGCCCTCGAGGACGTCGAGACCGCCGGAGGCTCCCCCGACGGCAGCACGCTGGTGGGGGTGCTCGACCAGGCCGTCGGGGACGACGACGTAGCGCGGACGTTGGCGCAGCTCGGCGTCCGCGACGACCTCACGGTCGCCGACGACGCCGACGTCACCGCGATCTACGCGCTGCTGCTCGACGAGACGCCGGGCGCCGGCGACGTGCTGGCCCGCGACGGGGACGGCTTCCTCGGCCGTGTCGCCATCCGGACCACTGCCGGGCAGTCCGGGGCGGCGGCGCTCGAGGCCGAGCTCCAGGAGGTCTTCGCGCCCCTCGCGGAGGTCGGCGTGGCCGCGACCCCCGTGTCACAAGAGATCGTGCAGGCCCGGCAGGGCGAGGAGATCGAGAACACCCAGATCGTCTCGCTGCTGATCGCGCTCGGTGCCGCGATGGCGCTGCTGGTCGTGCACTACACCCTGGTGAACCGCCGACCGATGCTCGGGGTCATCACGGTGCTGCCGGTGGGTCTCGTGCTGGCGCTGACCTTCGGCACGATGGCGGTCACCGGCATCCCGCTCAACCCCGTCACCGCCACCCTCGCGGCCCTGTCGATCGGGATCGGCGTGCCGTTCACGATCCACGTGACCTCCCGGTTCCTCGAGGAGCGCGAGCGGCAGGACGTGGACACGCCGATGCGCCGGACGATGACCCGGACCGGTGGGGCGTTGGCGGGCTCGGCGCTGACCACCGCGATCGGCTTCGGGGTGCTCACCACCTCGACGCTGGTGCCCTTCTCGCAGCTCGGGTTCGTGATCGCCTACGCGATCGGCTACTCGCTGGTCGCCGCGGTGCTGGTGCTGCCGAGCCTGCTGGCGCTCTGGGACCGGCGTGACCGGCGACGCCGAGGGCCCGCGCCGGCACGGAGGCGGGCGCGGGCCCTGGAGGGGACGCCGGTGTGACCATGGGGCACCGGCGGTGACGGTCAGCTCGTGGGGACGTCTTCCAGCAGGACGTCGACGACGTCACGGATCGACACGACGCCGGTGATCACGCCCTTCCGGGACACGGCGAGGTGGCGGATCCTCGCATCCGCCATGGCGCGGGCGGCAGCACGGATCGACGCGGACTCCTCGACCTTCAGCACGTCGGTGGAGGCGCTGTCGCGCACGCGCTCCTCGGCGAGGTCGTAGCCGTCGGCGACCGCGGACACGATGTCGCGCTCGGAGATGACGCCGCGCACACCGGCCGGGTCGACGACGACCAGCAGCCCGACGTCGTCAGCGGCGAGGCGCTCCGCCGCTTCCTTCAAGGTGGCGGTCGGCCGGATCGTGGCGACCGGGTCGCCGATCAGGCCGCCGACCGCGTCGGTCGGTCGCATCTCGTCGTCCTCCTGATGGGGGCGCAGCCAGCATCGCCTCCGGGCACGGAGCCGGGCAGGGCGGGAGGTCCCATCCGCGGAGGGCCGACCGGCAGGCCCCCGCCGGGCCGTTGCGGTCGGGCGGCGCGGGGCGCGCTCGGACCCCGCCGGATCCGGGCGCCGCAGCGTCAGTCCTCGGCCACCTCGCGGAGCAGCTGCGCCTTGCGGGCCTCGAACTCGTCGTCGCTGAGGTGGCCCTGTTCGCGCCGTTCGGCGAGGGCCTCGAGCTGCGCGACGAGCTCGCGGACGGTGTCGGCGCTGCGGTGCCGGGCCAGGTCGGCGGTCCGCAGCGCACGGGCCGCGTACACCTCGGCGTGGAACCCCTCCGGGTCGGGGATGTCCGCGAGGGTGCTGCCCGGCTCGCTCCCGGCCGACTCCAGGGTCACGTCCCCGCAGCGCAGGATCCGCTCCGCGATCGTCTGCGAGAACCGCACGTTGGCGACGTCCTCCAGCGGGATCTCGACCCCGTTGCGGGCGATCATGCCGCGCCGGACGATGACGCGGGCGGTGGTGAGGACGTAGCCGGTGAAGCACCAGGCGACGAGCCGGCGCCAGGACAGCGCCAGCCACGCCACGGCCGCGACCCCGAGGAACCCCCAGCCCCACGGCCGGGGGAGGGCGGCGAGAGCGGCACCGGAGAGCGCCGCGAGCAGCATCGCCCACAGGATCGCCGGCAGCAGCACCTTCCAGTGGGGGCGGAACGCGTCGATGACCTCCTCGCCCGCGGCCAGCAGCCGGGACGGGTACCGCATGTCCACACCTCGTCGATGGCGCCGGTCGGGGCGCGCCATCGTAGGCTGCGGCCCACGACGGGAGGGCTGGCTGGTCCGCCGCGGACCGCGTCACGGGGCCCGGGGACGACGCCGGCGGCCCGACCGGTGCGGGGCCATCGGCCCCTCGTTCGGGGCCGTCACTCCCTACCCGCCCCCGTCCGCGACGGCCACTGTCTGGGTTGAGAGTACGGTCCGGTGCGGATGGGCCGGTCCACGAGAAGGAGGAGGCGCATGAGCCGCATCGTCGTCGGGATCGACACCTCACCGGACGCAGAGCGTGCGTTGCAGTGGGCGCTCGAGGAGGCCCGGCTGCGCGACGCCGAGCTCGAACTCGTGCACGCGTACCCGACCCCTGAACTGACCGCCCTGCCGATGGTGGTCACCCTCCCCAACGACGAGGAGCTGCGGACCGCCGCCGAGAGCGTCCTGGACGACGCCCTCGACGCGGTCGGCGGCGCCGGCGACGTGAAGGTGAAGCGCACCGTGCGGGCGGGGGGCGCCGCCAGCGTCCTGACCACCGCGGCGGAGGGCGCCGACCTGCTGGTGGTGGGGGCGCGGGGCCTCGGCGGGTTCCGCGGGCTGCTCCTCGGCTCGGTCAGCCAGCAGGCGGTGGCGCACAGCCCGTGCCCCGTGGTGGTGGTGACCCGCGAGCGCGGATGAACCGACAACGTCCGGGTCACCTCTCCGCTCCCTCTCCCGTGACCCGGAGGCCGTCGTCCACCGCAGGCGATGGCCGGTGCGGCCCACCGTTCCGGTGGGCCGCACGTTCGTGGCGCGGTAGGGTGCCCGATCGGCGTGCCGCCCTGCGCGCCTGGCACCCCCGAACGCGTCCCCGACCGACGAGGTGGTGGTGAGCGTCCAGCGGGTCTCGCTCCCGGTCCCCGAGGGACCGGTCGAGCACGTCACCGCGGCGGTCCACGCCCCGACCCGCCGGACCCGTCGCAAGCGGCGGTCGGTGCTGCTCGTGCCGGGTGCCGGCGGCGACCTGGACAGCGACGGGCTCGTCGCGTTGGCGGAGATCCTCGCCGACATCGGCTGCACCGTGGTGCGGGCGAACCTGCCCTACCGGGAGGCCGGGCGCCGCGCCCCGCGTGCCGACCGGTCCGTGACCGGGTACCGGGACGTGCTCGCGGCCGCACGGGAAGCGGTCGGGGATCAACGGCCATGGGTGCTCGGCGGCAGGTCGTACGGCGGCCGGGTCGCCTCGATGCTGGTCGCGGCCGGCGAGGAGTCGGTTGGCCTGCTGTTCTACAGCTACCCGCTGCACCCGCCGGGCAAGCCCGACGAGCCGCGGGTCCAACACTGGCCCGACGTGCACGTGCCCACCCTGTTCCTCCAGGGCGACCGCGACCCGTTCTGTGACCTCGAGCAGCTGCGCACGCACATCCACAAGCTGCCGCGGCGCGCGACCCTGCACGTGGTCGAGGGTGGCGACCACTCCCTGCGGATCACCAGGACCGCCTCTCCGACGGGGCAGGCGGCGCCGGAGGCGCAGGTGATCGCGGGGTTGCGGGCCGAGCTCACCGGCTGGCTGGACAGCCTGGAGCGCTGACCCCTGCCCCTCCCCGGCTGTCCCCGACGGGGCTAGCGTGGCGGCACACCACCTCGGCGTCCGGGCGTGTGCCCGGTGGAGGTCCAGCCCGAAGGGGGAACGCCATGCTGGCCGAGTTCCGGGAGTTCATCAACCGTGGGAGCTTCGTCGACCTCGCCGTCGGCTTCGTGATGGGGGTCGCGGTCAGCGGGGTGGTGACCGCGCTGGTCGAACGCGTCGTCATGCCGCTGATCGGCCTCATCTTCGGTGAGCCCAACTTCGACCAGGTCCTGACCTTCGGCGGCGAGGTGGATGGCGAGCCGGTCGGTTCGGTCGGCGCGGTCATCACCGCCCTGGTCGTGTTCCTGCTGGTCGCGCTGGTGCTGTTCCTGATCATCAAGGGCTACAACGCGATGCAGCGCAAGCAGGAGGAGGTCGAGGAGGCGGCGCCCGATCCGGAGGAGGTCGTGCTGCTCCGGGAGATCCTCGCTGAGCTCCGCAGCGCGACGCCCTCCGCCGGGCCCTGAGCGTCCGCCGGGTCCCGCGCGTCGGCCGGACCTGCGCGTCCGCCGGACCTGCGCGTCTGCGGCGCGGTGGCGCACGCCGCGGTCACGCCTCCTGCGCATCCTCGCTGAACCGGCGGGCCACGGCCCGCTGCACCGCCCGTCGGGCGGCGGTCTGCATCGCCGCCTCCGTCTCCGACGCGAGTGATCCGGCGGAGCCAGGACGGACGTGGCCCTGCGTCCGTGCCGTGTGGGCGACCGCCTCGGCCACCACGGGCACCACCGACCGGTCGAAGGGGGAGGGGATCACGTAGTCGGGGGCGAGGTCGTCGGCGACGATCGAGGCGATGCCCTCGGCCGCGGCGATCTTCATCTCGTCGGTGATCTTGGTGGCGGCGCAGTCGAGCAGCCCCCGGAAGACCCCGGGGAACGCCAGCACGTTGTTGATCTGGTTCGGGAAGTCGGACCGGCCGGTGGCCATCACGCGCACGTGGTCCCGCGCCACGTCCGGGTGGATCTCGGGCTCCGGGTTGGCCATCGCGAACACGATCCGGTCCTCGGACATCGTCTGCACCCACTCGAGCGGCAGCGAGTTCGGGCCAGACACCCCGATGAACACGTCCGCGCCCGCCAGCGCCACCTCGGCGCCGCCGCTGAGCTGGCGGGGGTTGGTGCGGCGGGCGATCCGGCGACGGATCGGGTCGAGGCCGGCCTTGCGGCGCGGTTCGACGATGCCGTCGATGTCGACGGGGACGATGTCCTCGACGCCGGCGGCCTGGAGCAGGTCGATGATCGCCACCCCAGCGGCGCCGATGCCCTGGACGACGACCGAGAGGGAGGTGAGGTCGCGACCGACGACCCGCGCCGCGTTGATCAGGGCCGCCAGCACGACGATCGCGGTGCCGTGCTGGTCGTCGTGGAACACCGGGATGTCGAGGCGCTGGCGCAGCTTGCCCTCGATCTCGAAGCAGCGGGGGGCGGCGATGTCCTCGAGGTTGATGCCCCCGAACCCGGAGGCGATGCGTGCCACGGTGTCCACGAAGGTGTCGGGGTCCTGCTCGTCGACCAGGATCGGGTAGGCGTCCACGGCGCCGAAGGACTTGAACAGCATCGCCTTGCCCTCCATCACCGGGAGGGCGGCGAGGGGGCCGATGTCGCCGAGGCCGAGCACCGCCGACCCGTCGGTGATCACCGCCACGGAGTTCGAGCGGATCGTGAAGCGGTAGGCGACCGTGGGGTCCTCGGCGATCATCCGCGAGACCCGCGCGACCCCGGGGGTGTACACGAGCGCGAGGTCGGCGGTACCGGTGACCTCGCGGGTGGTCTGCACGCGGATCTTGCCGCCCTCGTGGCTGGCGAGGACGTCGTCGCTGATCGCCAGCAGCTCCACCCCGTCGAGCTCGGAGAGGGCGACGGCCAGCTCGTCACCGTGGACGTCGTCCTGCACGTCGACGCTGACGTCGTGGAAGATCACGTGGCGCAGCTCGCCCGTGCGCTGGACGGCGTGGACGACCCCGCCGTGGCCGTCGATCGCGGTGGTGACCTCGCCGAGCATGCCCCGGCGGTTGCGGACGGCCAGGCGGAAGGTGATCCGCTGCGGCAACGGTGGCACGGCGAGGCTCCTCCCGACGGGTCCGGCGAGGATACGGCCGGACGGGACCGGCCCCGTCACCGGGCTCGGCGTGCAGGGGTTCGATCCCGTCTCCGGGCGATCCTGCGCTCACCGCGCGGCCGGGGCACCGTGGTGGGGGCACTAGCATCCTGACCACCCCACTTCGCCTGTCACACCTCCGCCGGAGCCCCTGATGACCGCCGACCTGCCGCAGCGCTCGATCGACACGATCCGCACCCTGGCGATGGACGCCGTGCAGCGGGCCAACTCCGGCCATCCGGGCATGCCGATGGCGTGCGCCCCCATCGCCTACCTGCTGTTCCGCGAGGTGCTGAGCCACGATCCGACGGCGCCCGACTGGGCCGGCCGCGACCGGTTCGTGCTGTCGGCCGGGCACGGCTCCATGCTCCTGTACTCGGCGCTGCACCTCGCCGGGTACGAGCGGCCGACCCTCGACGATCTCAAGGAGTTCCGCCAGTGGGGGTCGGTCACCCCCGGCCACCCGGAGAACCACGAGCTCCCCGGCGTCGAGACCACCACCGGCCCCCTCGGGCAGGGCGTCGCCAACGGGATCGGGATGGCCCTGGCGATCGAGCGGCTCGCCGCCGAGTTCAACCGCCCCGGCCACGAGGTGGTCGACCACCGCGTCTACGGGATCATCTCCGACGGTGACGTGATGGAGGGTGTCGCCTCTGAAGCGGCCTCCCTCGCCGGCCACCTGCGGCTCGGACGCGTCACCTACCTGTACGACGACAACCGGATCACGATCGACGGCAGCACCGACCTCGCCTTCAGCGAGGACGTGCTCGCCCGGTTCGACGCCTACGGCTGGCACACCCAGCAGGTCGAGGACGCCAACGACCTGGAGGCGCTGCGGGCGGCGATCGCGGCCGCTGACGCCGACCCGCGCCCCTCGCTGATCGCCGTGCGTTCGGTGATCGGGTACGGCTCACCGAACAAGGCCGGGACCTCGGCCGCCCACGGCGCACCGCTCGGCGACGACGAGGTGGCCCTGACGAAGGCCGAGCTCGGCTGGCCGCACCAGGAGCCGTTCCACGTGCCCCCGGAGGTGCGCGACCACCTCGACGTCCGCGCGCGTGGCGCCGAGCAGCGGACCGCGTGGGAGGAGCGGTTCGCCGCCTACCGCGCGGCGCATCCGGCGCTGGCGGCCGAGTTCGAGCGCCGCGTGCTGCGCCGGGAACTGCCAGGGGGGTGGACCGACGCGCTGCCGACCCTGGAGGGCAAGGACGCGACGCGCAAGCACTCCGGCGCGGTGATCCAGGCGCTGGCCCCCGTGCTGCCCGAGCTGCTCGGCGGATCGGCCGACCTGGCCGGATCGAACAACACCGACGTCGACGGGGGCGGGGACTTCTCGGCCGACGACCGGCTCGGTCGCAACCTGCGGTTCGGGGTCCGCGAGCACGCGATGGCGTCGATGGCCAACGGCATGGCCCTCCACGGCGGGGTGCTCCCGTACGTGGCGTCGTTCCTCGTGTTCACCGACTACTGCCGCCCGGCGCTGCGGCTGTCGGCGCTGATGGGCCAGAAGGTCGTGTACGTGATGACCCACGACTCGATCGGCCTCGGCGAGGACGGCCCGACCCACCAGCCCGTCGAGCACCTCGCCGCGCTGCGCGCGATCCCCGGGCTGACCGTGCTGCGGCCCGCCGACGGCGCCGAGACCGTCGGCGCGTGGCAGGTGGCCCTGGAGGTCGACGGCCCCGCGCTGCTCGCCCTGACGCGCCAGGGGGTCCCCCACCTGGGTGACCGGCCGCACGACGCCGTCGCCCGCGGCGCCTACGTGCTCCGCGACACCGAGGGGACCCCCGACGTGCTCCTGATCGGCACGGGGTCCGAGGTGCAGCACTGTGTGGAAGCGGCCGACCTGCTGGCGGCCGACGGCGTCGCGGCCCGCGTGGTGTCGATGCCGTCCTGGGAGCTGTTCGCCGGTCAGGACGCGGCGTACCGCGACACGGTGCTGCCGCCCGACGTGTCGGCACGGGTCGCGGTCGAGGCGGCGGTGAGCTTCGGGTGGGAGCGCTGGGTGGGCCAGCACGGCGCGGTGGTCGGCCTGGACCGCTTCGGTGCGTCGGCCCCGGCGGCGCGGCTGTTCGAGGAGTTCGGGTTCACCGGCGAGCACGTCGCCCGGGTCGCGCGCGAGGTCCTGGACCGCGTGACC
>SKNO01000220.1 GCA_007120465.1 Nitriliruptoraceae bacterium
CGGCGGTGGCAGGTCGCCGGGCAGCGCCGGCAGGTCGGAGAGGGCGCGGCGCGGCGCGATCAGGCCGCCCCCTCACCGTCGGCACCGCCGAGGTCGAGCTCACCCGCGGCGATCCGGCGCACCAGCTCGCGGGCCGTGCGCCGGACGATCCCCACCACCTCGACGAAGCCGTCGGCGCCGCCGTAGTAGGGGTCGGGGACCTCCCCGTTGCCGGGGTCCGGGTCGAACTCGCGGAACAGGTGGATCGGGGTGTCGACGCCGGCCCGGTCTGCCAGCCGCTCGAGGTCCCGCAGGTTCGAGTGGTCCATCGCGAGGATCAGGTCGGCCCCGCGGAGCATCTCGGCGTCGACGCGCTCGGCAGCGCCGTCGAGCTCCAGACCCACCTGCGCCGCGGCCCGTCGCATGCGGGCATCCGGCGGCTCGCCGACGTGCCAGCCGCCCGTGCCCGCCGAGCGCACGGTGAGCTCCAGTCCCGCCTCGTCCGCGGCCTCGCGGATCGCGGCCTCGGCGGTGGGGGAGCGGCAGATGTTGCCGAGGCAGACCGTCAGGACGGTCGGGGTGGTCACGGGTCGCCTCCTCCGGCGTCTGCGCCGAGCACGACCGTCACCCCGCTGCCATCGGCGACCTGCTCGAGGGTCGCCGCGCCGGGGACGTACGCGGCGACCAGCCGTGCGGCCGCCTCCTCGCCGGGCGGGTGGCGGACCACCGTCGTCTCGCGCCGGTCGGCGTTGCCGATCTCCACCACCTCGAAGCCCTGTTCGGTGAGCTGCTCACGGACGCTCGCCGCGAGCCCGGACACGCCGGCGCCGTTGAGCACCGTCACCTGGACATCGCCGGGTTCGACGCGCGGTTCGTCGGGATCGTCGCGCTCGATCTGGCCGAGGATCGACCCGTCGCGGAAGGCCGCGAACAGCACCTCCGCCGGCTCGACCCGGACCTCCAGTACCGCGGCGCCCGCCGAGGTGGTGCGCGGCTCGACCGGGACGGTGTGGGTGGTCACCGCCCCCGATCCGAGTCCCCGTGCCCCCCAGGCGAGCCGTCCCATCGCGATCGGGCCCATGTCCTGGTCGACCCGGACCGCCTCGCCGGTCTCGCGCACGAGCGACGCCATCCTGACGGGGTTGCTCAGGGTCCCGGCCGACAGCGCCTCCCGGGCCAGCGCCTGCACGAAGCGTTGCTGGCGCTGGATCCGCATCAGGTCGTTGTCGATCTTGCGGACGCGCACGTACCCGAGCGCGTCCGCGCCGTCGAGCACCTGGCACCCCGCCGGAAGGTCGATGTGGGCGTCGCGGTCGCTGATCGGTTCCTCGAGGCACAGCTCGACCCCGCCGACGGCGTCGACGACATCGCGGAAGCCGCCGAAGGTCACCTCGACGTAGTGGTTGACGTCGATGCCCGACAGGTCACGGACGGTACGGACCAGGCAGCCGGGGCCGCCGATCGCGGTGGCCGCGTTGATCCGTCCGACCGACCCGTCGCAGCGGGGGACCCACAGGTCGCGGGGGAAGGCCAGCAGCGCCACCTCGCCGCGGTGGATCGTCATCACGAAGATGGTGTCGGCTCGTTCGCCCCCCACGTTGCCGGTGCCGAGCTCGGCCCGCTCCTCGGGGGTGAGCTCCTCGCGGCTGTCCGAGCCGGCCACCAGCACGTGCAGCGGTCCGCCGGAGTCGGCCAGGTCGGTGACCTCCACCCGACCGAGCTGGTGCGAGGCCCACCACGGGAGGGCGATCGCGGCCACCAGGGCCAGCACCAGCACGACGGCCAGGACCGCCGGCCAACGCCGCCGGCGGACCCGTTGCTCGACGGACGGGCCCCAGCGCTGGTCGACGTCGGTGGACATGGAAGCTCCCACGAGGTGCAGGTGGTCCCGACGGGGACCGGGCGTCGCGGCCGGCAGGTCCCGCGCGCGTGGCGGGCCCGGCAGCGGGGAGGTGGCTGATCAGCACGGACAGTCTGACAGGTCGGCGGCGTGGTGTGGAACACCCGCCCCGGCCGACCGGACGGAGGGCGCGTCCCCCTCCCGCGCGGTGCGCCGTCCCGCGCCGCCGCGGTCGGTGGCTACGCGGTGACGATCTCCGGCGGCAGGTGCGAGACGTCGCTGAAGCGTTGCAGGCTGAAGATGTGGCCCCCACCGATGCGGGTGGAGCGGAGGAAGGTCAGCGACGCGTGATCCGAGGCGAACCGCTCCCACTCCCACGGCTGCGGCTCCAGTCCCAGCAGGTGGCCGAGGATCACCGAGTTGGTGCCCGCGTGCGCGACCATCAGCATCCGGGGGGCGTCGCGCGGCACCTCCCACAGGCCGGTGTCGTCGTCGAGGTGGACGCCCACCTCCTCGAGCTCGGCGGTGAGGCCGATCGTGACCCGGGCGTGGAAGTCCCGGAAGCTCTCGCCGCCGGGCATGCCCTCCCACCAGTCGTCCCGTGGACGGTGGCGCGCGTCGGCGAAGGCGCGCTCGACCTCCTCGGCGGGCGTGCCCTCCCACGAGCCGGGCATGCGGATCTCGTGCAGCCAGGCGCGGTCCTGCGTGCGTGCCGGCGCGAGGTGCTGACGCAGCGGTGCCGCGGTCTCCTGCGAGCGTGTCGCCGTGGACACCAGCAGCTCGTCGAAGTGCTGGCCGGCGAGGTGCTTCGCGGTGAGCTCGGCCTGTTCGTAGCCGAGCCCGGTGAGGCCGGGGTCGACCTGGGAGAGACCGTCGCGGTTCCACTCCGGTTGCGCGTGGCGCAGCAGCACGAGTTCCATGCGGTGCACGCTACCGCGCGCCCGGGCGACTCAGCGCTCGTGCTCCTCCTCGAGGTCGTCCTCCGGCAGCTCACGTCCGATCTCCGCGGCGAGCCAGGCCAGGGCCTCCTCGGAGGTGACGACGTCGGCCTCGGCGGCGCGACGGGCGGCCTCGATGCGCCCGTACGCCCAGCTCAGGTCGTAGTCGCCCGGTTGCGACCCGGACGCGTCGGCCTCGTCGAGGCGCGTCCGCAGCTCGAACTCCTCGATGGCCGCCTCCACCGCGGCGGCGCCGCGGCGACGGGTGGGACCCACTCGCTGGCTCATGACGGACCTCCTCACGTCCACGACGCGATCGGTGCCGGTGATCGTAGGAGCGCGTCCCCGCGTCGGCCAAGGGCCTCGGACCCTGATCGGGGTGGTCGCAGAGCGTGGAACAGAACGACGTTCGGCACGTGCATCTGTTCCACGTTCTGCGGCGGCGGGGCGGGCCGCGGGTCGGCGGCGGCCCCTACCCGCCCGCGGCGGCCCCTACCGGCCCGCCACGGTCGGCTTCGCCTCCTGGTCCGGCGCGAAGCAGCAGTCGGTCGGGCAGACGTCGTGGTTGGGCCCCCGGGTCCCGAGCGCCCGGCGCGGCGCGTCCTCGGTCCGCTCGAGGACCAGCTCGCGGATCATCGCGACGAACCGCGGATCCACACCGACCGTCGCCGCACGCACCATCGGCAGCCCCACACGCTCGGCCGTCTCCACCGCCTCGACGTCGAGGTCGTAGATCACCTCCATGTGGTCGCTGATGAAGCCCACGGGCACCACCACGACCCCGGGCACGCCCTCATCGGCGAGCGCCTCGAGGTGGTCGTTGACGTCCGGTTCGAGCCACGGGATCGAGGGCGGGCCCGACCGGGAGTTGTAGACGAGGTCCCAGCCCCGTTCCGGGAGCTGCTCCATGACCAGCCGGCAGGTCTCGTAGTGCTGCACCTCGTAGTCGCAGTGGCGGGACATCGTGTGGGGGATCGAGTGGGTCGTGAACACGATGCGGGCGCCCGGGCGGGTCTCCTCCGGCAGCTGCGCGAGGGCGTCGGCGATCAGGTCGAGGTGGGGTTCGACGAACCCGGGGTGGTTGTAGTACACGCGCAGCTTGTCGAGCTCCGGGGCGCCCTCGCCGACCTCGGCCCGGGCCGCCGCGAGGTCCTCCCGGTACTGCCGGCACCCCGAGTACGACGAGTACGCCGACGTCACGAAGCACACCGCGCGCTGCACGCCGTCATCACGCATCTGCCGGAGGGTGTCGGGCAGCAGCGGATGCCAGTTGCGGTTGCCGAAGTACACCGGCAGGTCCCGGCCCTCCGCGGCGAGCAGCTCCTCGAGGGCCGCCTTCAGGGCCCGGTTCTGGTCGTTGATGGGCGAGCGCCCCCCGAAGGCGTGGTAGTGCTCGCTCACCTCCTCCAGGCGCTCGCGGGGGATGTTGCGGCCGCGGGTCACGTTCTCCATGAAGGGGATCACGTCCTCGGGGCTCTCCGGGCCGCCGAAGGACACGAGCAGGATCGCGTCGTAGGTGGTCGCCACGTCGTTGGCTCCTCGTCCGGACAGGGCAGGGTGTGGTCGGGTTCGGTGCGGTGGGGTCAGCCGGGTGGCTCCTCGTCCTCCGGATCGAGGATGTCGCCGCGCGGCCGGTCGTCGGTCTCGGGCCGGGC
>SKNO01000267.1 GCA_007120465.1 Nitriliruptoraceae bacterium
AGGGCAGGACGGGCCGGCGCGATCAGGAGTCGACCGAAGCCGCCCCGGCAGCCGGCCCGTCCCACTCCAAGACTACGCAGCAAGAGGACCTCGTTCATGCTTGACATCGGTTAGGAACTCACCGGCCGCGGCCTGGCCGCCTGGCACCAACGGGCACCATCGGGCCGCGAACGACCACCCGGCCCCGTCCGGGCCACGCGCCGCCAACCGGTTCGGTCAATGGCGGGCGCGGGCGGCGTCGAGGAGCGCCGCGTGGACCGCATCGACCTGGGCGTTGAGCTCGTCGAGCCCGTCGTCGTTGACGATCACGTGGTCGGCCACCGCCCGGCGCCGCTCGTCGTCCGCCTGCACGCCCATCCGCGCCTTGGCGTCCTCCGGCGTGATGTTGCGGTCCGCCTCGAGCCGGGCGAGGCGGGTCTCCTCCGACGCGATCACGACCACGACCGCGTCGAACCGTGCCATCTGGTCGGTCTCGATCAGCAGGGGATGATCCACGACGATCAGGTCGTCCGGGCGGGCATCGTCACGAGCACTGAGCTCCGCGATCCGTGACGCGATCCGGGCCGCCACGTGCGGGTGGGTGAGGCGTTCGAGGTCGCGGCGGGCCCGCTCGTCGTCGAACACCAGCGCGGCCATGGCCGGGCGGTCGAGGCTGCCGTCGGGGCGCAGGATGTCCGCGCCGAACCGGGCCACCAGGCCGTCGAGGGCCGGCCCCCCGGGCTCCACGACCTCACGTGCGATCGCGTCCACGTCGATCGTCTCGGCGCCGAGCTCCGCGAGACGCGCCGCGACGGTCGATTTGCCGCTGCCGATCCCGCCCGTGAGCCCCACGAGGTACACCACACCGGCCTTCGATCGACGAGCCGCGGAGGCTACCGCGCGACCACGGACCCGACCGCACCCGGCCAGGCCGCCGGGTCCGACGTCCCCGTCCCGGTCGATCGTGTGGGTTCCCGGGCATAGATGCCCGGGAACCCACACGGTCAGGTGACCAGATCCGTCCCTGGGTCGTCGACCCCGCCGATCGTGTTGATCCACGGGCGATAACGCCGCAGAACCCACACGGTCAGGTGACCAGGCCCTTCCGCGCGGTCGGACCCGGACGCGACGGACCCGGCCGCGCGGGCCGGGTCCGTCAGGCGTGGGGCCGGGTCAGGCCTGCTCGTCCTCGTCGGACGGGGCCTCCTCGGCAGCCGGGGCGTCCTCGGCGGGCTCCTCGGGTGCCTTCTCCTCCGTCGCAGGCTCGGCGGCCTCCGGCTCGGCCTCCGCAGCCGCAGCCTCGGCCTCCGGGGCCTCGGCCTCGGCGACCTCCTCGGGTGCCGGGCTCTTCGGCGCGTCGGCGGCCGCGACCTCCTCGGGCGTGGCCACCTCCTCCGGCAGCTCGGCCTCGGCGAGGGCCATCTCCTCCGGGGTCGCGCCGGGGCTCGACAGCCCGGCCTGCGCGAACGCCTCGGCGAAGGCGCCGGACGGACCGGCGTCGTCTCCACCGGAGGAGTAGGCGGCCTCGACCGCCGGCTCCTCGTCGTACGCCTCCTCGGCCGGAGCGGCCTGGGCCTGCTTCAGGGACAGACTGATGCGGCGACGGACGGTGTCGATGTCGATCACCTTGACGTCGATCTGGTCCCCGACGTTGACGACCGCCTCGGGCACCTCGACGTGGCGATCGGCGAGCTCGGAGATGTGCACGAGCCCCTCGATCCCGTCCGCGACCTTCACGAAGGCGCCGAAGGGCACCAGCTTGGTGACCTCGCCTTCGACGACCTCGCCGACAGCGTGCTCACGCGCGAACCGCTGCCACGGGTCCTCCTGGGTGGCCTTGAGCGACAGCGACACCCGCTCGCGGTCCATGTCGACGTCGAGCACCTCGACCTCGACCTGGTCGCCGACCTCGACGACCTCGGACGGGTGGTCGATGTGCTTCCACGACAGCTCGGAGACGTGCACCAGCCCGTCGACGCCACCGAGGTCCACGAAGGCGCCGAAGTTGACGATCGAGCTCACGGTGCCGGCGCGGATCTCGCCCTTCTGGAGGGACTCGAGGAACTCGTTACGGAACTCGCTCTGGGTCTCCTCGAGGAACTTCCGGCGGGAGAGCACCACGTTGTTGCGGTTGCGGTCGAGCTCGATGATCTTGCACTCGAGCTCCTCGCTGACGTACGGCTGCAGGTCACGGACCCGGCGCATCTCGACCAGCGAGGCCGGCAGGAAGCCGCGCAGCCCGATGTCGAGGATCAGGCCGCCCTTGACCACCTCGATGACCGTGCCGGTGACGGTGCGGTCCTCGTTGTAGATGCGCTCGATCGTGCCCCAGGCACGCTCGTACTGGGCGCGCTTCTTGGACAGGACGAGGCGGCCTTCCTCGTCCTCCTTCTTCATGATCAGCGCTTCGACGACGTCGCCGACGGCGACGATCTCGTTCGGGTCGACGTCGAGCTTGATCGACAGTTCCCGCGCCGGGATCACGCCCTCGGACTTCCAGCCGATGTCGAGCAGCACCTCGTCGGGGTCGACCTTGACGACGACGCCCTCGATGATCTTGCCGTCCTCCATGGCGAGGACGGTGTCCTCGAGCGCGGCCTCGAAATCGCCGTCGGACAGGTCGTTCTCGACGATGACATCGCCGGTGGAGGTCAGGGTGCCGCCAGGCTCCTGCAGGACCACGACGTCGGGTGTCGCGGTCTCCTGGGGGCGCGGCTGGTCCGCGGCCGGGGCGGTGGGCTGCTCCGCAGCAGGGGGCTGCTCCGCGCCAGCGGCATGGTCCGGGGCCGCTTCGGTCTGCTCCGGGGTGGTCGCCTGGTCGGGGGCCGGGGTGGCCTCCTGCTCGGCGCCGGTGGGGTCGGGGGTCGGGGTCTCGGGCATCGGGGTCACGGTCTCTTGTCGTCGATAGAGGGTACGCCACCCGGAGGTGGCCTGGGGATGATCCGGGTGCAGGACGCGGGCACCATGAAGGGATCCGGTGCCCGCAGGTCGCACCGGAAGCGGTAAGGGTCGCAGCCCCACGCGCACCTGTCAACGTAGGCTGCGCGGTCCCCGCGGGCGCGGAGAGCGGGACGGACCGACGAGGAGCCGGGCGTCGTGACCGATCAGACCGACGGGCTGGTGGCCCATCCCGACGGGCACGTGCGCTGCTGGTGGTGTGGCGAGGACCCCGACTACCTCGCCTACCACGACCAGGAGTGGGGCGTGCCGGTGCACGACGACGTGCGCCTGTACGAGAAGCTGTGCCTCGAGGGTTTCCAGGCCGGGCTGTCCTGGCTGACGATCCTCCGCAAGCGGCCCGCGTTCCGCGCGGCCTTCGCGGGGTTCGACCCCGAGGTGGTCGCCGGCTTCGGGGACGACGAGGTGGCACGGCTGCTCGGCGATGCGGGGATCGTGCGCCACCGGGGCAAGATCGAGGCGGTCATCGCGAACGCCCGGGCGTACCTGCGCCTCGTCGAGGGCGAGGGCTCCCTCGACGGGTTCGTCTGGGCCTACGCCGAGCCGGACGCGCCCGCGCCGCGCTCCCCCGCCGACGTGCGAGCGACCTCACCGGCGTCGGTGGCGCTGTCCCGGGAACTCAAGCGCCGCGGGTGGCGGTTCGTCGGGCCGACGACCGTGTACGCCTTCATGCAGTCGATGGGACTCGTGGACGACCACCTCGTCGGCTGCGGCTGGCGCTCCCGCTGACCACGCGGTGCGGCGCCGTGGGGATGTGGCATCACGACGACGTGACGTGCACGGTCATGTCGGCGGCGAACATGCGGACGGGCTCGATCGCGTAGGCCGGGGGTGCCCCCTCCCACTCGTCCCATCCGGAGCCGTAGTGGGCACGGGTCACGGCGGCGAAGTCGGCGTCGGCTCCGCGCAGGTCGAGGTGGCGGGCCCGGCCGTGCACGGTCACGACCAGCGCCTCGCCCTCCACGAGGGTGGCCGACACCGCCGGTTCACGCGCGAGGTGCCGCGCACGGACGGCCGCCGGCGACGTGCCGAAGTGGACCCGACCGCGGTACAGGAACGCGTCCACCGGCCCGGTGAACGGTCTCCCGTCGGCGGACACGGTCGCGACGACGAACACGCGCATGCCCTCGGTTCGCGCCACGAGCGCCTCGGCGGTCAGGCGGGCCGCGTCGGTGTGGATCTCGCGGAGGTGGTCGCCTGCGCGGGCGTAGCTGTCGTCGAGGACCTGCTGGAGCCAGGCGAGGTCCTCCGGGGTCTCGTGCATCATCACTCCTCGTCGGACGCGTGCACGCGGGCCCGGGGAGCCGGACGCCCCCCGACGCGAGCCTCGCGCGCACGGACCGACCCACGTTAGGCGGTCCCTGCGACATCGAGGTGGCGGTGAGGGCGCGGTACCGTCGGAGCGCCTCGCCCCCGCCCCACCCGAAGCCGCTGGAGCTGCCATGGTCCTGCG
>SKNO01000272.1 GCA_007120465.1 Nitriliruptoraceae bacterium
GAGTCACCTGACCCGTGAAGCGGTCGGCCTGTCCGGGCTCACCCCGACGGAGCTGGCCGCCTGCTCACCCGACGGACGCGCCAGCTGGCGCCCCACCACCCCACACTGACCACCGTGGCGCCCTCCGGATCAGATCGCTCCGAACATGGCACGGTGAAGCTCGGCAGTCGAGGCCGTCGCTCCTCCCGTGTGCGTTCCAGCGGAGGTCTCAGCGGGACAGGTGGCCGAGGACGACGAGGTACTCGGCGGCGAAGCGGACCTGGTCCGTGCCGGGTGCGCGGTGCTGCGTGAACAGCCGCGTGAGCTCGTCGCGAAGTTGGTCCCCGCGACCCTCGGTGTCGGCGAGGCGGCAGGCCTGGATGACCGGTCCGAGCGTGGTCGTGTAGCACTCGACCGCGGCCTCGGGGGAGTCGTGGACGATCTCCCAGTGGTCGTGCTCGAACTCGAGGTGGAGGCCCGTGCCCTCGAACAGCTCGCGCACGTGGCTCTCGTCGCCCCAGAGCAGTGGAGGGTCGACGAACGCCGGGTCCGGGGGCAGGTAGGCAGCGACGGTTCGGAAGAACTCGCCGAACACCCCGTGTGGGGTCCAGCTGCAGATGCCCAGTCGCCCGCCCTCGCGTCGCGGCATCCGCGCGAGCTCGTCCGCAACGACCTCGTGACGAGGTGCGAACATGGCGCCGAACGTCGACAGGACGACGTCGAAGCTGCCGTCGTCCCATGGCAGCTGCTCGGCGTCCGCCAGTGTCCACTCCACGTCGACGCCGGCCGGTTCAGCTCGGCGGCGAGCCACGGCGAGCATCTGGGGGCTCAGGTCAACGCCCGTGACCTGGGCGCCAGCCTCGGCCGCGGGGATGGCCGCGTTGCCCGTGCCACACGCCACGTCGAGCACCACCTCGCCCGGCGCGATCTCCAGGCGACGAACGAGGCGCTGACCCACGCCGTACAGGCCCTCCTGGCGCATCATGGCGTCGTAGTCGCCCGTCCCCCAGGTGGCGCGGGCCTGCTCCTTGTACTCCGCGAGCTGTTGCATCACTCATCCCTCCGGTTGCTCGGGGTTGGCGTCGTGACCACCAACGCACGTGGCATGAGCATGCGGTCGGAGCCACCGGGCTGGCTTCGCCTCCCCGGGCCAACTTCGGGCTGGCACCTGCACTGGCCTGAGCAGGCCATGCCGGCCTACAGCAGGTTCAGTCGCGTGGCCCGCGCGACCGCCTCGGCACGGGAGGAGCAGCCCAGGCGGGTGTAGATGTTCGCCACGTGCCGGTGCACCGTGTGCCGGCTGAGCACGAGGTGCTCGGCGATCTGCTGATCGGACAGGCCGCGAGCGACGAGGTCCAGCACCTGGACCTGCCGTGGCGTCAGGACCTGGTCGCGCTCCGTGGCCGGCGTCGCTGGGGCCAGGAGCGCGTCGAGGATCGCTGCTGCTCGATCGCGCTCCTGCCCCGCGTCCGCCTCGGTCAACGCGGTGAGTGCACGTTCGGCCTCACGCTGCGCGGCGTCGCGGCGTCCGACGGAGTTGAGCGCCTCTGCCAGTTCGATCCGCGTGACGGCGGCCTCGACGGGCGCACCGCTTCGTTCCAACCGATCAACGGCGTCCTCGAGGTGTTCGCAGGCGCGCGCGCTCGCGCCCGTGGCGGCGGCGAGCAGACCCTCGCTCCTGTCCACCGCTGCCCGGAGCGCGTCCGTTGCCGCTGCCTCGGCGATCGAACGCAACTCCTCGAGCCGTACCCCGGCCGCGTCGTACTCGCCCAGGGCGAGGAGCGTGCGGACCAGCAGCTCCAGGGCATCCGCCCGAGCCGGGTTCGCGCCATCTGGGCCGTGGCGCAGTGACCGCTCGAGCAGTTCGCGAGCCTCGACGGCCCTGCCACCGGCGAGGTGCAGCGCAGCCAGGCCGCGCAGCCCCGACACGCCGGACCGCTCGAACAGCGAGGCGGCTTCCTCCAGCCGTCCCTGGCGACGCCGGAGCTCGCCGAGCCGCACCACCGCGTCCGCCCGCCAGGACGGCCGCTCGGTCCCGAGCGTCCGCAGCGCGTCGACGAGTTCGCGATCCGCTGTGCGCCAGTCGCCCTGCCACGCCCGGATCACGCCGTAGTGCGTGCGGCACACCCCCCGGAGGAACCGTGCTCCCATGCGCTGGCTGAACTCCTCGACCCGGCGGCACCACTGCCCGGCGCGGTCGAGGTCGCGGACGTGCTCGCACGTCGACAGCATGAGACAGCACGTCCACGATGCCGCAGCGAGGTGCTCGAACTCACCGCTGAGCGCCACGGTTGCGGCTTCGTCGAGGCGTCGCAGCCCCTCCTGCACCTCGCCCTGCGAGACCTGCGCCACACCCTCGGTGGCCACGGCGAACATCTCGAGAGCTACGACGTCGTGGTTCCGCCCCAAGGCCTGTGCCCGTCTGGCCAACGGGATCGCGACGTCCGGCTCGGCTCTCCTCAGTGCGGCGTGCGCCTCGAAGACCGCGAGCCACCCCTGCTCCGGGCATGGCTCGAGCTCGTCCAGGAGCCGCTCGGCACGTGCGAACCATCCCTGGGCGACGGCACCCGCGCCGCGGAACTCGAGGTGGTCGTCGCCCAGCCACAACGCCATCCTCGCGGCCGAGCGCGTGTCGCCACGTTCCCGGTACCCGAGGTAGGCCTGCTCCCGCGCCTCCAGGCACGACTCGACCCGGTCCAACCACCAGGCTGCCCAGCTCAGGTCCTCGAGAGCCTCCGGCCCCGCTCCCGCCGCCACGGCGCGTTCGAGCCGGGCGTGCGCGTCCGCCCAGGCCCCTTGCGCCAACGCCGTCCGTCCAGCCGCAAGGTTGTCATCTGCCGTAGAGGCGTCTCCCATGGGAGCATCGTAGGTATCCGGCACCATCCGGCGACACCCCGGCCAGACCCGGCCGCTGATCTGCGCGCGGCCTGGAGGGCGAGCCACCGCCAGTTGCTTGCCGGCCAGCCGCCGGCCGGGGTTGGAGGCTCCGCACCGGGGCGCTCCTGCTCAGCACATCGTCAGTCCGCCGCTGACGCTCACGGTCTGGCCGGTCAGGAACGCCGCCTCGTCGGAGGCGAGGAAGGCGACGGTGTTGGCGGTGTCCTCGGGCTGGCCGAGACGACGGAACGGGATCGCCTTGACGAGCGCATCGCGGAGCTTGTCGCCGCCCATCGACGCGAACAGCGCGGTGTCGGTCGGGCCGGGGCAGACGCAGTTGACGTTGACCTGGTGGCGGGCCATCTCGCGCGCCATCGCCTTGGTGAACGCGATGACGCCGCCCTTGGCGGCCGAGTACACCGCTTCGCCGGATGAGCCGACCCGGCCCGCGTCGGAGCCGAGGTTGACGACCTTGCCGTACCGCTGCTCCGCCATGATCGGCAGCACGGCCTTGAGCGTGTTGAACACGCCGTAGAGGTTGATCTGGATGATCCGGTCCCACGTGTCCGGTTCGGAGTCGAGGAACGCCTCGCCCTTGTCCCAGCCGGCGTTGTTGACGAGCACGTCGATCCGGCCGAACCGGTCCATCACCTGCTCGACCATCGCGTCCACGGACCCGCGACGGGTCACGTCGGTGACCAGCCCGACGCTGGCGCCGCCCAGTCCGTCGGCGGTCGCCTTCGCGGTGCCCTCGTTGACGTCGGTCGCGATCACCGTCGCGCCTTCGGCCGCGAGCTTCTCCGCGATCGCCTTGCCGATGCCCTGGCCGGCACCGGTCACGATCGCGATCCTCTCGTCGAGCCTGCCCATCGGTGTCTGCCTTCGGAACGGGTGGACGATCAGGGGGCGAACGCGCGTCCGAGCAGGTCGCGCGAGATGACGAGCTTCGAGACCTGCGCGGTCCCGTCACCGATCTCGAGGCCGATCACGTCGCGCAGCCGCTGCCCGAGCGGGCTCTCGGTCGAGTAGGCGAGGTGTCCGACGGTCAGGAGGCACTGATGGATCACCTCGGCCGACAGCTTCGGCGCCCAGAACTTCGCCATCGCGGCCTCAGTGCGGTGCTCGCGGTCGTTGTCCTTGAGCCAGAGCGCCTCGTAACAGACGTGACGGGCACCCCGGATGTAGGTCGCTGACTCCGCCAGCGGGAAGCTGACCCCCTGGAACCTCCCGATCGGTTGACCGAAGGCCTCGCGATCGCGGGCCCACTGCAGGGCCTCGTCGAGCGAGGCCTGGGCCGCACCGAGGCAGAGCAGACCGATGATGGCGCGGGAGTAGTCGAACCCCTGCATCACCGACACGAAGCCGTCGCCCTCACGACCGATCAGTTCGGCCCGGGTCACCGGCACCCCGTCGAAGTGGATCGACGCACGGCCGATCGCCCGGCTGCCGAGGTCGTCGAACGGCGCCCGGCTGATCCGCTCGTCGCGCAGGTCGACCCAGAACGCCGAGACACCGCGCGCACCGGGGCCACCGGTCCGGGCGAGCACGACCGCGTGCGTCGCGGCCATGCCGAGGGTGATCGACGTCTTCTCACCGTGCAGCCGCCAGCCGTCGCCCTGGGAGATCGCCTTCATCTCGAGGTTGGCCGCGTCGGTGCCGTGATCGGGCTCGGTGACGCAGAGGCACGGAACGGTCTCGCCGGTGGCGAAACCCGGCAGCCAGGTGGCCTTCTGCTCGTCGGTCGCGTTGCGGACGATGATGTCGCCGATCAGCGCCGTGTTGATGAGCAGGTAGCCCGCGTTGAAGTCGGCGCGTCCGACCTCCTCCGCGGCGAGTCCGGCGACGACCGCACTCGCGTCCTGACCGCCGTACTCCTCAGGGATGCGCAGGGAGGTGAGCCCCATGTCGGCCATGTCCCTGGCGAGTTGGGGGCGGAACCGCGCGGCCTGATCGTCAGCCTGGTAGTGCGGTGCCAGCACCTGCTCTGCCCACCTGCGTACCTCGAGGCGGAAGGACTCCTGGGCCTCGTCGAAGCGGTAATCCACGGGTCGCTCGCCTTCAGTGCCAGTTGACGTACGGGGCGAAGTCCGCCGGCCGCTTCTCCGTGAACGCGTTGGCGCCCTCCCTGCCCTCCGCAGAGTCCGAGAACATCTCGAGCGCGGTCATGGCCATGTTGCTGAACCCGGCCTGGTGGTCGGTGTCGGCGTTGAACGACTGCTTCAGGAAGCGGATCGCGGTCGGACTGAGCGCCGCCACCTCGTCGGCCCACTGCCTCGCCTCGGTCATCAACTGCTCGGCCGGGACGACCTTGTTGACCAGCTTCATGTCGAGCGCTTCCTGGGCGGAGTACATGCGGCACCAGAACCAGATCTCGCGCGCCTTCTTCTCGCCGACGACCCGGGCGAGGTACGCCGAGCCGAAGCCGGCGTCGAAGGAGCCCGCCTTGGGGCCGGCTTGACCGAAACGCGCGGTCTCGCTGGCGATCGACACGTCGCACAGGACCTGCAGAACGTTGCCGCCGCCGACCGCAACCCCGTTGACCGCGGCGATGACGGGCTTGGGGATGTCGCGCATCAGCTTGTGCAGCTCGCCGACGCGGAAGCGGCCGAGCTCGCTTGGTCCGTAGTCGCCGGTCTCCGCCCGCTGCTTGAGGTCACCGCCCGTGCAGAACGCCTTGTCTCCCGCACCGGTGAGGATCACGGCGCGGACCCGGTGGTCGGACCAGGCGAGATCGAATGCGCGGATCAACTCGTCGATCGTCTGCGAACGGAACGCGTTGTAGCGGTCGGGCCGGTTGATCGTGACGATCGCCGCCGGGGGCTCGACCTCGTAGGTGATGTCGACGTACTCGAGCTCGGTGAGACCCACGCCACACGCTCCCATGCGGTGAATATCGATTCACGACAAGTAAACGTAGGTTCATTCCCCTGGTAGCGTCAACTCCCGTGGGCCATGCCTCCTGCTTGGATGCGACGCCGAGACCCGAAGGAGTCGCAACAGATGAACCCCGCCGCGCTCGAGGCTGCGATGCCGCTGGACCCCGACCGTGCGGCCCGCGAAGCCCGCAAGATGCAGCGCAGCCGGCAACTGCTCGACGCTGCCGCTCGGGTGATGGAGCGCGAAGGGTCTCACGCCGTGTCGATGCAGGCCGTCGCCGACGAAGCCGACGTCAGCGTCGGTCTCATCTACCGCTACTTCGGCGGCAAGGACGAGCTGCTGCTCGCGGTGATCCTCAACGTGCTCGAGGACTTCGCCAGCACCGTCCCCGCGGCCGTCGAGGCGGCGGGCGACGATCCGGTCGAGCGGCTCGCCGCCGCGTTCGGCGCGTACTGCCGGGTCATCGAGCGCCACCGGCACGCGACGGTCCTCACCTACCGCGAGAGCAAGTCGCTGGATGAGGCCGGCCGGCGTCGGATCAAGGAGTACGAGGTCGAGACCACCCAGCCGCTCGTCGGGGTGCTGCGCGACGGCATCGACGCCGGGGCGTTCCGGCCGGTCGAGCCCGAGATGGTCGCCTACAACCTGCTCCTCGTCGCGCACGCCTGGGCGCTCAAGCACTGGTACTTCGAGCGCACCCTCAGCTTCGAGGATTGCGTCCGTAACCAGCTCAGCCTGGCCCTGCACGGGCTCATCGAGCCACGCCAGCGACGGCGATACACCCGGTTCCTCGAAGCGTCCGAGCGCCGGTCGCGTCCCAGCACCGTCGCCCCAGGCAGCTGACCTCCGTCGGCGACGTCGACGACCTCCCACTCGCGCTCGGTCAGGCTGCTGGCGGTGTCGCGCTCGGTGAGGGCCGGTGGACGGCGTTCCAGTGCCCACCTGATCGTCCAGGGGCCTCCCGTCAGGAAGCCCGGGAACCTGGGAGCGCGGTGGGTCCCCACGGTCGATCACGCTGGTGGTCCAGTGGACGTCAGCCGCCAGGTCAACGACGAGGCGCTGCGGCGGAACATCACAACATCAGTCTGTGTGATGCTATGATGCAAACATGCGGACCACGGTGACCTTGGACCCCGATACGGAGCAGATCATCCGGCGGCGGATGCGCGAGCGCGGCATGTCCTTCAAGGAAGCGCTCAACGACGTCATCCGCCGCGGTGCGCGTGACACCGGCCAGGAGTTCCGGACGCAGACCGCGTCGCTGGGTCGCTCCACCGTGAACCTCGATCGTGCCCTGCAGATCGCGGGTGACCTCGAGGACGACGACCTGGTCCGCAAGATGCGCGCCGGCTCATGAAGCTCGTCGACGCCAACGTCCTGCTGTATGCCGTCAACGAGGACGCGGAGCGTCACGAACCAGCGCGACGATGGCTCGACGGGGCGTTGTCCGGGCAGGACACGGTCGCCTTCGCGTGGATCGCACTCCTGGCCTTCGTGCGCCTGTCCACCAAGGACGGGCTGTTCCCGTCGCCGCTGACGCTCGATGAAGCGATGGATCGGGTCGATGCTTGGTTGGGGGCCCCGCCAGCGGTCGTGGTGGAACCGACCATCGACCACGCCCGTGTCGTGCGTGACCTGCTGCGCGGTCTGGGCGTGGGAGGCAACCTCGTCAACGACGCCCACCTGGCGGCGCTGGCGGTCGAGCATCGCTGCACGATCGTGTCGTTCGACCACGACTTCGACCGGTTCGACGCCGTGCGCCGAGAGGTGCCAGCGATCTGACCAGGATCAGTCCAGGGGTGCGGGTGGTGGCCCGAGCACCTGGATGCCGTGCTCGAGGCAGACGTCGGCGACCCTGCCCGGGTCGATCGGGGCAGGCTCGGGTAGGGAGGCCTCCGGGGCCGGGACCCCCAACGCCGTGACCATCTGGTCGAACCGGGGTGCGCGCACCCGTGAGCCGGTCACGCACACGAAGCTGGCGGTGTCCGAGTGGACCTGGAAGGTGTGGGGGATGCCGTGGGGCAGGAAGGCCATCCCGCCCACGCCGGCCATCAGGCGGTCGTCCCCGCAGTGGAAGGCGACCTCCCCGGAGAGGACGACGAACAGTTCGTCCTCGTCGTCGTGCCGGTGCAGCGGTGGGCCGAGGCCGCGCGGTGCGCTGAACTCGACGACGCTGAGCGCTCCGTCCTCACCCCCGCGGACCTTGACGGTCGCGAGGTGGTTCAGGAAGTGGAGGTGGTGTCCCGAGCCGGGTGCGATGACCTCTGGAGCTCGGGCGGACGAGGTGTTCGTGGACATGCCGGGACCCTGTCACGGACCCCTTCAGGGAACCTTCCGACCCGGACTACGCGACGGTCGGAGCCCCGTCAGGGGGCAGGCCGAGCTCGGCCATCGCCGACCGGTAGGTGGCGCGGGCACGCTCGGCCTCGGTGACGGCGCCAGCCCGGCTCAGCGCGGTGATCAGCAGCCGGTGGGCATCCTCGTCGTAGCCGTCGATCTCGCGGAGTCGATGCGCGAGCTGGACCGCCGCCTCCAGCTGGTCGCTGTCCAGCAGTCGGTGCGCCTCGCGTCGGGCACTCGGGACGAAGCGTGCCTGGGCCTCGGCCCTGGTCCCCTCGGTCCAGGACTCGTACCGGTCGTCGGGCAGGAACACGCCGGGGTAAGCGGCGACGATCGCCGCGTCGTCGCTGGCGCGGAGCAGTGCCTCGAGGTCGGTGTCGACCTCGTCCAGATCCAGCCGGACGCTCTGGCGGTCGGCGATCACTCCACCGCGGAGCACCCGCCGGACCCCCGAGAGCTGGACCGAGAGCCTCGCCCCGAGCCGGAGGCGGTCGGTCTCGTCCGGCCACAGCAGGTCGAACAGCTCGTCCCGGGTCACCGGCCATCCCCGAGCGGCGACCAGCCGCTTGCACAGCTGACGGGCCCGCCGGGAGCCCCACTCGGAGGCCGGCACCTCCTGTCCATCCACCGTCACGGCGAAACGCCCGAGGGTGGTGATACGCACGGTCGGTCGCCGACCGGCAGCGATCGGACGAGAGCGCACCGTCCCGGTCACGAAGCGTTCGAACTCGTCCATCCATCCGTCGACGTCCCCGGAGTAGGAGAAGTGGTCCTCCCCGGGCTGCTCGAAGAGCCGACCGTTGGGTAGCAGCGCGGCCAGTTCCCGCGCGCGTTCGACGGGGATGACCGGATCGTTGGTGCGGTGGATCACCAGCGCGGGGTGGCGGATCGTCGGGACCAGTTCGCGTACGTCCATCCCGAAGGTGAGATCCAACAGTTCGAGCAGCGAGTCCTGACTGGCCGCGTAGCGCTCGTAGCGTCGGTGCCAGGCGGCGAAGGTCGGGTCCGCGGCGGTGAGCGTCGGCGCCATCCCGGCAGCGACGCCTGAGTCCTCCGTGCCCCACCGAGCGGCGTAGCGCACGGCGCCGGCGCGCTGCTCGGCCAGCTGCGCGGGGGTGAGGTCCGGCGGCAGCAGGGTCGCGCCGGTGCCGAACAGGATCAGACTGTCGACCCGCTCCGGGTAGGTCGCCGCGAACAGCAGGGTCATCGGTCCGCCCTCGGAGTTGCCGAACAGGTGGGCGTGCTCGATCCCGGCGTGATCCATCACGGCCCGGAGGTCGTCCACCCGTTCGTCGAGGTCGGCGATCCGGCCGTTACGGTCGGAGCACCCCGTCCCGCGCTTGTCGAAGTGGAGGTAGCGGCAGAAGGACGCGAAGCGCTCCAGCATCGCGCGGACCGCCGGCTGCTCCCAGGACATGTCGATGTTCTGCGCCGTGGGCGGGATCGCGACCACGGTCTGCTCGCCCGCACCGAAGACCTGGTAGGCGAGGCGGGCCCCTCGTGCAGGCGCGAAGCGCGTCTGCGGTGGGTGATCCAGCGGCACGGCGACGTCCGTCTCCCGAGGGAACGCCGAACCATACACCTGGCCGCCTCGCGGGCGGCCAGGTGCAGCGGGTGTGGCTCGGGAGCCGGTCGGCTCGCGGTCCCCCTACGAGCAGCTGAGGTTCGGGTTGTAGGAGGCGAACATGCCAGCCGGGTTGGCCTGCCACAACCACACGTGCAGCGCCGTGTCGGGGCCGAACGGTGGGCTGAAGTCGGCCAGCGGCTGCCCGAAGAGCTCCCCACCGGTCGGGCTCAGGTACTCGACCCCGACCAGCCGGAGGCGACCGTCGTCCCCGGGGATGTACAGCAGGACCTGCGGCAGCGTCGGGTCGAGCTGACCGACCCGACCGAGGTTCACGTAGTGGTAGCCCATAGCGCCATCGGGGCCCTCCACGCACTCGGAGTCGGGCGGCAGCACGAACCCATCGGCGAGCGCCACCTCGACGTCGTGGTAGCGGGCGGTGGCGGCCCGGACCTGCGCGAGTTCGGCGCCGAGTCCGGGTGCGGCCCGGCCCAGGGCGTGGCCACGCGGGGCCGGATCGTGTGCGGTGTCGCCGTGGGCGAGCGCCGGTGTCGCGAGGGCTGCGAACAGCAGCAGGGCGGTGATGGCCGCCAGCAGGCGGGTCGAACCGGATCGAACGGTGCGGATCGTCGTCATCGAGGTCCCCTTCCGGGTGCAGGTGATGTGCGCGGCGGAGCCTGCACGGGCACCCTTCCGAGAACCTTCAGGGGTGGTGGCGACCTCGGATGTGGGATCGCGGGGCACCGATGAGTCTCACCGTGCTCGGTCGTCTACGGACATGACTCGCTCGCGCATGCTGGACAACGGTGCAGTTCGGCGTGCGGCCGCTGCGGGTACCACCACGCGATCGGAAGGCACGGAGGATGAGGGAACTGACGGTGCAGGCCTTCCTGACCCTGGACGGGGTCATGCAGGCTCCGGGTGGCCCCGGAGAGGACGACAGCGGCGGCTTCGCGCACGGCGGCTGGTCGGTGCCCTACTGGGACGAGCAGATGGGGCGGGCGATGGACGACGCCCTGCGCGTGCCCTTCGACCTCGTGCTCGGCCGGCGAACCTACGACATCTTCGCCGCCCACTGGCCCCACGCCGGCGAGGACGAGGGCGCCGCGACGTTCAACGACGCCACCAAGTACGTCGCGTCGCGGGGTCGGTCCTCCCTGGGATGGCGTAACTCGGTGCTGATCGAGGGTGACGCGGCGGCAGGGATCGCCGCGCTCAAGCGAGAAGATGGGCCGGAGCTCCAGGTGCACGGCAGTGGGGAACTGATCCAGACGTTGCTGCGTCACGGTCTCGTCGACCGGTTCCGCCTGTGGGTGTTCCCCCTCGTGATCGGGTCGGGGAAGCGGCTGTTCGGCGATGGCACCATCCCCGCCGGGCTCGAACTCGTCGACAGCCAGACGTCCACCACCGGGGTCGTCATGGGGACCTACGAACCGGCAGGCGACATCGTGACCGGGTCGTTCGCGCTCGACTGACCCCGCTGGCGTCGAGCGGACGGTCAGCCGGCGAGGAGCCCATCGGCCAGATGCTCGGCGATCATCAGCGTCGGCAGGTTCGTGTTGGCACGGGGGATGCTCGGCATGATCGAGGCATCGATCACGGCGAGTCCGTCGACCCCGTACAGGCGGCCGCGAGGGTCCACCACCGCGCCGTCGTCGGGATCGGTCCCCATCCGGCAGGTGCCGACGGGGTGGTGGTAGGTCCGCACGAGTCCCGGGAGGCGCTCCCGCAGGGAGGCGTCGTCGGTGACGTCCGGTCCCGGCGAGATCTCGGGGCCGGTGACCAGCGAGCGCAGCGGCTCGGTGGCGAGGATCCGCCGGGCCTCGTGGAGCCCGGCGAGCAGGGGCTCGGCATCACGCGGCTCCGTCAGGTAGCCGAGGTCGATCCGGGGCGGGTCGGTCGGATCGGCGGACGACAGTTGCACCCTGCCGCGGGAGGCGGGGTCGAGCAGGCCGACCACCAGCGGGAGGAGGCGCTCCCCGTCACCGACCCGGTTGGTCTCGAAGGGGCCGCAGGCGAACAGGTGGAGGTCGGGCAACCCGTCGCTGCCGTCGCTCCGCCAGGTGGTCATCGTCTGGTAGTTGGGTCGCGCGACGGGCTCCGGGCGAACGGGAACGTCGACCGATGCCAGCACGTGGTCGGCGAGGGCGCGCCCGACGCCCGGGAGGTTCACGACGGGCTCGATCCCCAGGTGCCGGAGGTCGTCGGCCGGGCCGATCCCGGAGCGCAGCAGCACCGCCGGGCTCGCGTACGCACCGGCCGCCAGCACGACCCGATCTGCACCCACCACCTCGCCGTCCACGAGCCGGACCCCGCGCACGCGACCACGATCGACCTCCACGCGGTCGACCGGGGCGAGGCCGCGCACCGTGAGGTTCGGTCGTCCACGGGCCGGTGCGAGGTGGGTGAGCGCGGCGCTCATCCGCAGCCGATCGCGGGTGTTGACCGGCAGCGGACCGACGCCGACGGCCCCCGGCTCGTTGTGGTCGACCACCTCGGGATGCCCGGCGCGGCTGGCGGCTTCGAGGTAGGTGCACGCGACCACGCTCCGCTCCTCGGCGGGGTAGCGGCGGATCGGGACCGGTCCGTGCTGCCCGTGCCACCGACGGTCGCCGAGGTCGAGGTCGTCCTCCAGGCGGCAGAAGACCGGCAGCACCTGGTCGAACCCCCAGCCATCGTTGCCGGCAGCCGCCCAGGCGTCGTAGTCCTCCGGGTAGCCGCGGAGGGCGAAGGTGCCGTTCACCGCCGACGAGCCGCCGACGACCCAGCCGCGGGGCAGCGGCACCGGGGGGACACCGGTGCCACGTCCGGCCGCGCTGGTGAGGCCCCAGTCGTGGGACGAGCTGCGATCCGACGGGAGGTGGCTGCCGTCCGCGAGGTCGAGGGGCAGCTGCTCGGGCGTCGGGTAGTCCGGCCCGGCCTCGAGCAGCAGCACGTCGCACGCCGGATCCTCGCTCACGCGCGCGGCGAGCACGCATCCGGCCGTGCCGGCGCCGACGATGACGACGTCATGGTCCACGGCAGCGCCTCCGCGTCGGTCGCTTCGCTGGGGCGCGAACGACTCAGGTCAGCTGGCTCGCAGGGAGCCCGACGGCCCGGTCCTCGTTGATCTGCAGGTAGGTCTGGGTGCTCGCTGGCACGAGCTGCGGGTCGACGTAGTTGCGCAACTCGTCGACCGTCGGTGTCTCCCACAGGCAGGTCGCGCCCGACAGGTCGGTGGCGGTCAGGAAGTTGTGCCGCCGCAGCGTCTCCGGCGGCGGGGTCATCTGGTTCACCTTCTGCTTGAAGAGGTCCACGTCGTGGATGTCGTGGTAGATCGCGACGAACATCGATCGTCTCCCAGAGTCGTGGTCAACGGACGGCGACCACGGTGGACGCAGACGGTTGCGGCGCGCTTGCAGCTCGGTGACAGCCCCTGCGTCACGCGTCGCGTGCGGTCCGAGCCGGGCGCGCCCGGTCGCGCAGCCGCGCGGTGTGTGCCAGCAGCTCGGGATCCCCGACCTCGTCGGCGAGCCGAGTCGCCTCGGCTGCGTGGGTCGCGGCTGCCTCGACGTCCCCCAGCGCCAGGAGCGTCCAGCCGAGCTCGAGCGCCGCCCGCGCCGAGCCGTAGGGGATGGCGCTCTCCGCCAGCAGCTCCCGCGCGGTCGTGAGCTGTTCCCGCGCGAGGTCGAGCTCCCCCCGCTCACGGGCCTGCGCACCCGCGACCACCAGCGCGAAGCCGAGGCCAGGCCCGCGCCCGACCTGCGTGAGCAGGTCGATCGCCTCCTCGAGGTAGGTGCGGGACAGGTCCGCATCGCCCGTGGCCCGGGTCGCGACGCCGAGCTGCAGCAGCATGCGCCCCTCGAGCTCCGGGAACCCGAGTCGCCGACACAGCGCCAACCCCTCGGACGCGAGACGCCGTGCGCGGAGCGGGTCGTGCTCGGGGTCGATCGCGTCGATCAGGATGTCGATGGCCTGCGCCCGGGCCCAGTCGGCCCCGCCGTCGGCGAGCAGGGACACCGCGGTCTCGGCGTGGGCACGCACGGCACCCATCCGGCCGGTGACGCGACCGATCTGGGCGGTCATCAGGTGCGCGAACGCGAGCGGCCATCCACCGACGTCGCCCGCCATCTCGAGCGCCGCCTCGAGCCCCCGCATGGCGGCCTGGACGTCGCCGGCGTGCGCCCGGTGGACCGCGGCGAACACCGCCGCGAGGGTCCGCTCGTCCGGGTCGGTGGCCGCGGTGACGGCGCGGACAGCCCACGCGTCCGCATGCGGGTCGGGTCCGGTGGCGCGGAGCCCGCTCGCCCACAGCAGGGCGTGCGGGTCGGATGCCTCGACGTCGAGGTGGTCCGGCGGGGCGCCGTCGACGGCGCCGAGGCCCACGTCCAGCCACCGGCGCCCCTCGGTCGCGAGCCCACGGAGTAGCCACAGCCAGCCGAGCCGTCCCGCGAGCCGTTGGACGAGCGCCGTCTCCGAGGCGTCGCGGGCCCAGCCGAGCGCGGTCCGGGCCTCGTGGAGCCACGCGGACAGCCCGTCGAGATCGACCCCGAACGTCGCCGGGTCCCGGTCGTGGCAGCGGTCGAGCGCGTCGGCGACCACCTCGGCATGGCGGCTCCGCACCGGTGCGTCGAGGCCTAGCTCGCGCAGCCGCTCGTGGCCGTACACCCGGAGCGACTCCAGCATGCGGTAGCGCGGTGGTGACGTCGCGGTGTCGACGGACAGGACGGAGCGGTCGACGAGGTCGCGCACCACGTCCAGTGGGTGCTCCGGCAGCTCCACCGCCTCCAGCAGGGCCGCGGCCATCGCGCGATCCGCGCCGCCGGCCGGCACGGACAGGGCGGCCCACGCGACGCGCCGTTCCCCGGACAGCAGGTCCCAACTCCAGTCGATCGCTCCGCGCAGCGTGCGCTGCCGTGACGGGGCACCCCGGCGGGTGGTGGACAGCAGGGCGAACCGGTCGTCCAGTGCCGCCGCCAGTTCCTCCAGCGGTAGGACCCGGCTGCGCGCTGCGGCCAGCTCGATCGCCAGCGGGATGCCGTCCAGCCGCCGGGCGATCGTGGCGGCTGCGATGGCCGCTGCCGGGTCGAGCGCGAAGGTTGGATCGTGGGCGCGGATCCGCTCGACCAGCAGTTGCACGGCCGGGGCGGCGAGGACCGCCGCGACCTCGGTCAGTTCCTCCTCGGGGACCGCGAGGGCGGGGAGCGACCAGACGAGCTCGCCGTCCAGGGCGAGCGGCTCGCGGCTCGTGGCCAGGATCCGGACGTCCGGAGCCCTCGCGAGCAGGACCTCCGCCAGCCGGGCGACGTCGTCCACCACGTGCTCGCAGTTGTCGAGCACCAGGAGCA
>SKNO01000196.1 GCA_007120465.1 Nitriliruptoraceae bacterium
AGGCGCCGGCGGGGCGCTGCGCGCATCGGTGTTCGGGGTCAGCGACGGGCTGGTGTCCAACTTCGCGCTGGTGATGGGGGTGGCTGGCGGCGCCGGCCACGGCGACGTGGTGCTGCTCGCGGGTGTGGCCGGGCTGGTCGCGGGGGCCGGTTCGATGGCCGCCGGCGAGTGGATCTCGGTCAAGTCCCAACGTGAGCTGTACGAGCGCGAGATCGACGTCGAACGGGCCGAGCTGGCCGAGTTCCCCGAGGAGGAGCGCGAGGAGCTCGAGCTGATCTTCCGGGCCAAGGGCATGTCCGCCGAGCAGGCCGCCTCCGCAGTGGCCGAGGTCATGGCCGACCCCGACATCGCGCTCGACACCCTCGTGCGTGAGGAGCTCGGCCTGGATCCCGCCGACCTCGATTCGCCGTGGGTGGCCGCCGGCTCGTCGTTCGCGGCGTTCGCGGTCGGTGCGACCATCCCCGTGCTGCCGTTCGTGCTCGCTGGCGGGACCCGTGCGGTGTTCGCATCCGCGGTGTTCTCGGCGCTGGCGCTGTTCGGCGTCGGCGCCGCCCTGTCGCTGTTCACCGGCCGCTCGAGCCTTCGCTCGGGGCTTCGCATGCTGGCGATCGGGGTGGTGGCGTCGGCAGTGACCTACGCCATCGGCACCCTCGTGGGGGTGGGGCTGGCGTGATCGACGGTCGGGTCGGGGGCTGATCCGAGTGGTCAGCGCAGCAGCCCGACCGCGAGCAGGAGGAAGAGCAGCAGCCCGACCCGGTGCGCGAGGCTGGCCAGGTAGGTGGTGGCGGCGGCGCGCAGCACCCGACGTGCCGCAGGAAGCTCTTGTGCGGTGGCCAAGCCGGCGTCGTCGAGCCAGCGCAGCGCACGACGGCTCGCGGTGAGCTCGACCGGGAGGGTGACGAGCGCGAAAGCGGTCAGCCCGACGAACAGCACGCCAGCGGCTGCGGTCAGGATGGGGATGCCCAGCCAGAACCCGCCGATGATGATCAGTCCGCTCCACTGGGACAGTTGCAGCACGGGGCGGCCGAGCCGCAGCCGCAGCCGGTAGGCCCGCTGGCCGTGCGCGTCCTGGTGGGCGTGGGCGACCTCGTGGGCCGCCACGGCCAGCGCGGCGATGCTTCGGCCGTCGGCGACCTCCTCGGAGAGCCGCAGGGCGGTGGCGTCGGAGTCGAAGTGGTCGCCGAGTGTCCCGGTGGTGCGTTCGAGGCGCACCCGAGCGAGACCGTGCAGGTCGAGCAGCTTGGCAGCCGCCTCGGCACCGGTGAGCCCGCTGGTGGCGGCAAGCTGCTGGTAGCGCTCGAAGGTGGTGCGGACGGCCCGTGTGGCCGCGAGTGCGGCGAGGGCGGGCACGAGCAGCAGCAGGATGCGGGCGTCGAGCAGCATGCTGCTCACCTCGCTCTCAGATGGTCGCTGGTGTGTCGGTCGCCGGGAGGCGGCCAGCCGACCGACGAGGGTCCGTCTGCCGCACCAGAGGCGGCCCGGGCGGCCTGTACCCGTCGGAAGGGGTCGTCGAGCCGGTCGTGGATCGCGACCGGCCGTGCCTCCAGATCGGTGGCGGTGCCGGTGAGTTCGATCGCACGCACCCAGGCAGCCAGAGCCGAGGGAGCGAGGTGGCCGGTTGAGGCATCGCCGGGTGGGAGGAAGCGGACCTGCCCGCCAGGCGCGACCACGCGGGCGGCGTGGAACCGCTGGGGCAGACGCGGTGGCCTCTGGGGGTCAGGCGGTTCGGGGTCGTGCTCGTCGAACGCCACCGTCAACTCGGCGTCGAGGGCCGGCCCGCGACCGACGTTGGTGACGGTCACCGTCGGGACACCGGCACCGTCGGTGTCGATGTCGAGCACGAGCCAGGGTCGGACGGATCGCTCGGCGAGGTGGTGCAGCGTCCGGACGGTCAGCCACAGCAGCAGGCAGGCGACGGCGGTGAACGCGACGGCGGTGGTGAGCAGGACGGTGGCCATGTCGAACCCTGTCGTGGTCGGCGTCGAGCGGACCCGGGCGCCGGCGGTCAGGCAGCAGGGGTGGGGGCGGGGCCGGGGACCAGGCGTGGGCCGAAGGCGATCGCCTCGACGGTGGCGCCGTCGACGGTCTCGTGCTCGAGCAGGAGCCGAACGAGCTCGTCGAGCTGTTGCCGGTTGCCGTCGAGCAGGTCGGTGGCGCGGTCCTCGGCGTCGGTCAGCAGCCGTGCGATGGCCTCGTCGATGAGCCGTTGGGTGACCTCGGAGTAGTCGCGGCTGCGGACCGGTTCGGTGCCGAGGTACATCGGGGTGTCGCCGCCGTAGCCGACCGGGCCGATCTCGGGGGCGAGGCCGTACTCGCGCACCATCTTGGTGGCCAGCCGGGTCGCCTGGGTGAGGTCGGCGGCCGCGCCGGTCGACCCTTCGCCGAACACGAGTCGTTCGGCCGCACGGCCCGCGAGCTGGATCGCCAGGGTGTCGGTGAGGTGGCTCTCGGTGTGCAGGTGCCGCTCGTCGACGGGGAGCTGGTGGGTTGCGCCCAGCGACGAGCCGGCGGGCAGGATCGTGACCTTGGCGACCGGGTCGGCGTGGTCGCTGAGCGCTGCGATGAGCGCGTGGCCGGCCTCGTGGACGGCGACGCGCTCCTTCTCCTCGGGCAGCAGGGCGTTGGAGCCGTCGCGACGGCCGAGCACGAGCCGTTCGCGGGCCACCTCCAGGTCGAGTGCGGTGACGACGTGGCGGTCGTCGCGGACGGCGGCGATGGCGGCTTCGTTGACGAGGTTGGCCAGGTCGGCGCCCGAGAACCCGGGGGTGGCGCGGGCGACCCGGTCGAGGTCGACGTCGTCGGCCAGCTGCTTGCTCCGGGTGTGCACGACCAGGATGTCGCGGCGGTCGTCGCGGTTGGGCAGCGGGACCACCACCTGGCGGTCGAACCGGCCGGGTCGTAGCAGGGCGGGGTCGAGGGTCTCGGGACGGTTGGTGGCCGCGAGCACCACGATGCCCTCGGCGGGGTCGAACCCGTCCATCTCGGCCAGCAGCTGGTTGAGGGTCTGTTCCCGTTCGTCGTTGGAGACCGGACCGGCGCCGTTGCTGCGGCGCTGGCCGATGGCGTCGATCTCGTCGATGAAGATGATCGCGGGGGCGCGCTTGCGGGCCTCGGCGAACAGGTCGCGGGTGCGGGCGGCGCCGACCCCGACGTACATCTCGACGAAGCTGGAGCCGGTGACCGACAGGAAGGGCACCCCGGCCTCACCGGCCACCGCGCGGGCCAGCAGGGTCTTACCGGTGCCGGGTGGGCCGACCATGAGCACGCCGCGGGGACCGATGGCGCCCGCCCGCCGGTAGCGGTCGGGGGCCTTCAGGAAGTCGACCACCTCGGTGATCTCCTGCTTGACGCCGAGGTAGCCGGCGACGTCGGCGAAACGGGTGGTGGGACGCTGGGTGTCGATCACGGTGGCCTTGGAGCGGCCGAAGGCGCCGATGGAGCCGAGTTGGCCCCTCGCGCGCCGGCCCATCCACACGAACACGCCGATCAGCAGCGCGAGCGGGAGCAGGCTCAAGAGGACCTGGGCGGGGGAGATCTGGGGGCCGGTGGCGCTCACCGTGACGTCACGCTCCTGCAGGCTGGTGGTGAGCTCACCCGGGTCGAGCACGGTGGGGATCTGGCTCTCGAAGCGGGTGTCGTCGCCGAGCAGGCCGGTGACGGATCCGTCGGGGTCGATGGTGACCTCGGCGACCTGGCCGGCCTCGACCTGCTCGAGGAACGCCGTGTAGTCCAGCTGCTCCACGCCGGCGCGGGCCAGGAGGTTGCCGAAGAGCAGCCACGCGGTCAGCGCGACCCCGAGCGGGATCAGCCACGACCGCCACGTCGGCGGCGGGGGCGGTGCGGGGCCGCGGCGTCGCTCGGGCGGTGCGGTCGGATCCGGCTCAGCGTGGTGGACGGTGGACGGGCGGGGTGGGTGGACGGTGGTCATGACGGTTCCGATCGGGCATGCGTTGGCCGGGTCTCGGGGGGGTTGGCGTGGCGGCGTCGTTGGCGCCACTTGTGGGCTTCGTTGACCGCGATCACCGCCAGGCCGGCCACCAGGATGCGCAGCCACGAGGCGGCATCGATGGGTTCGACCCGCAGGATCATCTGGGTGGCGGGGAGGTACAGCGCGCCGATGTGCACGGCGAGGGCGGTCAGCTGGGCACCGAGCAGCAGCCGGTTGGTGAGCGGGTTGGTGCGGAACACCGACCGGTACAGGGCTCGGCTGTTGAACACGTGGTACGCCTGGGCAACGACCATGGTGGTCAGCGCCACCGAGCGGGCCTGGATCAGCGAGCCGCTGCGGTCCAGCGACCAGGCGAACAGCAGCAGGGTGATGACACCCATCACCACGCCGGTGAGTGCGACGCGCCGCCACAGCAGCCCGGTGAGGATCCCTTCGCGGCGGTGGCGAGGCGGCCGCTCGGCCACCCCCTTCTCGGCGGGTTCGAAGGCCAGGGCGATGTCCTGGACCCCGTTGGTGACCAGGTTGAGCCACAGCAGCTGGGCGGCGACGAACGGGGTGGGACGGCCGGCCACCAGGGCGGTGAGCAGGGTCACGATCGCGGCCGCGCCGGTGGAGACCAGGAAGAAGGTGGCCTTGCGGATGTTGTCGAAGGTGACCCGGCCCTGCTTGACCGCATGGAAGATGCTGGTGAAGTCGTCGTCGGTGAGCACCATGTCGGAGGACTCGCGGGCCACGTCGGTGCCCGAGCGACCCATCGCCACACCGATGTCGGCGGCCTTGAGCGCGGGGGCGTCGTTGACGCCGTCGCCCGTGACCGCGACGGTGTGGCCGGCCGCCTGCAGCGCGGTCACGATGCGGAGCTTGTGCTCGGGGGCGACGCGGGCGAACACGGCGATGTCATCGACGATCGTGGCGAGTTCGGTGTCGTCCATCCGGGCCAGTTCGCGGCCGGTCACCACCCGATCGCCATCCTCGGCGATGCCCAGCTCGCGGGCGATCGCGAGGGCGGTGTGGGCGTGGTCGCCGGTGATCATGACCACCCGGATACCGGCGGTGTGGCAGCCGGCGATGGCCTCACGGACCCCTTGCCGAGGTGGGTCGGCCATGGCTTGCAGCCCGGCGAGGACGAGGCCGTCCTCGGGTAGTGCGTCGGCGCGGCCCGGCACGCGCTCGAGCGGCCGGTAGGCCATCGCCAGCACCCGCAGCCCGCGACCGGCCAGCGCGTCCGCGGTCGCCTGCACCTTCGTGACGTCGAGGTGGGTCGGCCCGTCCGGGCCGTGCAGACCGCTCGACATCGCCAGCACCCGCTCGGGGGCGCCCTTGACCAGGAGCACCGGCAGGCCATCGATCTCGGCGACCGCCGCCGAGTACTGCCGGTCGGACTCGAAGGGCACCTGCACGCTCACCGGATGCGCGTGCCGGGCTCGCACCGGGTCGAACCCGGCCGCGTCGGCCGCCACCAGCAGCGCCACCTCGGTCGGGTCCCCCTGGGTGCGCGGTTCGCCGTCGGTGCGGTACAGCTGCGCCTCGTTGGCCAGCACCCCGGCCAGCAACGTCCAGCGAAGCCCGTCGTCGCCCACCTCGTCCGCCTCCTGGGGGGTCGTCAGCTGGCCGTCACCGTCACCGTCGGCGGTCCACAGCTGCTGGACGGTCATGCGGTTCTCGGTGAGCGTGCCGGTCTTGTCCGACCCGATCACGGTGGTGGAGCCCAGCGTCTCCACGGCGGCCAGCCGGCGCACGATCGCGCGATGGCGGGCCATGCGGCGCACACCGAGCGCCAGCGCGACCGTGAACACCACCGGCAGCCCCTCGGGGACGACCGCGACCGCCAGCGCCACCGCGACCAGCAGCATGTCGGTGACCGGTTCGCCACGGACCATCCCGATGCCGAAGGCGGCCAGGGCAGCGAGCGCGACCGCCACCGCGATGAGGTTGGCGAGCCGATCCATCCGCTGCTGCAGCGGCGTGCGCGTCGGGCCCTGCTCGCGCACCTGCTCGGCGATGCGCCCCAGCTCGGTGGCGGCGCCGGTCGCCACCACGTACCCGCGGCCGCGACCCCGCGCCACCGTGGTGCCCAGGTAGGCCACACAGGTGCGGTCGGCCGCGACCACGTCCGACGCGACCGCGCCGGTGTGCTTGGCGGCCGGGCGGGACTCGCCGGTCAACAGCGACTCGTCGATCTGCAACGAGGCGGTGGCCGCCAGGCGCATGTCCGCCGGCACCCGGTTGCCGGACTCGAGCACCACGACGTCGCCGGGGACCAGTTCTCGGGCGTCGATGTCGTGCTCCTGCCCGTCGCGCACCACCCGTGCACGCGGTGCCGCCAGCTCCATCAGCGCCCGCACGGAGCGCTCCGCACGGAACTCCTGCCCGAACCCGATCACCGTGTTCAGCACCAGCACGAAGGCGATCACGGCCGCATCGACCCACTCGCCGAGCACCACCGTGACCCCGACGGCCAGCAGCAGCAGGTAGATCAGCGGGCTGGCGAACTGGTGCAGCAGCAGCCGCAGCCACCCGGCTCCCTGGTCGTCCTCGATGGCGTTGGGTCCGTGGACGAGGAGTCGGCTGGCCGCCTCCCCGGCGGACAGCCCGTCCGGGCCGGTGCCGAGGCGGGCGGCGACCTGCTCGGCGTCCGTGGCGTGTGCCGGGACGTCGCGGACCTGTGGACCTGCGGTGGTGTCGATCAGGCTGCTCATGACATCCTCGCGAGACGAGTGGACATGCCGGAGTATAGACATCTGTCTATACCAATGTCTCGCCTCGCGACAAGACGACCGTCCAGCGCGCTCGAGCGGGCGAGGAACGCTCGCCCCTGGGAGGTCCCACCTGCCGAGCGGGACGTGTGGTCGTGCGTGACGCGTGGCCGGTCGATCCCGGCTCGAGCGTGTCAGCCAGTGGCCCGGATACCGCCGATGGCGACATCGAGGAGCACGGCGGTGTGGCCGGTGGGATCGTCGACCTCGCCGGTTGCCCAGTCGCGCATCGCTGCCTCGAAGCTGCGCGCTAGCTGGTGACTGAGCAGCTCGGCCGGCACGTCGCCGCGCAGCTCGCCCGACGCCACGCCCTGCTCGACCAGTTCGTGCACGACCTGCATCACCTTGGGCTGGCCGGTGCGGCCCGGGAGCAGCGCATCGTGGCGCAGCGGCACCGAGTAGACGAAGCGGGCCAGGTCCTCCTGCCCGACCATCCGTGCGGCCGTGGTCTCGCACATGGCGCGGATGCGGTCGACCACCGATCCCTCGGCGGGGACCGGCGGCGGGTCGTCATCGAGCAGCTGGGCGAACAGCGCGGCCAGGATCTCGTCGCGCTCGGAGAAGTACTTGTAGAACGTCGCCCGCGAGATCCCCACCGCCTCGACGATGTCCTCCACCCGTACGTCGAGATGGCCGCGCTCGAGGAACAGTCCCAGTGCGGCCTCCACCACCTTGGCGCGCATCTGCTCGCGGTGTGTCGAACGACCCGATCCCCGCGCACTCAGGTACCCGCTGGTCATGACCGGCCTCCTCGATCTCGCTGCTGGACGCCAGCATAGCCAGCCGTCTATACATCCGTCTACTACCCGAGGTGGACGCCGACGGCGAGCACGGACCACCCGCCGTCATGCACGTCAGCTCGGTTCGGATCCGGGTCCATCCCGCCACGCCGCCAACCGGTTCGCCTCGACCTCGAACTCACCAGACCGCTGATCCAGCGGCCCCCGACACAGCAGGCACACCACCCATCTCCTCGTCCGCCGACCTGTGGAGCTCAGGACGGCGGTCCCCTACCGGGCCGGACCAGGGTCCCGCGATCGGCACTTCGTCGTGTCGGTAGGCCCAGGCACCTCGCTCAGTACGAACCTCGATGGGCGGTTGCGCTGCCGTGCTCCAGCGCTCGGGTGGTCTTCGCGTAGTTCGCGGTCGCGAGGAACACGCCCAGCGCGAAGATGAAGTCGATGACCGGGAAGAATCCGCCGCCCATCTGGGAAGCGGCTCCCACATCGAAGATGCCGAGGAGGACGACAGAGGACCCGGTCGCGACACCGATCACCGTCGATGGCTTGACACGCAACCAGATGCCCGTGCCGATGCAGAGGAAGGTGGCAAGGAGCAGGCCCGCCATCACACCGTCGCTGACGATATCGATGAAGAAGAAGGACGGAACTGCGATGATCACCGCCCAGATACCCCACCCTCGGAGGCGCTTCCTCGCAACCGCGAGTTCATCGTCCTGCTCACCTTCTGCGGTCGCCCCCGTCGAAGTGGCTGGCCGGGTTCCACCCACCTGCGCCCACACGGGTTGCGCGGCAGGAGGTTCGACGGCGACCTGTGCCTCGTAGTCGTCCAGTCCGAGGGAGCCGTTGTCGGACACCTGGTCCGTCCAGTGAGCGCCGTCGAAGTAGCGGTACTGGTGGCGCCCCCTCGGGTCCGCGTACCAGTCCGGTGGCGGGAGACTGGGACGTTGCGCCTGCTGCGTATCCATGGTTGCTCCGATCGACCCTTTCACTCCGATGGTGCGTCGTACGCTGACCTGCCCGAACGGCACCTCCTACATCGTCGGGAACTCCTCGGATGCCACACTCGGGGTGGGCTCCCCTGGAACGCCTTCTATCCCGAACTCGACGGTGTAGATGGCGTAGCGCGTGGCGGTGCTCCGGAACTCGACATCGCCTTCGAACCGGCTGTACGACGGGCTCTCCTTGAACTCGTTGCAGTACGTGCACCAGCTCGAGCCGTGCACGAAGTACGTGCTATACGTCCCGTCCTGGATGGTGCGGACCGCGTGCGAATCGTTGGCGTGGACGTAGACGCTCAACAGCGCTGCCGTACCGTCGCCGGGTTCGGCGAGGACCACGACGACGTCTTCGTCGAAGTTGTTGATGATCCTGAACTCGTTCACGCCACCATCGATCTCGTTGATGATCTCGGTCCCGTTCCCGAGTCGTTCGAGCTGGTACGCATCCACGGTCACGGTGGCACCACCGACCGACACCTCATGGACTCCTGGCCCATCGACGGTTGCCGCGAACGACTCCTCCGCAGTCGCGCCGCCCTCGAGGGCGATCGACCTGCTCTCGCCTGCAGCCCCGTCGAGCAGCAACTGGAGGTCGTGGATCCCATCGGCCTCACCGACGTTCGTGACCTGCACCACGACCGTCACGTCAGCGCTCTCGTTGACGTCCATGGGGTTCGGCGTGACGTCGATCCGGTCGACCTCGAACTCCGGTGGCGTCATGACCCACACGACGCCGTCCGCTCCCTCCCAGTCAGCTACTGCGATCTCGTAGGTGCCAGGCGCGAGATCACCGAGCACGACCTCGACCGTCTCCTCGACCCTCCCCGCGAGACTCACGGTCGTGCTCTGGGCCGGTTCTCCGTCGACGAGCACGGTCAGGTCGTACTCGCCGGCGCCACGACCCTCGTTGGCCAGTCGGACGCTCGCGACGACGGTGTCGCCGCTGACGAGCACGTCCGGTACCTCGAGGCCAGAGACGACGATCTCGGCCCGCGGATACAGCAGGAGCGCGACGACGACCGCGGCGACCACGGCAAGGGAGATCAGGACGTACCTGATCCAGGGATGGGAACGACCCTCCGATGCGCGGGCTGCCGGTGGGGGTGCGGTCTTGAACAACGGAGGTGGTGGCGCGAGCGGGTACCCACGAGCCGGCGTCTCGGCTGGAGGAGGTGGAGGCCCGGCGGTCCCCGCGTCACCAGCCTGGATACCCCCGGTCGGTGGGGATGTGGGCGTCGAGGCAGCGATCAGGGTCGCAGTGGTCGGCTGAGACATAGCGTCGGAGCTGGGCTGCGCTCGCATCACCGAGCCGCAGCCGGTGCAGAAGTGCGAGGTGGCCCGGTTGCTAGCGCCGCAGGTCGTGCAGTACGTGCGTTGGGACCTGTCGTAGGACTGTTCGAGGGAGGACATGACCGTCGCACCTCCCGTGCGGTGCTACCGCAGATGCTGGGTAGCGGTTCGTCCGTGCGGGGCTCGGGCCGTCGGTCGATCGTCGTCCGGACCGATCGTCCTCCGTGCCCGGTGTCAGGTGGTCGTCGGACTGGCGGGGTGGACCAAGGGCCTCCCGCAGTCGGCGCAGAATCTCGCGGTTGCTTCGTTCTCGCTGGCGCAGTACGGGCAGGTCCGGGGAGCTGTCCATCCGGCCGGCGTGTCGGTTGACCCGAACGGGGGCTCGGACACGGTGGGCTCAGGCACGGTGGGTTCGTGCCACCCTGGTGGCGTCCATCCGGACTCGGCAGCTCCCGGTCCCGTCGACACCTCCGGTGTCGACGGCGCAGGTACCGGCTCCTGCGGCGTGCCGGACCGCTTCCTCGTCCGGCTCCTGACGACCAACCAGGCCGCCGCAGCGAGGACGATCAGGCCACCGGCGACACCCGCGAGCAGCGCCCAGGGCCAGGCGTCGTCGCCAGCCACGTCAACAGGTGCAGGGTCCTGGTCACGCAACGTTGCGGCTCGCGAACGCAACTCCTGGGCTCGCTGATGCGACGGAACGCGATCGAGCACGTGGGCGAAGCCGTCCACCGCCGCCGCATAGTCGCCATCGAAGTACGCGTCGAGTGCCGTCGCGTACAACTCGTCGATCGGGCCGGACTCGTTCGACACCCCGTTCCGGTTGAGCATCTCGGCCACCAGCGACACCGGCGTGAGGAAGTTGAACTGCTGGACCTCACCTGCGGCCGAGAAGCTGTTGACCCCGATCACCCGACCATCGAGGTCCACCGTCGGTCCACCACTCATCCCGCCGGTCAAGGCCGAACTGACCTCGTACACGGGCAGGAGCCCGCCTTCACGCGTCCGCTGGGAACTGATCCTGCCGTCCTTGAAGGTCGGCTCGAGGGTCTGGTCGGTCACCACATCACTCGAAGCGGGGTACCCGACGGAGAGGACCGACGCCCCGATCCCGATCGCCGCATCGGTCGCAAGCTGGATGGTCGGCAGGTCGGTCTCCTCCACCTTCAGCAGGGCCACATCCCCCTGGTTGAGGGACAGCACCTCGACGACACGAGCCGGCCACGCCGTGCCCGCGGCGAGACCCGACACCGCCCGACCATGCGCCACGAACACCGTCCGATCGGGTGGCGTGCCCGCCCCTTCCCCCTCGATCAGCCAGGTGCCATAGGCGACGTCGAGGAGTCCATCCGCGTCGCGCGGTTCAGCCCAACCCCGTTCGATCCACTCATCGACCCCGTACAGGATCGCATCCCAACTCGCACCGTGGTCCAAACCAGCGTCGACGCAGTGGCCGGCGGTGACGATGTATCCAGAGGGGTTGACGACGAACCCGCTACACGACGTGGTCCACTCGTAGGGGTACCCGTCGTTGAGCCAGTCGCCATCGTGGTCGTTGACCCACGCCGCCCAGCTCGTCTCGATGTACACCATCGCTGGTTGCACCAGCTCCGCGGCGCGCTCCTCCGGAGTTCGTGCGGGCTGTGCTCCCGACTGCACCGGCAGGAACAACACACTCAACAGCACCGACAGGAGGACGAACGCGTTCACCGTCGGCGTCGCCCGCGGCCTCCGGCCGGTTGCCGTACGTCTCGGTCCCTTCACCCTCATGGTTCACCCCCAGGAGTTCGCCACGCGTCAGACCAACGCTGCTCGCCTCGAGTTGAGCGAGCCCCATGAACGGCGATCCGGCAAGCGCAGGGCTCGCCAAGATGCCGCTCGGACGACCAGAAGCACAGGAACACGACCACGTCGTCATCGAGGGCGCCGAAGACGATGCTCCGGTCACCCGCGCTGAGCGCGCGACCGAGCGGTCCGCCAGCGCCCAGGGCACGTCGATCCCGCCTCCCCGGTGCCCGCTGGTGCCGCAGCCACGGGTGCTCGACGCGGTCTGCTCCCAGGTCGCGTCTGATCCTCGGCCCGCAGCGACCTGCCTGCCCTGCTGGCTCCCGTGCTGCTCGACGGTGCAACCGGACACGCCCATGATGGGGCCACCGGCTCCCGTGGGCGTGACGGTGCCGGTGGCGCACCCCGCGTTGCGGGAGCGAGCCCGCTTCCGAGGGCAGGGCGCGAGCGGACTGCGCCGCGTTCATGGCCGACCCACAGCCCACCGGCGCGAACTCGTCTGGCCCGCGCGGGCGGAGACGTCGCAAGTGTGCCCGGTCGACGACGGACCAGCCAGAGCCGAACGGCCCTGAGACCACCAGATGGACACGTCTGTCAGGCGACAGGTGAGTGGGTCCCGTGAGGACGTAGGAGGACAGCTGCGGTGAGGGCGACGGGCTGCGAGCCGAGGGCATCGGTCACGAGTCCGAACCTGAGCCGAAGGGCCCTGGCGCCGGCCGTCGATCCGTTGGTTGACTGGGCCTGGGTGCACGGGTCGGGACTGCTGCGTTGCGGCGCCCGTGATCCACAGGTGAGGTGTTCGCCATGCCAACGCCGATACCGAGTTGCCCGTCCTGCCACGGGCGATCGTTGCTTGACCATCGAACGGGGGACGCGGTCGTCTGCCCGCGCCCCACGGTCGACATCGTGCTGGCCGTCATCGCCGTGGGGCTCGCGGTGGGTGGTGGCTACTTCGTCGTCGAGGCACTGCGCTCAGGCTTCTGGGAGTACGCGACCTTCGGCCTGCTCCTCCTCGTGTTCAGCGGTGCTGCGGCCCGGTCGAGGGTCGGTGCCGGGCATCCGCCGGAGGATGTCGCGGAGTTCAGCTGCAAGGCCTGCGGCTTCGTGTGGGCGGCTGACCGTCCACCCACACCAGCCACACCGTCACCGCCGATGCCTCCGCCGGGAGCATCACCTGCAACGCCACCTGCTGGGGTGCCCGTCCCGGCCGACCACGAGGCGCTGCCGACACCGCCGCCGCCCCCGGCGCTGCGCTTCGAGTTCGGCGGTACGACCGTTGTCGGGCTCGATGGCCTGCGCGCCTTCGTCCGCGGCCCCGCGGAGAGCCAGCAGGAGCCCCCGCGGGGTGATGAGGACGCCTTCGCCGAGGAGCAAGCGCGGATCCATGCCGTCCAGGCGATCGCGCATCACGGCGGCGAGAGGGCGGTCCCCACGCTGGTCGACCTGCTCGACCTCTCGCCTCGCTACGTGCCACCGCTGAACACGAGCGGGAAGCCGACGGTCGCCCACGCCGTCATCGAGGCACTTGCGGAACGGCGGGACCCCGCGGCCGTCGAGGCGCTGATCGAGGAGCTCGAGCGCTCGGCGGACCTCTACGATGAACTCGCGAACTCGTTGTTCGGCCCGGGTGCACCCCGGCTGGGCATGCGGCAGATGACCGCTGCGGAGGACCGTTGCCGCACCGCGGCCAAGGCGCTCGGACGGATCGGAGACCCACGCGCCATCCCGGCGCTCGAAGCGATCGCGTCGAACCACGCCCACGCTGGCTCGATCCGGAGGAGCGCCAGACGAGCGCTGGGCGAGCTGGGGACGGCCGCCCCTGCGTGACCCGACGCAGGCTTGGCACCTCGAGCGCCACTCCGCACACCCGGTGCTCGCCGGAGCACCGACGGCGGATCCCGTCGACGGCAGCGGCTGATGGCCGCCACCGTCGGCAGGTCAGCGAGGGCCCGTCCCGAGGTGTGACCGGTCGCGACGTGGCGGTCCGTGTCGAGTAGCCCGCCTACGCTCGCTCGGCCAGACCTCGTCCGGCCCGGGCCGCTCGGGACCCTTCGGTCCTCATGGCACACGTCGGGAGCCGGCCGGGCGCGACCGGGAGGGATGGGTGCATCGGCGAGATCTGCTGCGGTGGGGCGGCTACCTCGGCATCGCTGCGCTCGTGGGGTGCCGCCCGTCCGACCGGTCACACCCGGCAGCGACGGGCGGCGCGGCCGGCGACGCCGCACGTGCCGCTCCCTCGGCTCCTGCCCCAGCGTCACCGCCCGGCCCCCCGCTCCCCCAGGACGGGCTCGACCCGGAGCGCTTCCCGGAGGACGGGCGAGGCTCCCCGGCGACGGGCGACGGCGCCGCCACCGATGACCCGGTCGAGAGCGCATCCGACGGCGCGGCCGAGGGGGATCCGCCCGGCGGCGAGCCCTCGGAACCAGCCGCGGACCAGCCCACCGACCGCGACCCAGACGACGCGTCGGCCGCTGAGGAACACGCCAAGGAACCCGAGCCGGAGGAGACCGCGGACACCTCGCTGCGTGTCGAGGTGATCTGCCGCGACGCCCTCGGGCTCGCACCCGCGTCGGGCGGTGCCCGGTCCCACACGATCACACGGCTGACCCTGCATCACACGCAGGTCCCGCTCGGCGACAACCGTCTCGCACCTGGACGCCTGCGCGGTCACCAGTCCTACCACCAGGAGCAGGGATGGTCGGACATCGCCTACCACTTCGGCGTCGACCTGCGCGGCAACGTCTACGAACTGCGCGATCCGGCCACGGCCGGTGACACCTTCACCGCCTACGATCCCGCGGGGCACTACCTCGTGGTGTGCGAGGGTGACTACGACATGGAACAGCCGACCGACGCGATGCTGCAGGCCACCGCCGCGATCCTCGCCCACGGTGTGCAGCACTACGGCGCCGCGGCCGACACCCTCACGGGCCACCGTGACCACGCGTCGGTGACCTGTCCGGGGCGGCACCTGTACGCCCGGCTCGGCGACCTGCGTGACGAGGTCGCTCGGCTCGCACGTGCGACGCCCGAGGTCGCGAGCCTGTGCGGCAGCGCGGGCCGCGACCGGGTCGCGGCGATCGAGGCCGGCTGAGCGGAGGAGGCAGCGGTGAACTACGGCTTCGGGTTCCGGGCCGCGCCGGGGTTCCGGCTGCGCGCCACCCGGCGGGGCCCACGGGTGTCGATCGGGCCGCGGATCGCCCGCGTACACCTCGGTGGGGGGCGACCTGCCGTGTCCGCCGGCCGGGGGCCGTTCACCGTGTGGTCGACGCTGTCTGGCGGCGGCCACGACCAATTCGACGCGGACGGCGCCGGCCACGGCAAGGCCAAGGCCTGGCACGACCAGCGCGCCCACCTCGACGCGCTGCTCACCGCCCACGAGG
>SKNO01000080.1 GCA_007120465.1 Nitriliruptoraceae bacterium
GATCTACCACGCGATCAACCTGTTCTTCGCGTCCTTCGACACCGGCGGCTTCTCGGTGATGCAGTCGTCGATGATCTACTACCACTCGCTGTCGGTCGAGCTGATCGTGATGCTGCTGATGCTCGCCGGCACGCTGTCCTTCGGCCTGCACTTCGCGCTGTGGCACGGCGATCCCCGCAGCGTGTTCAAGCACCTCGAGACCCGCACGCTGGCGGTCACCTCGGCGGTGTTCCTCGTCGCGGTGTACTTCGGGCTCGCACGGGCCGGGACCTACGACTCGACCGAGGCGCTGTTCCGCAAGGGCTTCTTCACCCTGATGTCGGCGGTGTCGAGCACGGGCCACCAGGTCAACGAGGGCACCACCTACCTCACCGACTGGGGGGTGCTGGCCCCGGCGGCGCTCGTGGCGGCGATGGCGATCGGCGGGATGGCCTCCTCGACCGCCGGAGGGATCAAGGCGATCCGGATCGGGATCGCCTTCAAGACCGTGCTGCACGACATCAAGCGGATCCTGCTGCCGGAGTCGGCGCTGGTGGTCACCACCTACCACGCCGGCAAGCGCCGCACCCTGCGCGACGACACCGCCCGCGCCGCCACCACGATCCTGCTGCTGTTCCTGACCACGCACCTGATCGGGGCGGTGGTGGGGCTGCTGTACGGGGAGTTCGACATCACCCAGACCCTGTTCGAGTCGGTGTCGGTCGGCTCGAACATCGGCGTGTCGATCGGGGTGGTCTCGCCCGAGATGCCGCGGGGGCTGATGGCGGTCTACGTGGCGATGATGTGGCTCGGCCGGCTCGAGTACGTCGCCGTGTTCGCGCTGTTCGGGTACGTGTTCGCGCTCGCCCGCGGGAAGGCGACGACGTGACCGACCGTCCGACGACGCCACCGACGGGGCCGCGCCGCGAGCGCACCCGCTGGTTGCTGCTGTGGCCCGCGGTCGGCCTCACCCTGCTGGTGCTCGGTGTGGTCTGGCTGGAGGCCGCCGCCCCCGAGGTCGACGTGGCTGACCGGCGCGTCGACGGCGTTCCGCCGCTCGCGCTGGAGGACGTGCGCAGCTGCACCCGCCAGGCCGACGACACCGTGGCGAGCGACCTCCGGGAGGCGTTCCCGTCCGGTGGACGGATCTCCTCCACCCAGGTCTTCGCCTGTCCCTCGGCGTTCGACGGGCTGTCCGTCACCTACGTGGGTGAGGCGATCGGCGAGGTGCTGCCCCGTCGCGGCGGGGCATGGGTGCAGGTCAACGACGACATCTACGCCCTCGAGGTCGGGCCGCTGGTCGGCCACCGCGAGCAGGACGGGTTCAACACCGGGATGTCGGTGTGGCTCCCCGACGGCCTGCACGAGCGGATCGAGGAGGTGGGACGTCCCGGGCGGCGCGGCGACGTGATCCTCGTGCGCGGGACCCTGCTGCGCGCCGATCCGGACGACGGCGGTGGCATCACCGTGCGCGCCGAGGAGCTGGAGCTGCTCGCCGCCTCGATCGAGATCGAGGACCCGCTGCACGTCCCCCAGCTGATCGTGGCGCTGGTGCTCGCCGCGCTGGCCGTCGCGAGCGTGGTGTGGGCCCGGCGGCGGGCACGGCGGGCGTAGCCCGAGCAGCGGGCACGGCGGGCGTAGCGCGAGCGGCGGGCACGGCCGGCGTCGTCCGAGCGGCGGGCTGCGTCGGCCCGGTCTCGGACCACGAGGCCCGGGTTCACCGCTTGTCGGTCAACCCCGCTTCCTGCGAGGACGGGCACAGCGGCTCGATCACGCAGTCCTCGCAGCGGGGCCCGCGCGCGAGACAGGTCCGCCGCCCGTGGTGGATCAGCAGGTCAGCGACCTCCAGCCAACGGTCCCGGGGGAACAGCCGCATCAGGTCCCGTTCGATCCGCGTCGGGTCCTTCTCGCGCGTGAACCGCAGCCGGCGCGACAGGCGGGCGACGTGGGTGTCGACCACCACGCCCGCGTTGATCCCGAACCCGTTCGACAGCACGACGTTGGCGGTCTTGCGGGCGACCCCCGGCAGGGCGGTGAGCTCCTCCATCGTGTCCGGCACCTCCCCGCCGTGGCGCTCGAGGAGCAGGGCGGCGGTCGCCTTGAGGTTCTTCGCCTTCTGGCGGAACAGGCCGAGCTGCGAGATCAGCCCCTCGATCTGTTCGAGCGGAGCGGCCGCGACGGCCTCCGGTCCGGGCAGCTCCCGGAACAGCACCCGGGTCACCTCGTTGACCTTGACGTCGGTGGACTGCGCCGAGAGCACGGTGGCGACGAGCAGCTCCCAGCGGTCGGAGAACTCCAGCGCGATCGTGGCTCCCGGCCCGAGCTCCGCGCGGAGCAGGTCCAGCACGACCGGGGCGCGCAGCGTCTTGCCGCGCTCACGCGTCAGCGCTTCGGGGATCCGCGGGGCGGTGGTCATCGCCGGCTCACCCCTCGGTCAGGATGCGGGGCCCGTCCTCGGTGACCGCGATCGTGTGCTCGCAGTGGGCGGCCCGGCTGCCGTCGCGGGTCCGGATCGTCCAGCCGTCGTCGTCGACCACCACCCCGTCGTCCCCGCCGGCCATGAACATCGGCTCGATCGCGATCACCAGCCCGGGCTTCAGACGCAGACCACGTCCCGGCTCCCCCTCGTTGGGCACCGAAGGATCCTCGTGCATCTCGCGCCCGACCCCGTGACCGCCCCACCCGTCCGGGATCCCGTACCCGTGGCGGCGGCCGACAGAGCCGACCGCGTGCGCGATGTCGCCGATCCGGTTGCCGACCACCGACGCCGCGATCCCCGCCTCCAGCGCCTCCCAGGTGTGCGCGATCAGCGCCTCGTCCTCGGGCCGGGGTGTGCCCACGATGAAGCTCCTGGCGGCGTCCCCGACCCAGCCGTCGAGGAACACGCCCACGTCGATGCTGACGAGGTCGCCGTCCGCGAGCGCCCGGCCGGTGGGGATGCCGTGGACGACCACGTCGTTGACGGAGGCACAGATCACACCGGGGAAGGGCGAGGTCGCGAAGTGGGGCTGGTAGTCGAGGAAGGCCGGCGTGGCGCCGTGGTCGCGCATCACCTGGTGCGCGACCTCGTCGAGCTCGCGCAGGGTGACGCCGACGTCGGCGGTCTCCTGCATCGCCTCGTGCACGCGCGCGACCACCCGGCCGGCCTCGCGCAGCACCTCGATCTCGCGCGCGGTCTTCCTGACGATCACGGTGACCCCTCGTCCGGTGGGCCGGAACGGTAGCCCACCGGCCCGACGCCTCCGTCGCCGGACATCCCCACATCCCGACGTCGTCGGCCGGTCCGACGTCGGGCCGTCGCCGGTCGGTCCCACGTCCGGTCGTCGCCGGTCAGTCCCGCGTCCCGACCGGCAGCCGCACCGTGAAGGTCGAGCCCTCACCCAGCTGGCTGTCGACCTCGACGCGCCCACCGTGTCCCTCGACGGCGTGGCGCACGATCGACAGACCGAGCCCGGTCCCGCCGGTCGCCCGCGACCGGGCCGTGTCCACCCGGTAGAACCGCTCGAAGATCCGGACCAGGTCCTGCTGTGGGATGCCGATGCCGGTGTCGCGGACCCGGACCGTCTGGTGGCCGTCGCACGGTGCGATCGTGACCACGACCGACCCGCCCGGTCGGTTGTACTGGATCGCGTTCGCGACGAGGTTCTTCACGACCACCTCGAGGTCCCCGGGGACGCCCGCGACGATCGCCGGGTCGGGCGCCTCGACCGTCAGCGTGACACCGGCGTCATCCGCCCGCGGCCGCAGCTCGTCCACGACCACACGTGCGAGCTCGGCCAGGTCGACGGGTGCCCGCTCCAGGGGGCCGCGTTCCTCCAGCCGCCGCAGGTCCAGCAGGTCGCGCACCAGGCGGGTGAGCCGCTCGGCCTCGTCGCCCAGCCGTGCCGCCAACGGGGCGACCCGATCGGGATCACGGTGCAGCGCCACCTGCAACGCCTCCGTCAGCGTCTGGATCGAGGTCACCGGGGTCTTGAGCTCGTGGGAGGCGTTGACGACGAAGTTGCGACGCACCTCCTCGACGCGCAGCTCCCGGGTCCGGTCGGTGACGATCAGCAGCATCTGGTCCCCGACCTGGGAGACCGACGCCCGCAGGTGGTGCGCCCCGTGCTCCAGGTCGACCGTCACCGGGTGCCCGGCCTCACGGACCTCGCGCACGGCCTCCGCGAGGGCAGCGCTGCCGACGGCCTGCACGACGGTGAGACCCTCACCGTCGGGCGGGATCCCCAGCAGCTGCCGCGCGGCCTCGTTGGCGCACACCAGTCGGCCCTCCGGCGAGAACAGCAGCGCCGGCTGCGCCAGCGAGTCCACGAGCTGCCGGCGCCACGGCCGCCCACGCTCCCGCCGGGCATCGCGCCCCCCGGCGGCCAGGCGGTCGACCGCGA
>SKNO01000117.1 GCA_007120465.1 Nitriliruptoraceae bacterium
CCGCGCGACGTTGCTCGTCGGCCAGGTGCGCCGGCGGGTCCGGCAGCCCGCCCCAGGGACCGACCGCCGCCCACCCCGCATCGGGAGGCTGGCCGAGGAGCCCGAGGCCGGGCTGACCGCCGGGCGCCGGGACGGCGAGCAGGGGCTGCCCGTCGAAGGCGAGCTCCCCGAGGTGGCCCAGCAGCATCGGCGCGACGTTCACGCGGAAGCACGGGTGCTGCTGCACCATCCACCACCCGCCCCGCTGGAACTTGTCCGGCGGCCACAGGTCCGCCCGCCCGTCGTCGTCCCGGTCGACCAGCCCCCACCGGTCGAAGGCCTCCGGCTGGAGCAGCACCTGCGCGCCGAGCTGGTCCAGACGCTCGGTGACGTCCGGCATCCACGCGTCCTTGCTGATCACGGTCCCCACCCGCCCGACCGGCAGGTCGGCGACGGTCACCTCGGCGAGAGGGCCGGGGGTGAGTCCCAGCCCCTGCTCGGCGTCCGCCTCCATCGGCACGAGGAACACCTTGTCGTGCACCGCGACCAGCCCCTCGGTCGGGGCGACCACGAGGTTGCGGTTGCGCACCCGCGCGCCCACCGGCACGTAGGCGGCGTCGTCAGCCGCGTGGTCCGGCCCGAGCAGCAACCTCGCCAGATCGGGGTCCAGGTCGGCCGCCGAGCGCCGCTCCCAGTCCGGCAGCGCCGCCCCGACGCTGATCCACCACCCGCGCCGGGCCGCCAGCCCGGCGATCCCGTCCACCAGGGTGCGCACCACCGTGTCGGTGCAGGCCAGGTGCAGCAGCGTCCCGGCCGAGCGCACGTCGGGGAACCGGGCAGCGACGTGCCCGAGCACCTCGCCGTACCCGACGGCCAGGGCGGTCAGGACCTCCATCGTCGACGCGCCCGCGGCGAGCCGCTCCCGGGCGTCGGCCGCCCGCGGCCCGACCAGCATCGCCAGCAGCCCGGTGTGCTCGGGGAGGGCGATCAGCGTCGGCCCGTCGGGGTGTGGCGGCACGTCACGGTCGACCAGCGCCTCGACGGCCGCGAGCAGGCTCGACGTCGAGGTGGCGACGTGCGGATCGATCCGCAGCCCCACCGCGCAGCAGCGCACCGACCTCATGCGGTGGCGTCCGGACGTACGGCCGCGCGTGCCGCCTCGACGTCGGCCTCCGGGTAGCGCAGGAACACCAGCGCGCCGATCGCGACCGCGACCGCCGAGACGGGGCCGGTGAGTTGCAACCCGACGGGGTCACCGGCGAACTGCAGCAGCGCGCCGGACACCAGCGTGGAGATGCCGAGGTTGATCTTGAGGGTGAGGCCGTTGACGCCGAAGTACATGCCCTCGCGGCGCTGCCCGGAGCGTTCGAGCTCGAGGTCGGCGACGGCCGCGATGATCGCGTCGGGGACGATGAAGAACCCGGCGAGGGGGATCCCCGCGATCGCCATCACGATCACGCCGAAGGCCAGGTGGGGCAGCCCGAAGGGGGGTGTCGGGAACAGCGCGATCAGCGGGAACACCACGGCGAAGCCGACCAGCGAGGCGATCATCACGCGCTTCAGGCCGACGCGCTTGCTGATCCGGTTGACCACCGGGAAGGCGACGAGGCACACCCCGAACAGGGCACCCATGAGGACCGCCACCGCCCCTTCGCTGAGCCCCAGCAGCGAGGTGGCGTACAACGGCACGTTCAGTGAGATGATGTTGAAGCCGAACCAGAGGGCGTTCGCGCCGATCAGCACGACGACGAAGGGGCGGTTGGTCAGGGTCGTGCGCACCGCCTCGACGAGGGGCATCGTCGCGGGCTCGGCGTGGGCGAAGCGGCGCTCGGGGATCCGCAGGGGCACCAGCAGCAGCACCACCGCGATCAGCCCCAGCATCCACACCATCGCCACCACCCCGACGGCCTCGACCAGGAGTCCCGACACGATCAGCGCGACCGCGGCCCCGACCAGCGTCGCGACCGCCTTGGAGGTGGACAGGTCGACGCGGTCCGCCGTGGTGCCGGACAGGTCAGCGAGCAGCGCCAGGTACGGGCCGACGTAGGCGGTGAACAGGGTGAAGTACAGCGCCAGGCCGACGCCGAGGTAGAGGGCGTTCACGGGTGAGCGCCCGACCATGGGCGGGTGGAACAGCGCGATGAACACCGCGACGTAGGGCACGGCGCTGACCAGCAGGAACGGTAGGCGCCGGCCGCGGCGGCCCCGGTGGTTGTCGGACAGCCGCGCGATCACCGGGTCGGCGAGGGCGTCGACGACCCGGCCGGCGAACATCACCCCACCGAACACCAGTGGCAGCATCAGCGGCTCGCCCCCCTCGGCGGGCGCCGTGATGTAGAAGTAGAACAGCCAGGTGAGCAGGATCCGGTCCACCAGCACCCACCCGACCGCGCCGGTGCCGTAGGCGAGCACCACCCAACGTGGCAGGAGGCCCCTCGTGCGGCCGACCACCGGGCCATCCGCCGCCGTCGGATCCTCGTCGCGTCCCATCCCCGCACGCTACTACGCGCTCACCCCGACGGTTGCGAGCGCAGCGGGTCCCGGCCGTGCGTCCCGGCCGGCACGGCGGGTCACCGCGTGATGTCGTCGGTGTCGCCGGGTTGGCCGAAGAAGGGGATCCGCTCGAAGTCGAGGGAGTAGCGCTCCATCGCCTTCGGCAGGACCTCGCGGTCGACCTTGCCCAGCTTCACCAGCTCGGCCAGCACGCAGTACACGACGGACTCGGCGTCGACGCGGTGGAAGCGGCGCAGCGCCTCGCGCGTGTCCGAACGACCGAAGCCGTCGGTGCCGAGCACCGCGAACGGGCCGGGCATCCAGTCCGCGATCTGGAAGGGGGTCGCCCGCATCCAGTCACTGACCGCGACGTACGGACCCTCGGTGTCCTCGAGGATGCGGGTCACGAGCGGGGTCCGCGGCTCGGACTCCGGGTTGGTCCGGTTCCAGGACTCGACGGCGGCGCCGTCGCGTAGCAGCCGGTTCCAGCCCGGCGCCGACCACACGTCGGCCGAGACGTTCCAGTCCTCGGCCAGCAGGTCCTGCGCCCGCAGCGCCTCGTTGATGATCGTGCCCGACGCGAGGACGTGGGCCGTGAGCTCGCCGCCCGGCCCCTCCCTGAAGCGGTACAGCCCGTCGATCACCTGCTGGTCGTCGACGTGGTCCGGCATCGCCGGCTGGACGACCGGCTCGTTGTAGACGGTGAGGTAGAAGACCACGTCCTCGCCGGCGTCGCTGCCCTCCTCGCCGGCCGCGTCCCGCGGGTACATCCGGTCGAGGCCGTGCTCGACGAGCACGGCGAGCTCGTACGCGAAGGACGGGTCGTAGGCCTCGACCCCGGGGTTGCTCTGGGCCATCAGCAGTGAGTGGCGGTCCTGGTGCTGCAGCCCCTCGCCGTTCAACGTGGTCCCCCCGGCGGTCGCGCCGATCAGGAACCCGCGGGCACGCTGGTCGGCCGCGGACCAGATCGCGTCCGCGGTGCGCTGGAACCCGAACATGGAGTAGAAGATGTACAGCGGGATCATCGGCTCGCCGTGGGTGGCGTAGCTGGTGCCGGCCGCGTGGAAGGTGCCCATCGAGCCGGCCTCGGTGATCCCCTCGTGGATGATCTGCCCGTCCTTGGCCTGCTTGTAGGACAGCAGCAGGTCCTGGTCGACGGGCTCGTAGGTCTGGCCCACGTGGTCGTAGATCTTCGCGCTCGGGAACCACGAGTCCATCCCGAAGGTGCGAGCCTCGTCGGGGATGATCGGCACGATGCGCTTGCCGAGGTCCTTGCTGCGCAACAGGTCCTTGAAGAGCCGGACCAGCGCCATCGTGGTCGCGACCTCCTGCGTCCCCGACCCCTCCTTGAGGGCGTTGAAGGCATCCGGCGCCGGCAGCTCCGGCACCGTGAACGACACCCGGCGCTCGGGGACGTAGCCGCCGAGCTCGCGGCGGCGCTCGTGGAGGTACTCCATCTCCTCGGAGTCCTCGTCGGGGCGCACGTACGGCGGCAGGTCGCCCTCGAGGTCCTCGTCGGAGATGTCCAGCGACAGCCGGTCACGGAAGGTCTTCAGCGCCTGCGACGAGAGCTTCTTCATCTGGTGCACGGCGTTGCGGGCCTCGAAGTCGGGCCCGAGGGTCCAGCCCTTCACCGTCTGCGCCAGGATCACCGTCGGTGCGCCCGACGTGGACGTCGCGGCCTGGAAGGCCGCGTGGACCTTGCGGTAGTCGTGGCCGCCACGGCGCAGCTTGACGATGTCGTCGTCGCTGAGGTCCTCGACGAGCTTGCGCAGACGGGGGTCGGTGCCGAAGAAGTCCTCGCGGATGAAGTCGCCCCCCTTGGCCGTGTAGGTCTGCATCTGACCGTCGGGGATCTCGTTCATCCGGCGGACCAGCAGCCCGTCGACGTCACGTTCGAGCAGCGGGTCCCACTCGCGGCCCCAGATCACCTTGATCACGTTCCAGCCGGCGCCGCGGAACACCCCCTCGAGCTCCTGGATGATCTTGCCGTTGCCGCGGACGGGACCGTCGAGCTGCTGCAGGTTGCAGTTGATCACGAAGGTGAGGTTGTCCAGCCCCTCCCGGCTGGCGACGGTGAGCGCGCCGAGGGTCTCGGGCTCCGCGGTCTCGCCGTCACCGCCGAAGAACCACACGTGCTGGTCCGAGGTGTCCGTGAACCCGCGGTTGTGGAGGTAGCGGTTGAACCGGGCCTGGTAGATCGAGTGGATCGCGCCGAGCCCCATCGACACCGTCGGGAACTCCCAGAACCGCGGCATCAGGCGGGGGTGCGGGTACGACGACAGCCCACCCGGCTCCACCTCGGCGCGGAAGCGGTCGAGCTGCCCCTCGTCGAGCCGTCCCTCGACGTAGGCGCGGGCGTAGATCCCCGGGGAGGCGTGGCCCTGGAAGAACACCTGGTCGCCACCGCCCGGGTGGTCCCGACCGCGGAAGAAGTGGTTGAACCCGACCTCGTACAGGGAGGCGGCCGAGGCGTAGGTGCCGATGTGGCCGCCGGTGCCGCGCTCGATGTTCGACCGGTGCACCATCACCGCCGCGTTCCAGCGGATGTGCTGGCGGATGCGGCGCTCGATGGCCTCGTCACCGGGGAACCGTGGCTCGCGCTCCGGGGGGATCGTGTTGATGTAATCGGTCGTGGTCAGCGACGGGATGCCGATGTTGCGCTGCCGGGCCCGCTCGAGGAGCTTGAGCAGCAGGAACCGCCCGCGCGTCTTGCCGGCCTCGGACACCACCGCGTCGAAGGACTCGAGCCACTCGGTGGTCTCGGTCTCGTCCACGTCCGGGTACTGCGCCGGCAGCCCGTCGGTGATGATCGGGTGCTCCGCGAAGTGCTGCTGTTCGCGCATCTCGGCCACGGGAGGTCCTCCGTCGACGGCCAGCGGGTGCGGTCGGGCCAGGTGCCACGGTAACCCGTCCGCCGCAGGGGTGCGCAGGGCGGTTCGGCACCGACGGTGGCCGCGGCCGGGTCAGCGCGTGAGGCCCCTGGCGGCCACGGGGAGGTGGTCGACCACCGCGCCGTCGCGGACCAGGACCAGCTCGTCGGTGAGGTTCACCACCGGGCAGACGTGGTTGGGCACCACCGCGACGACGTCCCCGACCCGGGGCGGCGGCAGGTCGGGAGGGAGCTCGACCACCGCGTGGTGGTCGTACAGCGCACGGATCACCGCGCCGGGCAGCTGGGCGATCACGCCGTGACCGTCGAGCCACCCGGGACGGTCCTTCGCCAACGCCTTCGCCCCCGCATCGAGGACGCACCCTCCCGCCACGGAGGTGCTCACCACCGTGGCGGCCACGACCAGCGCCAGCCCGGCGGCGTCCGAACCCCCGAGGTTCACCTGCTGCCGGTCACCGAAGACGTAGGTGCCGGGCCGCTCCTCGGTGATGGGCGGGCCACCATCGACCGCGGCGGTCGGTGTGCTCCCGGCGCTGACGACCGCGACCTCGATGCCCTCCCGCGCCAGGGCGTCGACCGCCGCCTCCAGCGTGGACCGCTCGTCGGCGGCGGCACCGGTGACCCGGTCGGGGCCGCGGTAGGAGTGGCCGCCGTGGGTGAACACCCCGCGGAGCACGAGCCCGGCGTCGAGGACCGCGCGGGCGACCGTGACCACCCGGGCGACGTCGGTGCCCGTGCGTCCCTCCCCGCTGTCCAGCTCGATCAGCACCTCCGGGCGGTCGCGCGCCCCGGCGAGGGCCCGTCCCAGCTGTGCTGCACCCTCCGGGGAGTCGACCCCGACGGCGAGGCGGGCACGGCCAGCGAGGTCCCGGAGCCGGTCGGCCTTCGCGCCTACCGCCCACACGGGGTAGGCGACGAACAGGTCGGTGATGCCGGCGTCGGCCAAGACCTGGCCCTCGCCGAGGACCGCGACGGTGAGCCCGACTGCCCCGGCTTCGAGCTGCCGGCGGGCGAAGAACGGGCTCTTGTGCGTCTTCGCGTGCGGACGGAGCGCGACGCCACGGGCGTCCATCGAGCGCTGCATGCGCCGGATGTTCGCGTCGGCGCGGTCCAGATCGACGACCACCGCGGGGGTGTCCAGCCCCTCCGGCAACGGCGGTGCCTCGACCCGCCGGTCCGCCTCGGTCAGGCCCATCGCGTGTCCCTCCGCCGCTCGTCTGTCGCCGCCGTCCCGTCGGACGCAAGCGTCCCGGGGCTCGCACCGCAAGCTCGTCGTGCCCTCCCGTCCCCGGCTACCGTCACGGCATGTCCCCGACCCCCTCGCGGCCGCTGTGGCTCCTCGCTGCCCTGCTGCTCCTCGTGAGCGGCTGCATCGACATGGGTGAGCACCAGGAGGACGCCCAGGAGGCGATCGGGCAGATGGGTGACCGCGGCCGCTTCTGCCTGTCCCTGGCGCGTGGCATCACCGCCATCGAGTCGGGCGCGCCCGACACGGCCAGCGAGGCGCTCGAGGAGGCGGTCACCCAGGCGCCCGACGACCTGCTCGAGGACGTGCGCGCCCTCGCGGACGCCGTCCGCGCGGCGCAGGGGCAGGGGGTCGAGGGACTGCGCGACCCGGAGCTGCGGGCCGCCGCCGACACGCTGTTCGAGCGCACCCGATCCCTGTGCGAGCCCGGCTGACCACCGAACCTCCAGCGCCGGACCGTCCCGGCCCGAACCCGACGAGGAGTCCCCGTGGCAGGTTCCCGCCGTCCCGTAACCCCCGAGCAGCGCAGCCGCGACGTGCAGCGTGAGCTCCGGTCGCTGGAGAAGGAGGCCGCGAGCCCGGACCGCGCCGCCGAGCTGGCCACCCTCGCCCGCGCCGCCCACGACGACCGTCAGCTCAACCTCGCCATGCGGGCGGCGGAGCTGTGCCTTGCCGACGATCCGGACGCCCCGAGCCTGCTGGTCGCCGCGTACCGCTCCGCCCGGGACGGCGAGGCCGCACTCGAGACGCTGGCGGACCTCCGGGACCTCGCGCGCTACCTCGACCGTCCGGACATCCTCGCGGACGCCGACCGCCGGATCGAGGAGGCCGCGCGCGCCTGGGTCACGGCCGGCGACGAGGGCGAGCGGCGCTACCGGCTGCGCACCGTCCAGTCGCTGACCTCCGAGGAGCTCGCCGACCGGCTGCGCGACGAGCTGGGGACGACGTGACCGCGAACGCCTCGCCGCCCGACCTCGCCGAGCTGCCGGTCACGATCCGGGACGTGGAGCGGGCCGCGGCGCGCCTGGCCGGCATCGCCAACCGCACCCCGGTGCTCACCTCGCGGGCGCTGGACCGGCACACCGGTGCGCGGGTCCACCTCAAGGGGGAGCACCTCCAGCGCATCGGGGCGTTCAAGTTCCGCGGCGCGTACAACGCGATCGCGAGCCTCGACGAGGCCGCACGTCGCCAGGGCGTGGTCGCGTGGTCGTCGGGCAACCACGCCCAGGCGGTCGCGTGCGCCGCCGCCCTGCTCGAGACCCCCGCCACGATCGTGATGCCGGCGGACGCCCCCGAGGTGAAGCTGGCCGCCACCCGCGGCTACGGCGCGGAGGTGGTGATCTACGACCGCTACCGCGAGGACCGGCGGGTGATCGGACGGCAGCTCGCCGCGGACCGCGGGGCGAGCGTGATCCCACCCTTCGACCACCCCGACGTGATCGCCGGGCAGGGCACCGTGGCCCTGGAGCTGGCCGAGGAGGTCGGCGACCTCGACCTGCTGGTGGTCCCCGTCGGCGGTGGCGGCCTGCTCGCCGGATGTGCCGTCGCCGCGGCGGCGCGGCTGGACGACGTCGAGATCGTCGGGGTCGAGCCGGCGGAGCGGCGCGCCGCACGTGAGGCCCTCGCGACGGGTGCCGTGGTCGAGGTCCCCGTCCCGCGCACCGTCCTCGACGGGCAGCAGACCCCGGAGATCGGGACCCGCCCCCTGGCGATCTTCCAGCGGCTGGTGGACCGCGTCATCGGCATCGAGGACGCGGCGGTGCTCGCCACCGTGCGCACCTTGGCGATCCGCACGAAGCAGGTGATCGAACCGTCGGGGGCGAGCGCGCTCGCCGCCGTCGTCACCGGCCACCTCGACGTCACCGGACGTCGCGTCGGCGTCGTGCTCTCGGGCGGCAACATCGCGCCGGACCTGCTCGCCCGGGCCGTCACCGCCGACACGCCGCTGGCGTGGTGACCGGCGTCAGTTGGCGTGCTCCAGCGACCAGCGGTCGCTCCAGCGCTCCCGCACCGACGCGTAGGTCGCCGCTGCGGTGAGCAGGTCGCCCGACTCGAGCGCCGCGATCGCCTGCCACACCTCCTCGCAGCTGCGGTCGCGGCGCAGCTCCTCGTCGGTGAACAGGCCGGCGACCCGGCCATAGTCGAGCTCGAGCAGCGCGGACGGGTCGAAGTTGTCCAGCCACGCGGTCAGCGATGCGAGGGCCGCGAGCACGTCCTCGCCGTCCTCCAGCGTCTCCTCGACCACCTCGATCGCGCGCTCGAGCCGCTCGGTCGCCTGCCCGCAGGTGGTGACGTACATGAGGCGCGGCCCGTGCCCCTCGGGGTGCTCCCGCAGCCGCCGCTCCGACGGGTCGAAGGCCACGAACCAGTGCAGCGGCACGGACCACGGCTCGTCCAGCACGTGGGGGATCCGCCCGGTGGAGGACAGCGACTCGAGCTGCCCCCGGACGCGCCCGTGCGGGACGAAGGCGGCCACGACCGCCTCGGGCACGCTGCGGCGGAAGGACTCCATCGCCACCGCCGCCCGCAGGTCGATCTCCAGGGGGCACACCAGCACCCGGTCGCCGGCGCGCCGCACGAGGGCGGCATCGGGCCCGAACAGGGTGCGCCCGCTCAGCAGGCGCGTCGCGGCGGCCTCCTCGGCGTGGACGTGCTCGGTGCGGCTCAGTCCCCCCGCCGAGTCGACGTAGGCGGCCCAACGCTCGCGCTCCTTCGGCGGGAACGACTCGAGCGGCGAGAACACCTTCAGCTGCGCTCGTGGGACCAGCATCGTGACCGGAACGTAGCGCACGTCGGCGGCGGGTTCGACGTCGCGACGGTGCTGTGGGGCGTGCCGGAGACGTCCTGGAGACCGCCCGGAGGCGTAGTAGCCTCGGGGGAGACGCCGAGGTAGCTCAGCTGGCCAGAGCAACCGCCTTGTAAGCGGTCGGTCACGGGTTCGAGTCCCGTCCTCGGCTCCACGCGGCCTGGGGCGGCGCCGGCTCAGCCGGCCGGCGAGTCCAGCCACCGGTCGTGCCACTCGAGGACGATCTCGAACCGCTCCACCCGGTGCTTCGGTGCCCCGGAGCGGGTCAGCTCGTGGCCCTCACCGGGGAACCGCACCATCTCGGCGGGCACCCCGGCGCGCCGCAGGGCGACGAAGAACTGCTCGGCCTGCTCGATCGGGCAGCGCCAGTCCTCCTCGCTGTGCAGCACCAGCGTCGGGGTGGTGATCCGGTGGGCGGTGCCGGCGGGGCTCGCCGCCCGGTGCACCGCCGCGTCGTCGGGCAGCGTCGCGTCGAGGAACATCCGGTCGAAGTAGGGGCCGATGTCGGAGGTGCCCGAGAACGACTCCCACTGCAGCAGTCCGCGCTCGACGATCGCCGCGCCGTACCGGTCGGTGCGCGCCAACAGGCGGGCCGTCGCGTAGCCGCCGTAGGACCCGCCCATCACCCCGACCCGGTCCGGGTCGGCCTGCGGGTAACGCGCGAGCGCCCCGTCGATCACCGCCTCGAGGTCGAGCATGTCGACGCTGTCCTCGTCGTGCCAGGTCCCCACGACCGCCCGGGAGAACCCCCGGCCGCGACCCGACGATCCCCGCGGGTTGGCGCCGATGACGAGGTAGCCCGCGCCGGCCTCGACCTGGAACTCGTCGAACAGGTACTCCCCGTACTGGGAGGTGGGACCGCCGTGGATGTTGAACAGCACCGGCACGCTGCCCGCCGCGGCCGTGTCGAACCCCGCGGGCAGCACCGCCCAGACGTCGAGATCGACGCCGGCACGCTCGACGCTGAACCGTTCGGTCGGATGCACCGTGACGGTGTCGCGGAAGATCGGGCCGAACCCGGTCAGGGGACGCTCGTCGCCGCCCTCGACCCACAGCAGCTCGCCCGGGGTGGCCGGGTCGGTGACGGTGACCGCCACCGCGCCGCCGTCGTCGCGGACCGCGAAGCCGGTGACGCAGCGGGCCCCGGCGACCACGTCGGACACCTCGGGCTCGTCCCCGCGATCGAGGTCGACGCGGACCAGCCGGACCGTGCCGCCGTCCTCCAGAACGGTCAGGAACCCGCCGGGGACGAACCGGGGACCCGTGGTCGCGGATGCGGGGGCGTTCGGGACCACGCTGCGGTCGAGGTGGGCGGTGAGCGGGACCGGTCCGTCCTCCCCCAGCCGCCAGATCACCTGCGGCGCCGGCCACGCGAAGGGGTCGGGCAGCCCGGTGAGGAACACCTCACCGTCGGGGGCGTGGTCGACCCGTGCCCACATGCCGGGGTCGACCAGCGCGCGCGTTGCGCCGGAGTCGACCTCGACAGCCATCGCGACGACGCTGGGATCGGTGTCGACCCGGTCCGCCGGCCGGGTGAGGTAGGCGATCGTGCGGCCGTCCGGGTGCCAGGAGGGCTGCCACTGGTCCTCGTCCCCTGGGGTCAGGCAGCGCGGCTCGTCCTCCCCGTCGGGGTCGATCAGCCACAGGTGGGTCCGCCGCCGGTGGATCCACCCCTCGCCGTCACCGCGGTACGGCAGCCGGGTGATCCGCTTGGGGGCGCGCTTGCGCTCGTCGTCGTCCAGGTCGGCCAGCTCCGGGATCCACTCGGCCCCGATCACCACGAGCCGGCTGCCGTCCGGCGACCAGGCCAGGTCGGAGACCCCGAGGGGCAGGTCGGTGCGGCGCTGCGGCTCCCCGCCGTCCGCCGGCATCACCATCAGCTGGGCGGTGGCGCCCTCCTCGGTGCCCTTGCGCAGGAACGCCAGCGACGCACCGTCGGGCGACCACCGCGGGGAGGTGTCCGACGGGCCCTGGGTGAACCGGACCGTGCGGTCCCCGTCGGTGACGTGGACCGACCGGTCGTAGCGGTCCTCCTCGAGGTCGATGCCGGCGCGCACGTAGGCGACCCGTCGGCCGTCGGGGTGCAGCTGGGGGTCGGCAGGGACGACGAGGTGGACGAGGTCGTTCGGGCGCACGGGCGGCTCCCACGGGTCGGGACGGACGGAGAGGTCGGACGCTAACGGGCCGGGTCCCGCGACAGCCAACGGGGACGCCGCGGTGAGCGCTCGACGGTCGGGGTCACCGCCGGTGGCGGAGCAGCTCGTACAGGGCGACGCCGGCCGCCACCGACGCGTTCAGGGAGCCGACCTGGCCGCGCATCGGCAGCCGCACCAGGGCGTCGCAGCGGTCACGGACCAGGCGGGACAGCCCGGCCCCCTCCGCCCCGACCACCAGCACGCACGGTTCGGTCACCAGGGGATGGTCGGCCAGTTCCACCTCGGCGTCGCCGGCGAGCCCGAGCGACCACACGCCCCGGTCGTGGAGCTGGCCGAGGGTGCGGGCGAGGTTGATGACCTGCACCACGGGCAGGTGCGCGAGGGCGCCAGCCGCCGCCTTCTCGACCGTCGGGGTGACCAGCGCGGCGCGGCGGCCGGGGACGATCAGCCCGGCGGCCCCGACGGCCTCCGCGGTGCGCGCGATGGAGCCGAGGTTGTGCGGGTCGGTCACCCCGTCGAGCGCGACCAGGAGCGTGGGGCCGTCGACGCCGTCGCGGTCGAGCACGTCCTCCAGCGTGGCGTAGGGGAAGGGCGGCGCGAGGGCGAGGACCCCCTGGTGGACCAGCCCGCCGGCGCGGCGATCCAGCTCCCCGCGATCGACCTCCTCGACGGGGACCTGTCGCTCCCGGGCGAGCGCGTGCACCTCGGCGACCACGTCCGACCCGCGCCGGGACGCGGCCACGAGGATCCGGTGGACCGGCCGTCCGGCACGCAGGAGCTCGCGTACGGGGTGCAGGCCACCGACGAGCCGCTCCGGGTCGGCCACCTACTCCTCCAGGGCCGGTGGCACCTGCACGGCCGTGTACCAGCGGGGGCCGTCGGGACCGTCCTCGACGACGATGCCGGCGGCGGTGAGCTGGTCACGGATCGCGTCGGCGGTGGCGAAGTCGCGGTCGGCGCGGGCCTTCTCCCGGGACGCGAGGACGCCATCGACCATCGGCGCGAGGCGGGACTCGAGCGCCGCGGCCTGCGCCAGCGTGTCATCCAGGCCGAGCCCGAGCACCTCGTCGCAGATCTCGACCAGCAGCGCGGCGAGCGCCGCCACCTCGGCACGGGCTGCCTCGTCCCCGGCGGTGGCACGGCCGAGCCGGTCGTTGCCATCCGACACCAGCTCGTGCAGGGTGGCGACCGCCGCGGGCGCGTTGAGGTCGTCGTCCATCGCGGCGACGAACGCGTCCCGGTGCCGCTCGCCCACCGCCGGGTCGGGCGTGACGTCGCCGGCCGCCGCCCGGGCGGAGCGCACGAACGTGACGAACCGCTGGTGGACCGCGACGGCGTCCTGCAGCCGCTCGGAGGCGAAGGTCAGCGGCGTGCGGTGCTGGGCCGACAGGTACCACAGCCGCAGCGGCCCGACGCCCCACCGCTCGAGCGCCTCGGCGAGGGCGACGACGTTGCCGATCGACTTCGACATCTTCTCGTCACCCATGCGGACCATGCCGTTGTGGACCCAGTTGCGCGCGAAGGTCCCGCCGTGGGCGGCCTCGTGCTGGGCGATCTCGTTCTCGTGGTGCGGGAACACCAGGTCGAGCCCGCCGCAGTGGATGTCGAACCCCTCGCCGAGGTGCTTGGCCGCCATCGCGGAGCACTCGATGTGCCAGCCGGGACGGCCGTCCCCCCACGGCGACGGCCACGACGGCTCGTCGGGCTTGGCGGACTTCCACATCGCGAAGTCGAGCGGGTCCTCCTTGCGGTCCGCGTCGACGACGTCCTCGCCCTGCTGCATGTCGTCGACCTGGCGCCGCGAGAGCTTGCCGTACCCGGGGAAGCTGCGGACCCGGAAGAACACGTCGCCGCCGACCTCGTAGGCCTTGTCCTGGTCGATCAGTTCCTGGATCAGCCCCTGCATCTCCAGCACGTGCCCGGTGGCGAAGGGCTGGATGTCGGGCGGGCGGACGTTCAGCGTGTCCATCGTCCGGTTCCACAGGTGTGTGTACCGGGTGGCGACCACGGCCGGCGCTACCTGCTCGCGGCGCGCCTTCAGGATGATCTTGTCCTCGATGTCGGTCACGTTCTGCACGAAGGTGACCTGGTAGCCGCGGAAGCCGAGGTAGCGGCGCAGGACGTCGGTGACCACCGCGAGGCGGCCGTGCCCGACGTGCGCCTCCGCCTGCACCGTGGGACCGCACACGTACACCGACGCCTCGCCCTCGATCCGCGGGTCGAAGGGCACCTTGTCGCGGCGCAGGGTGTCGTACAGGACCAGGGACATCGCCGTCCACCGTCGTCGGGAGGGGCAGGTCGAGGGCCGGCCACGGGCGGGCGCGCCGGGGCACGTGGACGCGGAGCCTACCCGCGGAGCGGCGCGAGCAGACAGGTAGCCCACGCGGCGATGCCCTCGCCGCGTCCCAACGTACCCAGCCCGTCGGTGGTCGTGAACTTCACCGACACGTCCTCGAGGTCCACCCCCAGCACCTCGGCGAGGTTGCGCCGCATCGCCCGCCGGTGCTCCGCCAGCCGCGGCCGCTGCGCGACCACGGTGACGTCGAGGTTGCCCGTCCGCCACCCGGCGTCGGCCACGTCGACCACCACGGCGCGCAGCAGCCCGAGCGAGGCGGCACCGGCGGTCGCGGGGTCGTCGACCCCGAAGCGGCTGCCGAGGTCACCCATGGCGGCCGCACCGAGCAGCGCGTCGGTGACCGCGTGGGCGACCACGTCCGCGTCGGAGTGGCCGGACAGGGGCGGTGACCCGGGGATCGTCACCCCGGCCAGCACGAGGGGGCGCTCCCCCGCCGGGTCGAAGGGGTGGACGTCCAGTCCGCTGCCGATCCTCACCCCGCCACCTCCGCGCTCGCGCGGGCGACCAGGTCGAGCAGCGCGAGGTCCTCCGGGTAGGTCACCTTCGCAGCGAAGGGGGAGCCCGGCACGATCACGATCCGCCCGTCCACCCGCCCGGCGGCGAGGTGCCGTTCGACCAGCGCCAGTTCGTCGGTGGCCGACGCGTCCGTACCGAGGACCGCGTCCAGCACCTCGCGCGGGAACACCTGCGGGGTCTGCACCCCCACGAGCCCGTCGCGGTCGACGGTGCCGAGCACCCGGTCGCCGTCGACCCGCTTCAGGGTGTCGGCGACGGGCAGCGCCGGCGCGGCCGCGAGCACCCCGTCGCCCATCGCGGCGACCACCCGCCGGACCACCTCGACGGGCACCAGGGGCCGGGCCGCATCGTGCAGGGCGACCAGCGGGAGGTCGGCGGCGAGG
>SKNO01000282.1 GCA_007120465.1 Nitriliruptoraceae bacterium
CGCAACGCCGTGATGCGCCGCGCGTCGGAGGGCGTCACTCCCGGCGTCGGCGGGATCCGGCTGCACCCCGACGACCTCGAGGTGGTGGAGCAGGAGGTCCGGCCGCGCATCGCCACGGTGCTGCTGCTCGATCTGTCCTTCTCGATGCCGCTGCAGGGCCACTTCATCCCCGCGAAGCGCATGGCGCTGGCGCTGCACGCGCTGATCGAGGGTCGGCACCGGGAGGACTCGTTCCACCTGATCGGGTTCAGCGACTACGCCCGGCCGATGCGCCCCGCCGACCTGGCCGCCGCCGGGTTCGAGCGGGTCTACGGCACCAACATGCACCACGCCTTCCTGCTCGCCCGCCGTGTGCTGGCCGACGACCCGCGTCCCGTCAAGCGGGTGATCATGGTCACCGACGGGGAGCCGACGGCCCACCTCGAGGACGGGCGGAGCATCTTCAACTGGCCACCGGTGCCCGAGACCCTCGAGGCCACCCTGCGCGAGGCGATGCGCCTCGCGCGGGCGGGGATCGAACTGGACGTGTTCCTGCTGGAGGACGCGCCGGGGCTGGTCGCGTTCGCCCAGCGGCTGGCCGAGGTCACGGGCGGCGAGGTGACCCGGATGAGCGCCGAGGAGGTGGGTCGGACCGTCGTCGGCGGCTACGGCGCCGACCGGCTTGGCTGACGACCCACCCACCCCGGTCGCAGTGTGAAGCGTGACGGACACCAGCGTCCCGATGACCTCACACTGTTGGTCCACCGACCCGACGCCGGTCGCAGTGTGAAGCGTGACGGACACCAGCGTCCCGATGAGCTCACACTGCTGGTCGTTCCGCCCCGGGGCAGCGCCGGGCGCGGGGGCCGGGTCACGCTCCGGCGGTGGTGTGGCGGCGGCGTAGGCGCAGCGCGATCGCCGCACCAGTGACGGCCACGCTGATCGCGATCAGCATCGCCCACCGGGGTCCGACCAGGTCGGCGGTGGCCCCGTCGATCGCCGCCGCCAGGGGCCGGTTGCCCAGGAACGCCACGGTCCACAGGGCCATCACCCGTCCGCGGAGCGCCTCGGGGAGCCGCTGCTGGAGCAGGGTCGTGAAGGACGTGACCGCCAGCACGAACCCGGTCCCCATCAGGCAGAACCCGGCCACCGCCATGGCCGGGACGGGCGCGACGGCCGCGGAGGTGAGCCCGAGCGCCATCACCGTCATCCCGCCCGCCGCCACCGTCGCGCTGCCGTGCCGGGTCTGCAGCCGGCCGGAGGACAGCGCACCGGGGATCGCGGCGATCCCGAAGCCGCTCACGAAGGTCGCGACCAGCGCGTCGCCGCCACCCAGCACGTCAGCGATGGACGGCGCGAGGGTGATCGCGGGATCCGCGGCGAACCCGGCGGTGGCGACGCCGGCGAGCAGCAGCAGGCTGGTCGCGTCGTGCCGGACGAAGCGCACCCCGGCCCGCACGGATCGGTCCGAGGAGTCCTCCCGCTCGACGGGACGGGGTTGCACCAGGAGCACCCCGCCGATCAGCGCGAGGAAGCTCACCGCGTTGATCAGGAACGCCACCTCGGCGCCCAGGGTGACCAGCAGGACGCCGGCCCCGGCGGGGCCGAGCGCCCGGCCGACGTTGTAGGTCAGCGCCGTCAGTGACACCGCAGGGGCCAGATCTGCGGGCGCGACCAGCGCGGGTACGAGGCTGTTCATCGCCGGCTGCGCGACGGCGTTGCCCACGCCGATGCCGAGGGCGGCGAGGATCACCGGCCAGGCGCCCGGCAGGCTCTCCGCCCCGACCAGGAGGGCGGCGACGGCGATCGCCGCGGCCGACAGGGCCGCGACCGTCTGGGCGAGGAGCAGCAGCCGGCGGCGGTCCATCCGGTCGGACAGCGCGCCGGCCCACGGAGAGACCAGCACCAGCGGGACGAACTGCGCCACGGAGACCAGGCCGACCGCGAACGCCGAGCCGGTCAGCCGGAACACCACCACCGCCGCGCTGACGTTGAACAGCCAGTTGCCGACGTTCGATGTGAGGTTGCCGACGAAGAAGGGCGCGAAGTTGCGGTCCCGGAGCACCGACCCGCTGGTGCGGGGACCAGGGGTCGAGGACGGGGGATCGGACGCACGATGCACCCGTCCGACGCTAGCCGAGCCCCTGGACGTGCACGGCAGCGAGCAGGCTCACGCTGTTCGTCGCGACATGCGCGAGGATCGGGGCGACGAGGCTGCGCGACACCAGCCGGAGCGCCGAGAACCCGACGCCGGCGATCGTGGTGCCGACCACGATGCCGGCGATGGCGGCCACGCCCTCGGGTGCGGTCGCCGCCACATCGTTGATCCACAGGGCGACCATGGCCGGCGGGATGTGCCACAGGCCGAACACGACGCTCGACAGCGTGACCGCCCGCCAGGTGGACAGGACCCGTTGCGCGGCGGCGAGCAGGACCCCGCGGAAGGCGACCTCCTCGAACACCGCCGTGCCGAGCGGGATCCGCACCAGCGCCACGAACCACAGGTCGTCGGCGAACATCGCCGTGCGCTCATCGGCCAGGAGCGCCCCGATCGGCCCGACCGTGTCCGCGAGCAGCACCCCCACGCCGATCACCGCCGAGACCGCCACGAACGCGAGCCCACCCCAGGCGAACCCCGATCGCAGGTGCTGCGGCGCCAGTCCCACCTCGTCGGCGGTGCGGCCGATGCGCCGATCGTTCATCAACCACCACGCGAGCAGCAGGAGCGCGGTGAGCGCCAGGTTGCGCGTGGTGTACCACCGCTCGCCGATCATCAGGTCGGCCACAACGCTCCAGGCGAGCAGCAGGGCGGAGAGCACGAGCGTCACACGCATGGCCCGGCAAGGTAGGCGTCCGGCGGGTGCACGACCATCGGTGAGGCGGACGATCACGACGACGTGTCACGCGCGCCGGTGAGGCCCGCTAGCGTCGTCGATATGGACGCCCTGGACCAGCTGATCGACCCCGAACTCGACCACGACTTCCTGCGCGAGGTCCTGCTCGAGCTGTTGCGCATCCCGAGCCCTGCCGGGCGCACGGACGTGATCATGCAGTTCGTCGGTGAGCGCCTCGAGGAGATCGGCCTCCCCTTCGAGCTGACGCGCCGCGGCGCGATGGTCGCGTCGCTGTCCGGCAACGGCAACGGGTCCCTCAAGCGGGCCGTCGTCGTGCACACCGACACGATCGGCACGATGGTCCGGGAGCTGAAACCGAACGGGCGCCTCGCGATCGTCCCGGTCGGGACCCACTCGGCCAGGTTCTCCGAGGGGACCCGGGTCACGATCTTCACCGACGACATCGAGCGGTCCTACACCGGGACGATCCTGCCGACCAAGGCGTCGGGGCACGCCTTCGGCGACGCGATCGACGAGCACCCGATCGGGTGGGAACACGTCGAGGTGCGCGTCGACGAGAAGGTGCACGACGCCGCCGACCTGCGTGCCCTCGGCATCAAGGTGGGGGACTTCGTCGCGCAGGTCGCCTACCCGGTGATCACCCGCGCCGGCTTCGTCAACTCGCGCCACCTCGACGACAAGGCGGGGGTGGCCGCGGCCCTGACCGCGTTCAAGGCGCTGATCGACGCGGGCTGCTCGCTGGAGGTCGGGGTGCAGCTGCTGATCACGATCTCCGAGGAGGTCGGGCACGGGGCGTCGAGCGGGATCACCCACGACATCGCCGAGCTGCTGTCCCTCGACGCGGCGGTCGTGGCGCCCGGGCAGACCACGACAGAGACCGGCGTCACGATCGCGATGCAGGACCTGCACGGGCCCTTCGACTACCACCTGACGCGGCGGCTGTGCACCCTGGCGGAGCGGATGGGGATCGAGAGCAACCGGGACGTGTTCCGCTTCTACCGGTCCGACGTCGCCGCAGCGCTGGAGGCCGGCGCGGAGACGCGCGCGGCGCTGATCGGGTTCGGCGTCGACGCGACCCACGGGTACGAGCGCACCCACCTCGACTCCGTCACGGCGACGGCGAGGTTGCTCGCGCTGTACCTGCAGACCCCGCTCACCTTCCGTGCGTGGGACGCGGAGCCGCTGGGCCCGCTGAGCCTGTTCCCGTCCACGGCCGTGCAGCCGGTGCGGCGCGAACCCGAGCTCGACCCGGAGTCCGACGACCTCGTGGTCAACGAGCCGTTCCCCGAACTCGAGGAGGACGACGGCGCCTGGTACGGGGCGGAGCACCGGCCCGAGCCGCCGCAACCGGAGCGTTGACGGGTGACCGCTGCTCGGCACCGGTGACCCGGCCGGCCGCACGGGACCGCTGACAACGACCCACGACCGACGTGGAGGCAGACGTGCGCATCGCACTGATGATCGAAGGGCAGGAGGGCGTGACCTGGGAGCAGTGGGTCGCGCTGGCTCGGGCGTGCGAGGGGCACGGCATCGGGTCGCTGTTCCGCTCCGACCACTACAGCGGGCTGATGGGCGACGAGTCGCGGGACGCGACCGACGCCTGGGCGACCATCTCGGCGTTGTCCGCGGTGACGTCGACGGTGCGGCTCGGGACCCTGGTGTCGCCGGTGACCTTCCGGCACCCGTCCGTGCTGGCGAAGATGGTCGCGACGGCCGACCGGATCTCCGGCGGGCGGGTGGAGCTCGGCCTCGGCGCCGGCTGGAACGAGCGCGAGCACCAGGCCCACGGGTTCGAGTTCCCCGAGGTCGGCACCCGGTTCGAGATGCTCGAGGAGCAGGCCGAGATCATCCGGCTGCAGCTCACCGAGGAGGTCGTGTCGTTCTCGGGGGAGTACTACCAGCTCGAGGAGGTCCGGCCGCTGCCCCGACCCGTCCAGGACCCGCTACCGCTGATCCTGGGAGGCCAGGCGGGGCCGCGCGCCGCCTCGATCGCGGCCCGGTTCGCCGACGAGTACAACTCGATCGGGGCGGGACCGGCGGAGCTGCCCGAGCGGCTGGCCCGGCTCGACGCCGCCTGCGAGGACGTCGGGCGCGATCCGGCCACCCTGCGGCGGTCGGTCATGACGGTGGGGATCGTCGGCAGGACCGAGGACGAGGTCCACGCCCGGGTCCGGGCCCTGATGGACAAGGCCGGTGCCGATGGCGACCCGGCGGCGTTCCTGCAGGAGCGCACCGCACGGTGGGTCGCCGGCACGGTCGAGCAGGTCAGGGAGCGGCTCGGACAGCTCGCGGAGCTCGGCATCGACCGAGTGATGCTCCAGCACCTCGTGCACGAGGACCTCGAGACGGTCGCGCTGATCGGCGAGGAGCTGGTGAGCGACTGACGGCGACCGCTACTTCGGCCCGGCGGCGCGTCGCTGCCGGCACGCGACGGCCGGCTCAGCCGGCCCAGGGCCCCACGCCGCGGACGGCCTCGACGGTGATGCGCGTGACGTAGCCGTCGGGTGGGTCCGGCATCGGGGGGAAGGTGACGTCGGGGCCGAGGTAGCGGTGAGCCAGACGCTGGAGCAGTGCCGCCCCGCCGCCCTCGGTCACGGTCGCGGCACCCTCGACGACGAGGTAGGGGCGCAGCCCGTGCTCGTTCACCTCACCGGACTCGAAGGACACCACGGCGCGGGGATCGCGCCGGAGGTTGTCGAGCTTGCGCTGGTTGAACAGGGTCCCGAACGCGAGGTCGTCACCGTCGAGGTCGAACCACGCCAGGGTCACGTGGGGACGACCGTCCGGGCCGATGGTCACGAGGTGTCCGTACACACCGGACGTCACGAGCTGCCGCGCCGCTGCGTCGAGCATGACGTCTCCGATCGGCCGCCTGCGGTCACCCTACTCCTCGCGGGACCAGCGCGTGCGGGCCGCTGCAGGCGGATCCGGGGAGCTAGATCGTGTCCGGGGCGGTCTCGGTGCGGTGCTCGGGCTGGGGCATGTGCTCGGGCCGCAGCCAGTGCACGCCGATGAGCGTCAGCACCGACCGGGCGATCACACACGCCACCCCGCCAGGCCCGTACACGCCCCCGGTGAAGGACAGGCTCTGGGCCACGTCGAACAGGGCGATCGCCAGCGCGGGGGTGACGGCCGCCAGCAGCGCGGCCCCCGCCAGCATGCGCGGCAGCCGTGCGATCGCGACGAGCACGGCGGCGAACGCGACGAGCTGCAGCAGGGACGCCGCCTCGACCACGTCGCCGGGGAGCACGAAGCTGCGGCGCGGCCACAGCTCGGCCATCGCCAGGGTCGCGGTGGCGGCCACCGCGTACACCCACGGCACCGGCCGGTGCCAGGTCCACGCCGCGACGGTCCGGAGGCGCCAGGCCAGCAGTCCGGCGGCGAGCAGCGTGGCGGCGTGCACCAGCTCGAGGCCGGTCACGACGAGCTCCGTCGGCGTGAAGGGATCGGTCCAGCGCAGCACCTCGAGGCCGTCGAGGAGCAGGCTGGGCAGCGCGAGCGCGGCACCGACGACCAGCACCGCGATGCCCCGCTCGTCGCCGCGGGTCAGGAGCACCGCTCCCAGCGCCGGTATCGCGACGGGGGTCAGCATCGCGAGCAGGACGAGGCCGTTGAACAGCGGCGCCCAGGCGATCAGCGCGAGCACCTCGGCGACCAGCAGCACCCCGGCCGAGACCGCGGCGCACCGCACGGCCGACCGGCGACCGGGCGCCATGGCACACCTCCCGCTGCGGCACCACGGTAGCCCGCGGGGGGCGGCCTGCTCGGTCATGTCGCCGCCCGAACGTACGGTGTGCCTGACCTTCCTTCCGACCCGGGTCCGACCCGAGGGGGTGCCATGACCGTCCCGGCCGTCGTCATCCTGGCCGTGCTCGTGATCACCGCCGTGATCGCGACGGCGGCGGTGCTGGCCGTGCGGGCCCAGCAGCGGCGGGTCGCGGCGACCCTCGCCGAGCAGCACCGCCGCGAGCTCGACGCCGCCGTCGACACCCTCGCCACGGTCGCAGGCGAACGGCTGGAGGCGCACGCCCGCGCGTCCACGAGCCACCTCGACTCCCGCAAGGAGCTGATCGACGCGGAGCTGGCCCGCATGGGGCGCACCCTCGCCGAGGTGACCGCGACCCTCCAGCGGGCCGAGGCGGAACGCGCCGAGCAGGTCGGACGGGTGGGGGAGCAGCTGCAGGGGGTCGCCCGGACCCATCAGGACCTGGTGCGCACCACCGGAGCGTTGCGGGAGGCGCTGGCCAGCTCACAGGCCCGTGGGCAGTGGGGCGAGCGGATGGTCGACGACGTGCTCCGCTCCGCCGGGTTCGTCGAGGGGGTCAACTACCGCACCCAGGTCACCACCCGGTCGGGCACCCGGCCCGACGTGACCTTCCTGCTCCCGCACGACCAGGTCGTCCACCTCGACGTGAAGTTCCCGCTGGACCGCTACCTCGCGATGGTGGAGGCGACCTCCGACCAGGAGCGTGACGCCCACCGCGCCGCGTTCCTCCGCGCGGTGCGTGAACGGGTCAAGGAGCTCTCGGGCCGGGGGTACATCGACCCGCAGGACGGCACGATCGACTGCGTGCTGCTGTTCATCCCCAACGAGCAGGTCTACGGCTTCGTCCACGAGCACGACCCGCAGCTGCTGGACGACGCCCTGGCGCGCAAGGTCGTGCTGTGCTCGCCGTCCACGCTGTTCGCGGTGCTGGCGGTGATCCGGGAGGCGATGGACCGGGTCGCCCTGGAGCGCACCAGCGACCGCATCCTCGCGCTGCTCGAGGGGTTCCGGGACCAGTGGGGCCGTTTCACCGACGCGATGGACAAGGTCGGTCGTGGGCTGGAGTCGACCCAGCGTGCGTACGACGCCCTCGCGACGACCCGCCGCACGCAGCTGGAGCGGCACCTGGACCGCATCGAGGAACTGCGGCGCGGCCGCGACGAGGAAGCGGAGGTCACGCCGCTGCCGCTGGAGTGGCGCACCTCGGCGGGCAGCTGACCCGTGCAGCGTCGGCGGAGCGGCGGTGGGGCCGCGGACAGGCGCGGCTGATGGCTGCGCGCGGTCCGGGACGCCACGACCGGGACGCCGGCGGGGACCCGGCAACCCTCGCGGCCAAGGCGGCGCTCCGCGACGAGGTGTGGTCGCGACTGGAGACCGAGGGGGTGCGGCGGTTCCCCGGCCCGCGTCACCGCATCAGCAACTTCGTCGGCGCCGAGGCCGCCGCGGAGCGCCTCCGGGGCACCGTGGTGTGGCGCGCGGCGCGGACGGTGAAGGCGAACCCGGACAGCCCCCAGTGGCCGGTGCGCCAGCGCGCCCTGGAGGACGGCAAGGTGGTGTACATGGCCGTCCCGCGGCTGGCGGCACCCGACCCCTTCTTCCTGCTGGACCCGGACCACCTCGCCGGCGATCCGCGCCGGGCGTCGTCGATCAACGGGGCCGCCGCGTCGGCACGCACGGTGGCCGTCGCGGACCTCGACCCCGTGGACCTCGTGGTGACCGGGTGTGTCGCCGTCGGCCACGACGGCGCACGGCCCGGCAAGGGGGGCGGGTTCAGCGACCTCGAGTTCGCCCTGGCCGCCGAGGCGGGCCTGATCGACGAGCACACCGTCGTCGTGACCACCGTCCACGGCCTGCAGGTGCTGCCACCCGGGGCGATCCCGGTGACGGCCCACGACGTGCTGGTCGACCTGATCGTGACCCCGGAGGAGGTCATCGAGGTGGCACGCGACGGACCGCGGCCGCCAGCCCGCATCCGGTGGGACGAACTGACCGACGAGAAGGTCGCGGCCATCCCCCTGTTGGGGCGCCTCCGCAGCCAGGACGGCGCCTGAGCGCGGCGGACGGGACCGCTCACCCCGCCGCGCGCGACCGTGGGCCCGGCACGCCCGTCGCGAGCGCCCGTCGGTGGGCGCGCATCAGCAGGATCCCACCGACGATCACCGGTGCGCTCGTCACCGCGACGAACAGCGGGATGCCGACGAGCGGCGGCAGCGTGAACCCCGTGCAGGTCGTGACCGGACCCCCGGACGGGTCCGCGACGGTGGTGCACATCCCGGTGGGCAGCAGCGCCAGGAACAGGGGCGTCGCGATCCCGCCCGGCCAGACCAGGGTGGCCAGTAGCTTCTCGCCCGGCGTCCACGCGCGCGAGGACCACAGCAGCACGATCCCGGTCAGGTAGGCGCCGATCGCGCCGATCGGCATCAGCGGCTGCACGACCAGGAACAGCAGCGCCCAGCCGACGACCGCGCCGAACACCACCAGCCCGATCGCCACGACGTCGCGCGGTCGCACCCCGCCGGCCACCGCCTCGGAGGGTCCGTGACCCGCCTCCGTCGCCGGCGGGGGGAGATCGGCCGGGGGCGGCGGGGTCCCGGTCTCCCGCGCCGCCGCGGCCACGATCTCCTCCGGTCGACCGAGCCGGTCGAGCGCCGCGTGCACGTCCACCTCGGCGCGAGCCTCCCGGCGGACCTCGTCGAGGTGCGCAGTGATGTCCTCGAGGAGGTCCGCGCGGACCTCCGCGGGGAGCGCCGCACTCGCCTGTTCGAGGCGGGCGAGGAAGCGAGCGATCGGGTCCGGGGTCATGCGTCGTCCTTCCCCTCGCGTGTCCCGGCGAGGACGAGGTCGTCGACCGCCGACCGGAAGGCGCGCCAGTCCGCACGGAACGCGGCGAGCGCCCGCTCGCCGGCCTCGGTCAGTCGGTAGTAGCGGCGCGGTGGACCGGCCTCGGACTCCCGCCAGGTGGTCGCCACGAGCCCGTCGCGGCGCAGGCGGGACAGCAGCGGGTAGATCGTGCCCTCGCTGGTGGCGAGCCCGTAGGTGTCCGACAGCACGCCCACCAGCTCGAAGCCGTACCGTTGCTCGGCTGCGAGCGCCGCCAGGACGCAGTAGGGCAGCACCCCGCGCCGCAGCTGCGCGAGCGCCGGTCCGCGCCCGTCGCCGGCCACGCCCGTACCGTCCGTCCCCGCAGGTTCCATGCGGTGCAAGGTACCAGGTGGTGACCAGCTCGCGCGGACGCCGGCGATGGTGCGTGCACGTGGCGCGCGTGGCGGCGACGAGCCGGTCGTGACACATGAGGACGGGGCACGCCCGGATGGGTCGCGACGCCCGGGGTAGCGGGGACGCCCCGATGGCTCACGACGTGCGGGGTAGCGGGGGAGGCCCAGACGGGACCGGTAGTCTCGCGGGCAACGGTGACGGCGAGGTGGATGGCCCATGGAGATCCCCGAAGCGCTCAGCTACGACGACGTGCTGCTCACCCCGATGGCGTCGGCCGTGCTCCCGCGCGACGTGGACATCAGCACCACCCTGCACCCGTCGCTGGAGCTGCGCCTGCCGCTGCTCTCCGCCGCGATGGACAAGGTCACCGAGGCGGCCATGGCCGTGGCGCTGGCCCGGCAGGGCGGGATCGGCGTGATCCACAAGAACGCGGCGATCGATGCGCAGGCGGCCATGGTCGAGGCGGTCAAGCGCTCCGAGTCCGGCTTCATCATCGACCCGGTCACCCTTCGGCCCGACGACGTCGTGGACACCGCCTTCGAACTGATGGCGCGCTACCGGGTGTCGGGCTTCCCCGTCGTCGACGGCGGGGGCCGGCTGGTCGGGATCGTCACCAACCGCGACCTGCGGCTCGGGGCCGCACCTGGCACCCCGGTGCGTGAGCACATGACCGCCGAGGGCCTGGTCACCGCCGTCCCGGGCACGACCCTCGAGCAGGCCCGCGACCGGATGCAGGAGCACCGCGTCGAGAAGCTGCCGATCGTCGACCCGGAGACCGGCAAGCTCACGGGCATGTTCACCTTCAAGGACATCGAGAAGGTGATCAAGTACCCGGCGGCCGCGAAGGACCCCCGCGGACGCCTGCTGTGTGCCGCGGCGGTCGGCGTCGGCCACGATGGCGAGGAGCGGGCCGAGGCGCTGGTCCGGGCCGGGGTCGACCTGCTGGCGATCGACTCCGCTCACGGCCACTCGGCAGGGATCCTCGAGTACGCCGCCAAGCTCAAGGACCGCTTCCCGGACACGCCGCTGATGGTGGGCAACGTCGCCACCGGGGACGGGGTCCGCGCCTGCGCCGACCATGGCGCCGACATCGTCAAGGTCGGGGTCGGCCCCGGCTCGATCTGCACCACCCGGGTGGTCACCGGCGTCGGGATGCCCCAGTTCACCGCGGTGGCGGAGTGCGCCCGCGCCGCCCGGGAGGTCGGGGTCACCTCGATCGCCGACGGCGGGATCCGCTACTCCGGCGACATCGTCAAGGCCCTGGCCGCGGGGGCGACGGCCGTGATGGTCGGCAACCTGCTCGCGGGCACCGACGAGTCGCCCGGCGAGCTCGTGCTGGTGGGCGGCCGCCGCTACAAGGAGTACCGGGGGATGGGCTCGATCGACGCGATGCGCGCCGGCTCCGCCGACCGCTACTTCCAGGAGAAGGCGGGCAGCGCCGAGGAGGCCCGGCAGCCCTCGAAGCTGGTCCCCGAGGGCGTGTCCGGCCTGTTGCCGTACCGCGGGACCGTCGGTGAGGTCACCGACCAGCTCGAGGGCGGGCTGCGCTCGGGGATGGGCTACCTCGGTGCGGCTGACCTGGCCTCCCTCGCCGAGCGGGCCCGGTTCGTCAAGCAGTCCGCCGCCGGTGCGCGCGAGTCCCACGTGCACGACGTCGACGTGGTGCACGAGACGCCGAACTACTCGGTGCCCGGCAAGGAGCGCTCCTGACGGCGACGGGCATCGCGCCCGATCCGCCAGCCGCGACCGCAGCCGACCCGTCGGCCGGATGCCGGACCGTCCGCCCGCTCACGCGTCCGGAGGGAGGCCACGCGGCCCCCGGGGCCCGTCCTCGTACGGACAGTGGCGGCACCCCGCGTGACAGCACGTGCCGCGCGCCCACAGCTCGGCGGCGGTGAACACGAAGAACCCGCTGGCCGGGTCGACGTACCCGGGGGAACCGCCGCGCATCGCGGCCTCGTGCGCGGCGAGGATCCGGGCGTACGCGTCGTGCCGGGGGGACAGCCGGTCGATCAGCGGCAGGCGTCGTTCCCGCGGCAGGGCGTCGCTCACGTCGCGGTGCTCCACTCCCGTAGGGCGTCGAGTGCCGTCGCCACCCCGTGCTGCCCCACCTCGGGGACGACGAGGTGGGCCGCCGCCCGCACCTCCGGCGGGGCCTGCCCCATCGCGATCGCGGTGCCGGCGACCTCCAGCATCGACAGGTCGTTGGGGGCGTCACCGATCGCCGCGACCCGGTCGAGCCCGATGCCGAGGTGCTCCGCCGCCCGTCGCAGGGCCGCGCCCTTGGTCGCGCCGCTGCGGCTGGCGTTGACGAAGGACATCCCCGGTGTCAGCGGTGACCCCGCCTGCCCGACCTCGACGTCGAGCTCGCGCAGCCGGTCGAGCAGCCAGCGCGCCGCGTCGTCGGAGAAGGTCACGAAGGTCGCCTTCGGGACGGCGGGCGCCTCGAGGTCGGCCGCGGACGTGATCACCCCGAGGGGCTCGACCCCGAGGATCCGCCAGTGGGCCCGCGCCCGCTCGTCCCACGCGGACACCCGGAAGCCCGACTCCGCGTACACCTCGAGGTAGAGGTCGTCGTGCTCCGCGGCGATCGCCAGCAGGGCGTCCACCTGGTCGGGGCGCAGGGACCAGGCAGCGATCGTGGTGCCGTCGGCACGGACCTCCGCGCCGTTGTGCAGCACGTGCGGTCCGGACGCGCCCAGCTGACGGTGCAGCGAGGCCACGCCATCGCGCATCCGCCCGGTCGCGTACCCGACGCGTAGCCCCGCCTCCTGCACCCGGGCGATCGCCGTCACCACCTCCTCGCTGGCGAGCTCCTCGGGACCGACGAGGGTGCCGTCCACGTCGCACACGACGTACGCCACCGGTCCGGGCCGCCAGGCGTCGAAGCGGCCGCCGGGCTCGACGCCGGGAGGAAGCGCGGTGGTGCCCGGCGTGGCCGTGTCGTTCACCCGAGCGCCTTGACCTGCCCGAAGCGGTCCTCGTAGTTGGACAGGTTGGTGTTCAGCGCGTTGAGCACGCGGCCGACCATCGTCGGCGCGATCCGCACGCGTGAGACCACCTCGGCGTTGACCTTGCCCTTCTCGCCGGACGGCAGCAGCTGGCAGAAGTCGAGGGTGAACTCGTGGGGGGAGTGGGACACCAGCAGGAAGTTGGCGTACTCGCCGTGTTTGACGTCGTCGGGCACGACGACGTTCACCTTCTGCTGCTGGGGCCGCTCGCCTTCGGCTCCGGTGGGGGGCTGGTCGCTCACGGTGGTCCTCGCGTCGTGACGGGGGTGGTGGGTCGTTCCCGAGGCTACCGGGCAGCCATGGTCCGCCCCGGGGGTCCGCCCTAGGCTCGAGGGAGAGGCGCGACCCACCGCCACGCGACCGGCCCGACCGGAGGAGCCCGACATGCAGCTCGGACCGCTGACCGAGGGTGTCGCCGCGGCGACCGCCGACGCGCTGGAGCTGGTGCCACGGATCTGGGACCGCGACCACACCGTGTGGGGCCCCGACCCGACCGAGGTCGCCGATCGGCTCGGGTGGCTGGACGCGCCCGACCGTGCCGACGCGTTGCTCCCCGAGCTGCGGCGGGCGGCCGACGCCGTCGCCGCGGACGGGATCACCGACGTCCTGCTGGTGGGGATGGGCGGCTCCTCGCTGTACCCGGAGGTCCTCGGCACGGTGTTCGGGCCGACCCCGGGGTCGCCGCGGCTGCGGGTGCTGGACTCCACCGACCCGGCGGCGGTCCTGGCCGTGGAGGACGCGCTGCCCTGGCAACGCACCCTGCTGGTCCCGGCCTCCAAGTCGGGCACGACGATCGAGATGGTGTGCCACCTCGAACGGTTCCTGGTCCGGCTCACCGACGCCCACGGATCCTCCGCCGGACGGTTCGTGACCCCGATCACCGACCCCGGCAGCGAGCTGGAGGCCCGCGCCGCGAGCGAGGGGTTCCGCAGCGTCGTGCACGGCCAGCCCGACGTGGGCGGCCGGTTCTCCGCGCTGACCCCCTTCGGGCTGTGGCCGGCCGCGCTGCTGGGGATGGACCTCGACGCCCACCTGGCGCCGGCCCGTGCGGAACTGGAGGCGGCGCGGTCCACCGACCCCGAGGTCAACGCTGCGGCGGTGTTCGGCGCGGTGCTCGCGACCGCGGCGCGCCAGGGCCGCGACAAGCTCACGATCCTGCTGCCCGACGAGGTCGCCTGCTTCGGCCTGTGGATCGAGCAGCTGGTGGCGGAGTCGACCGGCAAGCACGGGGTGGGGCTGCTCCCCATCGTCGACGAGGAACCGCGTGCGGCGGTCTTCGGGGACGACCGGCTGGTGGTGACGCTGGGCGAGCACCCGCGTGCGGCGGCGCTGGTGGCCGATGGGGTCCCTGTCGTGGAGCTGCCGTGGTCGGGGCCCGGTCAGCTCGGGCGGCAGGTGGTGCGGTGGGAGTTCGCCACGGCGGTGGCCGGGGCGCTGCTCGGCATCAACCCGTTCGACCAGCCCGACGTCGCCGCGGCCAAGGCGGCGACCAACACCGTGCTCGAGGAGGGGCGCGACCTGCCAGCGCCGACCAGCCCCGCTGCGGTGCTCGACCAGGTCGGACCGGGCGACTACCTCGCGATCCTGGCCTTCGTCACGCCCGGCGGGCCCGACGAGGCGGCCGTGCGTGCGGCGGCGGGCCGGCTACGCACCACCCTGCAGGTGCCGGTGACGGTGGGGATCGGGCCGCGGTACCTGCACTCCACCGGTCAGCTGCACAAGGGCGGACCCGACGACGGGGCGTTCCTGGTCGTCGTGGGTGACGACCCGGTGGACGCCGAGGTACCCGGACGCGACCTCACCTTCTCACAGCTCAAGCGGGCGCAGGCGGCCGGCGATCTGCAGGCGCTCCGCGCCGCGGGTCGGCGGGCGGCGCTGGTGACGATCGACGACCTGGC
>SKNO01000061.1 GCA_007120465.1 Nitriliruptoraceae bacterium
CCGCATCGAGGCGCTGCTCGCCGACCGCGGGCTCGGCGCCGAGGCCATGGACGCCGCCGTCGACCTGGTCGCCGAGGTGGTCGCGCCGGTCACCGACGTCCGCGCCACCGCCCGGTACCGCCTCCGGATGTGCGAGGTGATGCTCCGCCGGGCCCTCGACGCCGCCACCGGCCGCGCCGCCGGGGACGGGCCGGCGCTCGGTACCCCGCTGATGTGAGGAGTGGCCGTGCGACACGACATCACGCTCAAGGTCAACGGCGAGGTCTGGCCCCTCGACGTCGAACCCACCGACGTCCTGCTGGAGGTGCTGCGTACCCGCGTCGGGGTGACCAGCCCCAAGCCCGGCTGCGAGCGCGGTGACTGCGGCAGCTGCACCGTCCTGCTGGACGGCCGCACGGTGCGCAGCTGCCTGGTGCTCGCCGTCGAGGTGGACGGCCACGAGGTGGTCACGGTGGAAGGGCTCAGCCTCGACGGGCTGACCGCCCTCCAGGAGTGGCTCGTCGAGCGCAGCGCGTTCCAGTGCGGGTACTGCGCCCCCGGCGTGATCCTGTCGGCGGCGGAGCTGCTGGCCGACACGCCCCACCCCAGCCGTCACGACGTCCAGGAGGCGATCGCCGGCAACCTGTGCCGCTGCACCGGGTACGTCCCGATCATCGACGCGGTGCTCGCGGCGGTGCAGGCCTCCGCCGACCCGATCGCCCGGGAGGGCTGACATGGGCACCCACACCTACGTCGGGCGGTCCACGCCGCGGATCGACGGGGCCGACAAGGTCACCGGCGCGGCCCGGTTCGTCGACGACCTCGCCTTCGGCCCCGACCTCCTCCACGCCGAGGTGGTGGCGAGCCCGCACGCGCACGCACGCATCCTCGCGATCGACGCCCACCGTGCCGAGCAGGTGCCGGGTGTGGTCCGGGTCCTGACCGGCAAGGACCTGCCGTTCAGCTTCGGGCTGTACATGAAGGACCGCCACGTGTTCGCCCGCGACCGGGTCCGGTTCGTCGGCGAACAGGTGGCCGCGGTCATCGCCCGCACCCCGAAGGCCGCCACGCGCGCCGCGCGGCTGGTGGACGTCACCTACGAGGAGCTGCCGGCCGTCCTCGATGCGGCGACGGCGCTGGCGGACGACGCCGAGCGGATCCACCCGGACCTGGCCGAGTACCCGCACGTGCCGTGGTTCTACCCCCACCCGGACACCAACATCGCCCACTGGCGCAAGCTGCGGAAGGGCGACGTCGAGGCCGCCTTCGCCGACGCCGACGTCGTGCTGGAGGACACCTACACGGTCCCGCGCTACGCCCACGCCGCGATCGAGCCCCACGCTGTGGTCGCGCAGCTCAGCCACGCCGGACGGCTCACCGTGTGGACCGCGTCGCAGTCGCCCTACACCCAGCGGCACCTGTTCGCCGAGGCGCTCGGGTTGTCCCACCAGGACATCCGGGTGATCACGCCCTACGTCGGCGGCGGGTTCGGCGGCAAGGCCGGTGTGACGATGGAGATCATCGGCGCCGCCCTGGCCACCACGGTCCGGGGGCACCCGGTGAAGCTGCACTGGAGCCGCGAGCAGGAGTTCGCCAACACCTACCAGCGGCAGGGGGTGACCGCGCACCTGAAGGTCGGCGCCCGCCACGACGGGACGATCACGGCGTTGCGACACACCCTGCACTGGGACGCCGGGGCCTACGTCGAGTACGGGGCGAACGTGGTCAACGCCGCCGGCATCTCGGCGACCGGGCCGTACCGGATCGACAACGTCCACCTCGACTCGCTGTGCGTGTACACCAACCTGCCGCCCGGCGGCCCCTACCGGGGCTTCGGGTACTCAGAGTTCACCTTCGGGCTCGAGTCGCACCTCGACCGGCTCGCCGACGAGCTCGGCCTCGACCCGGTGGAGCTCCGTCGCCGCAACGCGATCGTCGAGGGCGACGACCTGCCCTACGGCGCACCGATGAACCCATCGGGGCTGCGCGAGGCGATCGACCGGGCCGCCGCCGCGATCGACTGGGGCGTGGTGGAGCCCGACCCCGCGCCGCACGTCAAGGTCGGCAAGGGGTTCGCGGCGTTCTGGAAGGCGCCGGCGATGCCGCCCAACGCCGGGTCGGCCGCGTTCCTCAAGTTCAACGAGGACGGCTCGGTCAACATCAGCGTGTCCGGGATGGAGCTCGGGCAGGGCTACCTCACCGCCATGGCGCAGATCGCCGCGGAGGTGCTGGCGGTCCCACCGGCACGGATCCGCGTCGAGACGCCGGACACCGACCGCAACGGCTACGAGTGGCAGACCGTCGCGAGCCACGTCACGTGGAGCTCCGGCAACGCCGTGCTGGCCGCGGCCACCGAGGCCCGCGAGCAGATCCTGGACGCGGTCCACCGCGCCCACGGCCACGAGATGGCGTCGCTCTACCTCGAGGACGAGGAGGTCCGATCCACGGACGACCCCGGGCTCGCGCTGCCCTTGCGCGAGATCGTGGTCGACGGGGTGCAGGACCCGCGCGACGGCACATTCAAGGGCGGCCCGGTGGTCGGCAGCGGCCGGTTCATGCCCGAGTTCGCCACCACCCGCAGTGACCCCGAGACCGGGCAGGGCGGCAAGCCCAACGTGCACTACACGGTCGGTGCGGCCGGGCTGGTGCTGGAGGTCGACGTCGAGACCGGCAAGCTCAACGTGCGCAAGGTCGCCCTCGCCGTCGACGCCGGCCAGGCGATCAACCCGGTCGCGGTCGAGGGACAGATCCTCGGTGGGGTCCTCCAGGGCCTCGCCACGGTGCTGTACGAGGACCTGCGCTTCGACGATGCCGGCCGGCTGCTCAACCCCACCTTCACCGACTACAAGATCCCGACCGCGCTCGACATCCCCGACGAGGTGGTGCCCATCATCGTCGAGGTGGCGCAGCCCGACGGGCCGTTCGGTGCCCGGGGCGTCGGCGAGCACACGATGATCCCGCTGGCCCCGCTGGTCGCCAACGCGATCGAGGACGCCGTCGGGGTCCGTCTCACGGCGATGCCGATCACCGCGGAGCGACTGTTCCTCACCCTGGACGGGCAGCCGGACTGAACCGCGACGCAGCGACGCAACGGCGCGTCGGGACCCACGTGGGCCGGCGACACGCGCCTGGGTGATCCGGGAGAGGCTACGTGCGCCGCTCCAGTGGCGTCGGCGAGCTCGCGTGTGGCGGTGAGCCGGCATCCTCCTTCCGCGCGAACTCGACGATCACGCGGGCCACCATCGCGGCGACCAACGGCCAGGCGAACTCGGCCGCGATCGAGCCGACGAGCCGCCACGGCCACACCGCACCTCCGGCCAGCAGCGCGACCGACAACCCGAGGCCGATCAGCGCCGGTCCACGGCCGCGCGCGACGAGCCAGGCACCGACGACCGCGAGCCCGACCGCGAACCCCCGACCTGCGCGGGCGATCTCGGCAGCCACCATCCCGGCGTCGAGCGGTCGGAGACCTCCCAGGATCCCGCGTTGGGGGCCGACCAACTGGTCGATCAGCACACCCGCCACCGCGATGCCGACGATGAGGCCGGCCGCCGCTCCGATCCGTGCGTTCATGCGAACCCTCCCCCACGATCGAACCCTGCCCGATCGCGCCCCGAGCGGACGAGCGCGGCACCCTGGGCGCGCTGGCACCCTACCGACGCCGCGAAGGTCCGTCGACCGATCTCCAGACACCGGAAGGGACGGTGGCTGCCGCCGGACAACCGGGACGCGCGGTGCCGCCCTGACCGGATCACCGACGCGACGGCGAGACCACGGGCCTCGGACGGCCGTGCTCGGTAGGGTGGGCGATCATGGCGATCGCACGGCTCAGCCTGGTTGCGCTGGACTGCCCGGACCCGCGGCAGCTGGCGGAGTTCTACGCCGCCATCACCGGCTGGGACGTCGATCACGATGGAGGCAACTGGGTCCAGCTCCGCAGCGACGTCGGCGCCACCCTCGCCTTCCAGCGCGCCCCGGACCACCAGCCACCGCAGTGGCCGAGCTCGGACCAGCCCCAGCAGGCCCACCTCGACTTCGACGTCGCTGACCTGGACCGCGCGGAGGAACAGGTCCTCGCGGTCGGGGCCCGCAAGGCGGCGGTCCAGCCCGGCCGGAACTTCCGGGTGTTCCTCGATCCCGCCGGACACCCCTTCTGCCTGGTGCTCGCGGCCGGGTCGGTTGACGACGACTGATCGCTGGTCCGCGCGCGACGGGCCCAGGAAGATGGCGGACGACCCCGGCGACCGGCGGCAGGCCGCATCACCGAGGGATCGGAGGTGACGGTGGAGTACCTCGTGACGGTGGTCCGGCTGGACACGGGCACGACGGTGTCCATGCACCGCTGCGCCGACCTTGGCGCGGCCCTGCGGCTCAAGAGCGAGGTGTTCCGCCGCCACCACCGCGTCGTGATCGGCGGCGTGTACCCACCGCTGGACCTGGACGCCGATGACCTCGACGAGCTCCGGCGCCTGTTGACCGGCGAGCCACCGGACCCGATGCCGGTCGGCGTGATGATCCACCCCGCCCCGTGAGGGATCGCACGGTCGGTCGGCTGCTCCGACGGCTGCGACCGACGCAGGGACCACTGCTCGTCCCGCTACCTCTCATCGCCGAGGAACGCGAGCACCTGCGGCGCGACGGCCTCCGCCGCGAACATCTCCGCACCGTGCCCCTGGCCCTCGAGCAGGACCGTGCGCGCATGCGGCATCGCCTCGACCACCTCCTGCGCGCAGACCTGGAACACCTCCGGGCTCTCGCCGCCGACCAGCAGCAGGGTCGGCACGGTGATGTCCGCCGCCGCTGACAGGTCGAACACCTCCCGGGGGCGGCTCGAAGAGCACCAGCCGACGGATGCTGGAGGTCTGCCCGGCGGCGGCCAGCGCGTCGATGCCGCCGCCCGAGCTGTCGTCAACGTCGATGCTCGATCCGGAGGCCACCGCCACCGCCTCGACCACGGCGAGGACGTCCTCGACCTCGCGGGACGGTTCGTGGTCCGGCGAGTCACCGCTGGCCCCGCGTCCGCGGCGATCCATCGCGTGGCAGGTGACGTACGGTCCGAGGTGGTGCTGCAACGCGGCCCAGCGCGTGTGGTCACCCAGCAGCCCGTGGACCAGCAGGAGCGGTGGCCCCTCCCTAGAGATCCAGTACCCGACCTCGGTCCCGTCGCGGGGCACCACCCGCGAGACGGTCGCATCCTCGACCGTCGTCATCAGGACACCCGCTCCCATCCGTCCCCGGTCGCGGGCCAGTACGCAGGCCGCCTCCGGACCGCACATCGGTCCGACTACCCATCCGGGGCACGGGTTGCCTCGACGTCGAGGTGGTCGCGCAGCTCGGCGGCCACGGCCGACCCGACCCGGGCGAACAGGGCTGGCTCCCCCAGCGGCGCGGCGACACGGACGGCCCCGGCCGCCGCGCCACCGTCGTACGTCTCGCCGCTGTGGACGTGGACCCAGCGACCGCGAGGCAGCACGGTCTCGACCGTGTCGACACCCGGCTCCAGGACCGGTGCCAGCACCAGGTCCGGGCCGAGCTGCAGCAGGTCGTCACCGGCACCGATGAGGGCACGGTCGTGGGGGTCGTGCCACCAGGGGTGGTGCTGGGCGAGGGCGAACGGCGAACGTGCGGCGAGTCGAGCCCGCTCCGGCGCGAGCGCGACGAACAGGCGGGTCATCCGCCCGAGCGCGCGGGCCAGCTCCGCGTCCTCCGCCGGCTGGGCGACGGCGTCGGGACGGTTGCCCTCGTGAGTGCGGAACACCGGGTTCAGCACCAGCACCTCCGCCCAGCGCAGCACCAGCTCGTCGTCGCGGGCCACGTCGGGCAGCACCGGCAGCGCGAGGCTCGTGTACCCGCCGATGTCGCCGTGGACGTGGGTCAGGCCGCTGGCCGATGCCGACTGCAGCAGCGACGGCACGGACGCCAGCCCGTCCTCGGCAGACCAGTCCTGGTTCTGGTCGCCGAGCCACAGCGCGTCCGCCGCCCCGGCCGACGTCGAGTGGCTGGTGCGGTGGAACACCAGCGCGGCGTCCGCCAGGTCAGCCCGCGCCAGCGCCTCGCCGACGACCTCCTGCCACAGCACGGGCCAGTGGGCGCGCCACCGCAGCCCCGACCCGCCGCGCAGGACGGCGTCGGGCGGCGGACCTTCGGCGAAGTCGGCCATGAACCCGGACGCGCCGACGGCCAGCACCTCCTCCACCAGCACGTCGGCCAACCAGTCACGCGCCGCCGGGTCCGTGAGGTCGACGAGCGCCGCGTCGAACCCGCGCTGATCCTCCAGCAGCGGCCGCCCGTCGGTGCCGACGGCGAGGTAGCCGGCGGCCTCGGCCTCCGCGTACAGGTCGCGGCGACCCGCGGCAGCCGCGGCCGCACCGCTGTCGGGCGACAGGAACGGGCTCGCGTAGGTCAGCACCCGCACCCCGTCGGCCTCCAGCTCCGCCACCAGCGCCTGCCACCCGGGGTACCGGTCGGCGTCCAGGGTCCAGTTCCACTGCAGGCGCTGCCCGAAGTCGGTGGTCCGCTGCCCGACCCAGTCCTGCAACCACACCGCCGCGAGCGGGACGTCGGCGTCGCGGAGCACCTGCACCTTGGCACGGACCTCGTCGGTGCCGCCCTGCAACCCGGCGATCAGCCCGTCCTGGGTCCACGCGGGTGGCGGCGAGGGTTCGCCGATCCACGCCGCGTGGGTCGCCAGCACCTCGTCGGGACCGGCGGCGGCGACGGCGGCGAAGCTCGCCTCGGCGTCCCACACCTCCCAGGTCAGCCGGTCGTCGCGGGTGAGGTCGACCGACGCGATCGCCTGCCCGCGGTGGACGAGGCTGCGGAACCGGTCGGTGAGGTGCACGCCGCTGAGCAGGTAGGCGGTGTCCTCCCCGCCCGCGGCCCCGGCCACGAGGTCGACCAGGAACGACAGCGGCTGGGCGCCCCGACCGATCCCCTGCTCGCGCGGCAGGATCGGTACCCGCCGGCCCCGGAGGTCGTAGCTGCCGGTCTGTCCACCCAGGCCGAACACCCGCTCGTCCGCGGCCAGCCCGGCCGTCACGTACACCCGATCGACCGCCGCCCCACCCGACAGAACCCTCACGCTCACGTTGACGTCGAGGTAGCGCGGGGCCGGCGCAGCGGCGGTGAGCCGCCACTCGACGGCCCCGTCGGGGCCGTCTGGGGCCGTGAGCGTGCCGTGGAGCACGAGCCCGTCGGCGGTGTCCTCGACCCGGGTGACCACCTGGTCGGTCCAGGTGGCCAGGTGGGAGTCGGCGACCCGCAGCAGCCCGTAGTCGTCGCGGAAGGCGGGTGCGCCGCGAGCCGCGGTGACGAAGGCCTCCCCGGGCGGGGTCTCCCACGGCGCGGCGGCCGCGTCGGGGTGGGTGATCCGCAGGCGCGGCCCGTCGGGGTCCAGCAGGACCGTGAACCCGCCGACGGCCCACTCCCCCGCGACCTCGAGGTGGAGGGCCCCCGCGGGCACCTCGGCGAGGTCCGAGGCGGGCGGCGGCAGACGCCACCACACGGCCGCCACGATCGCTCCCGTCGCGACGGCGAGGGCCGCGAGGATCAGCTGCCACCGCCGAGGCACGGGGCCGTCAGCCGTCGACGAGCAGGTGGTGGACGATCCCGTGCGGGTTGTACTGATGCTCGCTGGGGTCGAACAGGATCGCGACCCGGCCGTCGGCGACCTCCACGAACCGCAAGCCGATCGTCGCACAGATCGGCGGATGGGGCAGCGCGCCGCGCTGTATCGCCTGCAGCAGGTCGAGCCCGGCCATCTGACGTCCCGCCTCGAGCAGACCCACCGGGTCCTCCCAGGTGTAGGTGCGCGCCTGCACCGTCATCACCGCCTCCCACTTCGGTCGCCAGAACTGTAGAGCGAGCGCCGACCGTTCGGCTGTGACGACGCCGAGTGGGATCGCGGCAAGGGATCGGCGTTGGGGCAGGGCATCGGCGCATCCGGGTACGACCGGCAGGAGAACCGCGACATGCAGCCGATGGGCGCGACGATCCGTCGTCGCCTGCTGTCCCACGGTGGACCATCGACGTGCTCGGGTTCAAGCTCGCTGCCCGCGGCACCGCCCGCCACCGTGATCCTGGTCGTGCCCATCGCCCGTCGATCCGATCGTTCGCGACGCGAGCGACGGAACGCGGGTGGAAGTCGGGCTCCTGGCGGAGGAGAGGCCACCTCCGATCCGAGTCGCCGCGGGGGCCGTCACCACCTCCGATGGCGGGCATCGGGCGCGTGTGATCACGTCCGGGCGGCACCTTCCGGGTTGCCCTGAAACCTGCCGTACGGTCTGGGCGTCTACTCCATGAAGCCGTGCGTGCGGGCCGGCGCGGCCCTTCAGGGGCGAAGGAGCACACTCGGACACGGCGGGGATGTGAACCTGTCGCACACGCTTCATAGCCAGTAGGTGGAGCCGTCCCCGCAGCGGCGCCGGGTGGTCGCGTCAGCGCGTGAGCTCGAACGGCGTCGACTCCGAGCAGATCGTCGGGCTCGTAGATGCGCGGATGTCGAAGCGCTGAGGAGCGAAGACGTCGAACGTCCCGGGGATGACCACCTCGACCTCGAAGGCGCCGTCGGCGTCGGTGCGTGCGGGGGGAAGCGCTTCGGTGTGGAAGCGCAGACCCACAGACTCGTCGGAGGGGAACCCGCTGCCCCGGACCACGACCGCCGTCCCCGACGGCCCGGTGCCGCGCGACAGGGACAGGGCCGGGTCGCGGCACGACAGGGAGACCACCGGTGTGCCGTCGTCGTTGCCGTTCGCACCGCCGTCGTCGCCGAACAGCGCCTGCCACCACCACGGCGCGGAACTGCCGACGAGGAGCGCCACGACCACCGCGACGACGATCTCCTTCAGGTGGCTCTTGCGCTCCTCGGCCATCGGTGCGTCCACCCGTTGACGGCATCTCGCAGTCTTCACGGCAGGCCCGAGATGCGTCAAGGACTCCCGGGCCAGCCGTGCTGCCAAGCGACAGGCTCGAACACACCGACGGGATGCCGATCCCGTCACCCGAGAAGGCCAGGGTGACGACACCGAGGCCACAAGGGAGGGTGCGTACAGCTTGCCACTCCGGCACTTCGCTTGGTCGACGGCCGGTCCCGAGGCGCGACGTGCAGGCGCGACATCGCCGTAGGAGGGGGCGCGATGACGCCGTTGCAGGTACGTCGCCGTGATGTCCGCGGACCAAGCTCGGCGCGACACAGCACAGCACGAGGTCAGGCTGAAGCCCCCGGGCCGGTGAGGGTTGCCGGATCTCAGGTTCGAGGCACGTCGCCAGGCGCCATCCGCGGGGACGGTCACCTGCCCGCCCGGCTCCGGTGAGCGTCCTGCAGTTGACGCAGGGCGGTGAGGCCCAGCTCGACCGCAGCCGCGAGATCGTCGTCACGGCCCGCCTGTATCAAGGCGTCCGCCTCCTCGCCGAGGTGGGCCCGCATCGTGTCGCGAGCCTCTTCGAGCCGCCGCCCTTCCGCCCCGAACGTCGGTCGCGTCGCCGTGCTGACCGCTCCGAGCAGCCGTGCCGCCGACGTGTAGACACCGAGTCGGGTGAGCAACTCGACGAGGTTGCGCAGGGTGGTCCACTGGTGGGTGTCGTCACCCAGTCGGTCCCAGTGGCGGATCAACCGCTCGAAACCGGGCACGGCGTCGGCAGGATCGGCGACCCGTGCCCGCAGCGAGCTGGCGGTCAAGCGGCCGACGCCCCCGCCCAACCGCCAGCCGGCGCGGTCAGCCTCGTCGACCATGCGGTCGACCAGTTCGAGCGCCCGCTGCGGCTGCGAGCCGGCCAGCAGCTCGCCCTCGGTGAAGTCGCACCAGGCGGTGACGATCGGCATCCACGCTGCGAGGCCTTCGCGTCGCACGGTGGCGACGAGTTCGAGCCCCTCGTCGATGCGGCCCGCGTAGCCGAGGATCATGCCCTGGCTCATGCGGCTGTGCAGCACCGTGAACCGATCATCGACGTGCCGTGCCAGCCGTTCGGCGGCGCCGAAGTGCTCGAGTGCCGCGTCGAGCTCGCCGCGGTAGAGGTGTAGGTCCCCGAGTACCTCGTAGGCGTGTCGTGCGACCGGGTCGTCGGGGAGGTCGGCGAGGAGGGACTCGGCGCGGTCGAAGTCGCCACGGTGGAGACGGTTCAGGGCCACCACGGCTGCGACGGCCGGGGTCGCCGGGTGCTCGACCCGGTGGGCGAGGGGCAGGGTGGCCTCGGCCCACGCGCCGACATCGGCGCGCAACCGGTGGTAGACGAACACGTACGGCGCGACGGCGATGCGCACGGCGGCGTCGGCGTCCTCGAGCTGCAGAGCGTGGCGGTGCGCTGCCTCGAGGTTCGGCAGCTGCGCATCGAGCACCGCGGCCCAGGCACCCTCGTCGGGCCCGCGCAGGCCCTGGTCGATGCGCTCTGCCAGCTGGACGTGGTGACGAACGAACCGCTCGACGGTCGCGCGGTACGTCGCCGAGGTGGCGAGGCGCTCCGCCGCGAAGGTGCGGACGGTCTCCAGGAGGTGGAAGCGCGCGCGCCCTTCGTCGACCACGCGGTGCACGAGCGACCGGTCGACGAGGTCCACGACCCCTCCGGCGATGTTGGCGACGTCACACACCGCCGCGGCCGCGTCCAGGTCGAAGGTGCCGGCGAAGACCGACAGCTGGTCGAGCAGCGAGCGTTCGGCCGCGCCCAGCAGGTCGTAGGACCAGGCCACGACCGCGGCGAGGGTCTCGTGCCGGCCCTCCTCCCCCGAGCGCAGCAGCCGCAGCCGCTCGTCCAGACGGGCGGACAGCTCCACGAGCCCCAGGCCACGCAGCCGTGCGGCCGCCATCTCGATCGCCAGCGGCAGTCGGTCCAGCCGCTCGCAGACCTCGATCGCCAGCCCCTCCTGATCGGGCGCGATCGGGGCACCGGCATCGCGTGCCCGCTCGAGGAACAGCTCGGATGCCGCGTCCCGAGCCAACGGGTCGACGGACACGACGACCTCCCCGGAGACGTCCAGCGGCTGCCGGCTCGTCACGAGCACCGCCAGCTCGTCCGCCACCGTCAGCAGCCGCAGCGTGACCGACCGCACGGCCTCGCGGACGTGCTCGGCGTTATCGACGACCAGAAGCGCCCGCTTGCCGGCCAGGTAGTGCTCCAGCGACCGGTCCAGGGGCTCGGTCGCCGGTGCGTCGACCGCCCGGCTGATGGCTGGCACGACCGAGGTGCCGTCGGCGACGTCGGCGAGCGTCACGACCCAGGCACCATCGTCGAGGTCGTCCGCGATCCGCCGGGCCGCCTGCATGGCCAGGGTCGTCTTGCCGACACCGCCGGGGCCGACCAGGGTGACCAGCCGGCGGCGCCGCAGGAGCGCATCGATCTCCTCGAGCTCTCGGTGTCGTCCGACGATCCTGGACAGGCGGCCGGGGACCGCTGACCGCGTGCGTCTCGGCATCGCCGTCGGGGGCGCGGTCGTGAACACCTCGTGCTCTGCCGCGACGAACCGGGGTGAGGGGTCGAGTCCGGCCTCCGTGGTGAGCTCGCGGTAGCGGCGCGCCTCGGCCGTCGCCTCGGGCTGGCGTCCCGCCGCGTGCAAGGCACGCAGCAGGCCGATCCATGCCGCTTCCCGCAGGGGATCGTCGGTGGTCAGCTGCCGGTAGGCGGCAGCCGCCTCCTCAGCTCGATCCGCGACGAGGAGCAGTTCGGCGCGACGCAGCCGTGCCTGGGCGTGGAGCTCGACCAGCCGGGCGACCTCGCCAGCGACGTGCTCGTGGTCCGCGAGCTCGCCGTAGGGCCGTCCCCGCCACAGCGCGAGGACCGCCTCGATCTCTCCGACCGAGTCGGCGGTGTGCACGCCACGTTCGAAGCGGTAGACGTCGAGGTGGTCCAGTGGCACGGTCAGCGCGTACCCGGGCGGCTGGGAGACGATCACGTCGTCGCGGAGCGCGCGTCGCAGCCGCGACACGTGGCTCTTCAGCGTCTTCGGGGCGCTGGCCGGTGGGTCCTCGCCCCACACCAGATCGGTGAGCTGCGAGGTCGGGACCGCGTGCCCCCGGGCGTGAGCGAGGGCAGCCAGCAGCATCCGTTGTGTCCGACTCCCGAGGACGATGGGGCCGTCGGCATCCCGCGCCCCGATCGGTCCCAGCACCAGCACGTCCAGCATCCGACCAGCGTAGTGACCGGATGCGGTGTGCTCGACACCGTGGACCGGGCGGGGACCTGGCCGCAACCGATGCGGGACCCATCTGCAACCTCCCGAGCGATGGTCGACGGTGACACACCACGACCTGCGGAGCTTGCGATGACCACCGAGACCATGCCGGTCCTCGAGACCGGATGGGAGCCGGACACCCCCGCCGACGACACCCTCCTGCGACGAGGGGTGTTGGCGCTGGCCGCGACCTGGGAGGCGACCGGAGAGGTCGACGGGGCGCGGCTCTATCGCGACGACCGGTTCGCCGCCGTTGACCTTGGGCGACCGACGGGACTGTTCAACAGCGCCACCCTGCTGTGGCCGCTCCCCGACGAGCAGTTCCACTCGACGGTGGAGCGGATCGAACGCTTCTACGACGCGGGCGGCGCCGGAACCGCGCTGCTGTGGTGTCCGTGGCCGACCCCCGACCTGACCGGACGCGGCTGGGTGCTCCAGGGGCACCCACCGCTGCTGTACCGGCCGGCCGGGCTGCCCGTCGAGCGGCGCCAGCCTGACGACCTCTCCGTGACCGAGGTCACGACGGAGGACGCGCTGGCCGAGTGGTGCGCCGTCGCGGTGGGAGCGTTCCCCCTCACCGGGGTGGACCCACCGACGGGCCTGTTCGATCCCGCCATCCTGGAGGACGAGCGCTTCCGCTTCGTCACCGGGCACGTCGGGGGCCGCGCCGTGGGCGTCGGCTGCCAGGTCGTCGTCCAGGGGACGAACGTGCTGCTGCTCTCCACCGTCCGTCCCGAGGACCGCGGCCGCGGCTACTACGCCGCGCTGGTCGCCGACCGCCTGGCCCGTGCACCGCATCTGCCGTCGGTGACGATCGTGAGCGACGACAGCCGCCCCGCCCTCGTCGGGCGCTTCGGCTTCCTGCCCGTCACCCGGTTCACGTTGTGGGAGCGACCGCGGCCCTGACCTCCCTCCTGGCGCCGCCCTGCCGGTGATGCGCTCCCGAACCCCCTAGATGACCACGCCGACCTTCGGAACGGAGGAACCCCATGACCACCATGACCACCCTGACGGGCGAGAGCGTCCACGTTGACGGCGACCTCGACGTGCTCGCCGACGACCTTGCCGGGAGGCTGATCCGCCCCGGTGACCGCGACTACGACGAGGCACGCGCCCTGTGGAACGGGATGACCCCACGACACCCGGCGGCGATCGTGCGCTGCGCCAGCACCGACGACGTGAGCGCGGTCGTGCGGTTCGCCGCTGAGCGCGATCTACTGCTGGCTGTCCGCGGTGGCGGGCACAACGTCGCAGGCACGGCAGGCGTCGACGGCGGGATGGTCATCGACCTGTCTGCCATCAACCACGTCGAGGTCGACCCCGCATCCCGGCGTGCGCGCGCCGGCGGCGGCGCGACCTTCGCGGACCTCGACGCCGCCACGCAGGTGCACGGGCTGGCCGCACCGGGCGGCGTCGTGTCCAAGACCGGCATCGGCGGGCTGACCCTCTCCGGCGGGCTCGGCTGGCTGCGCCGCAAGCACGGCCTGACCTGCGACAACCTCGTGGCCGCCACGCTGGTCGCCGCAGACGGCACGGTCCACGAGGTCGACGAGGAGCGCGATCCCGAGCTGCTGTGGGGCCTACGCGGCGGCGGCGGCAACTTCGGCGTCGTCACCGAGCTGACCTACCAACTCCATCCCGTTGGCCCAGAGGTGTTCATGGGCCTGGCTATCCATCACGCTGATCGGGCTGAGGAGGCGCTGCGCAGCTACCGGGACTGGGTCACCGATCTACCCGACGAGGTGTCCTCGATCGCGTCGTGCGGCAGCGTCCCCGAGGCGGACGACTTCCCCGAGGAGTACTGGGGCGAGCCGTGCGTGATCCTCGTGGCCTGCGCGGCCACCGACATCGCCCATGGTGAGGCGCTGGTCCAGCCGCTACGGGACCTCGACGACCCGATCGCTGACATGAGTGGCCCCGTTCCCTTCACAGAGCTCCAGCAGCTGTTCGATGCCGACTACCCCGACGGGATCCGCTACTACTGGCGCTCGCTCCATCTCCCGGACCTCTCCGACGAGGTCATCTCACGCGTGCTCGCCTGGCTGCACCGCTGTCCCTCGCCGCGGACCACCTTGGACCTGTGGCACCTCGGGGGCGCCATGTCCCGCATCGCCGCCGACGCGACGGCCTACGGTGACCGCAGCGCCCCCTTCCTGCTCGGCATCGAGGCGAACTGGACGGACCCGGCCGACGACGACGCCAACCTGCGCTGGACACGTGACTGCGTCGAGGCTCTCGAGCCGCTGTCCACCGGCCGCGAGTACCTCAACTTCCCCGGCTTCCTCGAGGACGGTCAGCGCACCTTGCGAGCCGCCCATGGCGAAGCCAACTACGCCCGTCTCCGCGCGCTCAAGCGACGCCTCGACCCGCACAACCTGTTCCGACTGCACCAGAACATCGCCCCAGACCACACCTAAGTGGCCGCGACAGTAGGTGGCTCGATCAGGGAGCGGCGTCCAGGTGGATGCATCGCGAGGCGGGCCGAGGGAGCATGCCTGGAAGGCATGTGACCGAGGATCAACGAAGCGAGGCGC
>SKNO01000104.1 GCA_007120465.1 Nitriliruptoraceae bacterium
CCCGTCCAGGGCGGCTCCGGTCACAGACCCAGCCGAACCAGAGAACCGGTCTCAACGACTCACCCTACGAGCCCCCCGAACCCCGTCCGAGGAACCACGGCAGACGTTAGATGTCACACCCTGCACCTACCGTGGCTGGTGTCGAGGATCGTGCGTGCTGCGGTACCCGTCGGGATCCCCGCCGGCACCGATCCGACGGAACGGACGGGGGGGCAGTGATGGCGACGATGACCGAGCATGACGATCTCAGGGAGGCAACGACCGGGGGGCCGGCCCGGTCCCCGAGCGACCTGGCGGTGTGGCGCCAGCGCGATCTCGGGTGGGAAGCCCTGGTCGAGGAGGCGCGTCGGATCGGACCGGATCCGGCGCTGGTCGCGATCGGCGACGACGACCTCGAACGGGAGGTGTGCACGATCGCGGCGCAGCTCGCCGCGTTGACGGCGAGGTGGCTCGGCCTGCTCTCCGAGCTCGTCGTCCGCGGGATCTGGGCCGATCAGGGTGCACGCACGCCGGCACAGTGGTTGAGCTGGCGCCTGGGCATGGCGCCATCGACCGCCCGCGAGCACGTGCGGATCGCCCTGCGCCTGCGGGAGCTACCGAGGGTGCGGGAGGCCTTCGCTGCGGGGGTGCTGTCGTACAGCAAGGTCCGTGCGATCACGCGCATCGCGATCCCCGAGCTCGAGGACCTGCTGCTGCGGTGGGCGGACAACGCCACCGGCGCACAGCTCGAACGGATCGCGGCGGACCTCCGCGCCACCCGCCGAGCCGTCGAGGACGGTGGTGACGTCGCGGAACCGGGGGACGACGCCCACTACGGGTGGCGTGAGCGCAGCCACGCCGACGGCACGGTGACGATCAGCCTCCGTTGCCCGGCCGAGGAGGCCGCCGAGCTGCGTGCCCGCCTGGAACGCCGGCTCGACCTCGCCGCCGAGGATGCCGAGACACGAGAGGGCGTGCACACGGCGACATCCGGGAGCGGTGACGTGCGGGACGAGGTCTCCGGCGACGGTCCGAACCCGCCCGAGCCACCTCGCCACCGGACCGCGGATCTGGTGCGTGAGCTGCTCCACGTGGTGGTGTGCGCCGGGGACGGCGAGCCGTCGGACACCTCGGGGTTGGATCGGCACACCCTCGTCCTCCACGCACCGGCGGAGGCTCTCCGTGGGGGCGATGAGCCCGGCATCGTCGCCGTCGACGACCCCCGACGACAGCTCCGGGCGATGGATCGACGGGTGCTTCGGCGGCTGGCCTGCGAGGCCGGGATCGTGCTCGCCGCCGTGGACGAGCGTGGCAGCCCGATCGGCATCGGCCGACGCGACCGTCGGCTCACGGTCACGCTCCGCCGTGCGCTGCGGCTGCGTGACCGGACCTGCCGGTTCCCGGGCTGTGATGCGACCCGCCACCTGCACGGTCACCACGTCCACCACTGGGCTGACGGCGGCCCAACGGACCTCGACAACCTCGTGCTTCTCTGCGCACACCACCACCGGTTCGTCCACGAGCACGGCTGGGACATCGAGGTCCGTCCCGACGGGCTGCACCGTTTCCGCCGCCGCGACGGGGGACCGGTGGACCACCGCCAGACGATCGGCCCCGCGCACGCACCGAGCCCGGTCGCACCGCCCGACGATCCCGACGCGCTCCGTCCCAGCTACTGCGAGATCCCGCTCCCACCCGGGTCCCGCGACGTGATCGCAGCCGTCCTCGACCAGGAACTGCGGCACCTCGCACCCGACCTCATCGCCGCGTAGTGCCCGGCACGACCCCCGCGCCGGTCCGATGCACCGACCGGCCAGCGGGGCCCAGGCAGCATGCAGCCGCGCGTCGCTCCCGTGGCTGCGCCTTCGCCGGTTCGACCGGTCGTCGGCGGCAGCGCACAGCACCGGACGCGCGCCTCCGCGGAAGCATCGAGCGTGAAGACCGGGCGCGGACCCCGGGGGACGCGCACCCACGCACGACACGTCGGATCCGCCGGAGGGGCTCGCTGGGCGCACGGGCGCGCACGCCTGAGCTCACCCCCGTGGCCGGAGGTGCTTCCGCGGAAGCGGCCAGAAGCCGGCCACACCCGCGGCACCCCGGCGCGACACCGACCTCACACCCGTGCCCACCCCCGTGGCCGGAGGTGCTTCCGCGGAAGCGAGCGGAAGCCGGCCACACCCGCCGCACCCCGGCGGAACACTCCGGGCCAGCGGCGGGACCGGGGCGCGACACCGGTGCGGTGCCCCCGGGAACGGCGATCGCGGACACCGCTCCCCCACCCGGCCCCACGGCTACCTCGCTAGGCGGCGCCGGGTGTCACCCCCGGAGCCGGTCGGCGACGGCCGCGAGGATCTCGGCGACCAGCTCGTCGGTGTCCATCTCGGTGGTGTCGAGGACCAGGTCCCGCTGTGCCACCCCGCCGAACATCGCCAGTTCGGCGAGGGACTTGCGCCCCCGCAGGTCGGCCGTCTCTGGCGAACCGGCACCGCGTGCCCGGTCCTCCAGCACGACCGGGTCGCAGGTCAGCCCAACGTGCAGGTGCGGCAGCTCCGCGATCGCCTCCCGCAGCTCGGTCGCGGTAGACCGGTCCCGCAGGACGTGGTCGAGCCCGACATCCCAGCCGGCTCGAGCCCAGACCGCCGCCACGGCGGGGATCGTGCGGACGAGCTCGCGGCCGAGCGGGCCCCAGTGGCCACCGACGTCGCCGGACACCTCGGGTGCCTCGATCAGGTCCCACCAGCGGCCGAGCTCGGGCCCGAAGCTCGACAGCGTCCGATCGATGCCGACGTCGAGCAGCGGCCCGGGCCGTACCTGCGGCCACGCCTCCTGCAGCGCGGCCAGGGTCGTCGAGGTCCCGACCCCGCTGGGCCCGTCGACGACGAGGACGAAGCCCGGGCCACTCACACGTCGATCCCGTAGATCTCGGGCTTGGCCTCGCGGCGCAGGAGTTCCTGGACCAGTTGCCGCGGGTCGTGCCCCTCGTGGCACACGGAGACGACCCCCTCGGTGATCGGCATCTCGACGTCCGCACGTTCGGCGAGCCCGAGGATCGCCTTGGAGGAGCGCACCCCTTCGGCGACCATGTTCATCGAGGCGATGATCTCGTCCAGCCGCTCACCACGCCCGAGCCGCTCACCGACGGTGCGGTTGCGCGACTTCGGCGAGGTACAGGTCACCACCAGGTCACCGACCCCCGCCAGCCCGGAGAAGGTGAGCGGGCTCCCACCCTGGCTCACGCCCAGCCGCGTGATCTCGGCGAGGCCGCGGGTGATCACCGCCGCCATCGTGTTGTCCCCGAACCCCATGCCGTGCGCCATGCCGGCCGCCAACGCGATCACGTTCTTGACCGCACCGCCGACCTCCACCCCTACCTTGTCCTCGTTGGTGTACACACGGAAGTAGGGCGCCATCACCGCCGCCTGCACCTGCCGCGCGCGCCGGCGATCGGGGCTCGCCGCCACGGTCGCCGCCGGCATCCGCAGTGCACACTCCTTCGCCAGGTTCGGCCCGCTGACCACCACCACCCGGTCCGGGTCGCAGTCGAGCCCCTCGGCGATCATCTGGCTGCCGAAGCGCAGCGTGGCGACGTCCACCCCCTTGATGAGGCTGATCAGCGTCGCGTCGGGAGGGATCCGGTCACCCCACGCGGCCAGCTGCTCCGCGATCCCCACCGACGGCACGGCGAGCACCACCAGCTCGGCACCGGCCAGCGCCTCCTCCGGATCGGCGGTCGCCCGGAGTGAACCGGGCAACGTCACGTCGGGCAGATACGCCGCGTTGGTGTGCGCGTGGCCGATCTCCTCCGCGATCTCGGGGCGGCGGGCCCACAGCTGGGTCGACGACCCCGCGTCGATGCACATCATCGCGAACGCCGTGCCCCACGACCCCGCTCCCATCACGGCCACGTCGCCCACGCTCGTCGCCCTCCCGGCGCTCCTGCGCTACCGCGCGGACCCTAGCTGACCTGCGAGCCGGCCCCGCGACGCGGGTAGGGTCACCGCCATGTCCAACGCCCACCCGACCGTCGCGCTCGTCCCCCTGCGCAGCCCGGGGCAGGGCAAGACCCGCCTCCGCAGCGTCCTATCCGAGGGACGCCGCGCCGCCCTCGCCGGGGCGATGCTCGCCGACGTGGTCGCCGCACTCAGGGGCGCCGAGGTGGAGCGGGTGGTCGTGGCGGCGAGCGGACCCGCCGCCGCGGCCGCGGCGTCGGCGCTGAGCGCGGACGTGGTCCTCGATCCTCCGGGGGTGACCTCGCTGGACGGCGCACTCGCC
>SKNO01000285.1 GCA_007120465.1 Nitriliruptoraceae bacterium
ATCCCCGCCCCGACCGTGCTCGTCGTCGGGCTGGGTCCGCAGGCGGATGCCGGCGCGACCCAGCTGCGTCGCGCCGCAGCGGCGATCGCCGGTGCCGCGGAGCGGGTCCCGGACGTCGCCACGGCCCTGCACACCGCCGTGCCCGGCGTCGCCACCGACGTCGCCGCACAGGCCGTCGCCGAGGGGCTCCTGCTCGGCAGCTACCGCTTCACCGGGTACCAGACCGACCCGCGGCCCTTCGAGCTCACGTCCGTGGTGCTGCACGCCGACGGGGACGCCGACGGCGTCCGTCAGGCCGTGGACGTCGCCACCGTCACCGCCGGCGCGGCGACCCTGACCCGCGACCTCGTCAACACCCCACCGCAGGCCAAGCGGCCACCGGCGCTCGCCGACCGGGCGCTCGCCGAGGTCGCGGACCTGCCGATCACCGTCCGGGTGCTCGACGAGGCGGCGCTCGCGGCCGGCGGGTACGGCGGCATCCTCGGCGTCGGCCAGGGATCGAGCGAACCGCCCCGCCTGGTGGAGCTGACCTACGCGCCGGAAGGGGCGACGCGTCACGTCGCCCTGGTCGGCAAGGGCATCACCTTCGACACCGGTGGGGTGTCGCTCAAGCCCTCCGAGGCGATGGAGACCATGAAGATGGACATGGCCGGCGCCGCGACGGTGCTGGCCACGGTGAAGGCGGCGGCCCAACTCGCGCTGCCGGTCAGGGTCACCGCCCTGCTGGCACTCGCCGAGAACATGCCGTCGGGCACCGCCACGCGCGTCAGCGACGTCCTGACGATGAAGGACGGCACCACCGTCGAGGTGATCAACACCGATGCGGAGGGGCGTCTCGTCCTCGGCGACGCACTGGTGCACGCCTCGGAGCTCGCGCCCGACGCCATCGTGGACGTGGCCACGCTGACCGGCGCGGCGAAGATCGCGCTCGGTGACCGGATCACCGTGCTGATCGCCTCCGACGACGCGCTCGCCGACGCGATCACCGCCGCCGCCGAGGCGAGCGGGGAGCCCACGTGGCCGCTGCCGCTGGCCACGGTCGAGTACGGCGAGCGGGTGGAGGGGGCGATCGCCGACCTGAAGAACTCGGGCGGACGGGAGGCCGGCACGATCTTCGCCGCGCTGTTCCTCCACCGGTTCGTCGGGGAGGACATCCCGTGGGCGCACCTCGACATCGCCGGCACGGCCTGGGCCGACGAGCCGCGCGGCGAGATCAGCAAGGGCGGGACCGGGGTCCCGGTCCGCACGCTGATCAGCTGGCTGCGGGCGGGTTGACGCGGGCGCGCCGGGTCCCGTGACGGTGCACGGTCACGGGGCACCGTGCCCGTCGCTCCGGGTGCGCTCTACGCTGGTGGCCGACCGGCGGCGGAGACAGCGATGGGCGAGCAGCGGCACGGCGGACGGTTGATCGCGGACACGCTGGCCGCGCAGGGGGTGGACGCGCTGTTCACCCTCACCGGGGGGCACATCAGCGCGATCTACGACGGGTGCACGGACGTCGGCATCCGGGTGATCGACGTCCGCCACGAGCAGGCGGCCGCCCACGCCGCGGACGCGTACGCCCGGCTGACCTTCCGTCCCGGCGTCGCGGCCGTGACGGCCGGTCCCGGTGTCACCGACGCGATCACGGGGGTGACCAACGCGTACTACGCGGCGTCGCCGATGGTGCTGCTCGGCGGGCGCAACCCGCTCGCCCTCGAGGGGATGGGCGCCCTCCAGGACGCGCCGCAGATCGAGCTCCTGCGCCCCGTCACCAAGCGGACCGACACCGCACTGGAGACGCGCCGGATCCCCGAGGTCCTCGGGGACGCCTTCCGCGCGGCACGGTCCCCGCGGATGGGTCCCACCTACGTGGACCTCCCGATGGACGTGCTGATGACCCCGGTGGACACCGACCTGCTCGCGCCGGCCGGCGGCCGGTTCACCCACGCGCCCGGCCCCGACCCCGACGCGGTGGCCCGGGCCGCCGACCTGCTGGCATCCGCGACGCACCCCGTGGTCCTGTCGGGGTCCGGCACCTACTGGGCGCAGGCGTGGGAGGAGCTCGGCGAGCTCGCGGCCCTGGCGGAGCTCCCCGTCTACGTCAACGGCATGTCCCGCGGGATCCTCCCCTCCGGGCATCCCCACCTGCTCGGGCTGTCGCGCAAGCACGCCCTGCGTCAGGCCGACGTGATCCTCGCGCTCGGCGTCGACTTCGACTTCCGGCTCGGCTACGGGCGGCCCCCGGCGTACCGCGACGACGTCGCCGTGATCCACGTGGATCCGCAGGCGGACCGGATCGCGCACAACCGCGACGTCGAGGTGGGGGCCGTCTCCGACGTGCGCGCGTTCCTGCGCGCCCTGCTGGCGCACGAGGGCGAGCTCGGCCGGACCGAGCCGACCGCCTGGTTGGAGGAGCTGCGCGCCGAGGACGCCCGCCGGTCCGCCGCTCGGGACGAGGCCTCCCGGTCCGACGCCAGCCCGGTGCACCCGCTGCGGTTCGCCCGCGAGGTGGCCCGCTGGGTGGACCCGGACGCGATCGTGATCGGCGACGGCGGGGACATCGTCGCGCACACCGCCGGGCAGGTGCGGGTCGATCGCCCCGGGCACTGGATGGATCCCGGTCCCTTCGGCTGCCTGGGCGTCGGCGCACCCTTCGCCCTGGCCGCCAGGCACGTCCACCCCGACACCCCCGTCCTGGTGGTGTACGGCGACGGGTCCTTCGGGCTCAACGGCATGGAGTTCGAGTCCGCCGTCCGCCAGGAGCTCCCCTTCGTCGGCATCGTCGGCAACGACGGGGCCTGGGGCGAGATGAAGGCGTTCCACGAACGCGTCTACGGCGCCGAGGGGATGGTCGCACAGGACCTCTCCCAGGCAACCGCCTACGAGGGCATGGTCGCCGCGCTCGGTGGCTACGGCGAACGGGTCGAACGTCCCGAGGACATCGGCCCGGCACTGGACCGCGCCCAGGCCAGCGGCGTGCCGGCGCTGGTCAACGTGATCCTGGACCGCACCTTCCGGCGCGAGTCGACCGCCGCCTACGGCGGCTGACGCCGCGAGGGCGACCGGCCGCGCCGGGTCCGACCGCGCGGCGCTCAGGCTGGCGCGGCGGCCTGCAGCTTCTCGAGGAAGCGGGAGCGGGTGACGAGCACGCGCCGGTGGCGCACCCGCGCGACCGTCTCGCCCCCTTCCTCGACGGTGACGTTGAACTCCAGCCGCCGACCGTGGTGGCCGAGGAGCGTCGCCTTGGCGAGCACCGTGCGGCCCACCGGGGTGGCCTTGAGGTGCTCGATCTCCGCCCACGTCCCGACCGAGGTCTCACCGGTCGGCAGGTCGTCGGCGATCGCCTCGACGCAGGCCCGTTCGGCCAGCGCCAGCACCGCCGGGGTGCCGAGCACGGGGACGTCACCCGACCCCAACGCTGTCGCGGTGTGCTCCTCGCGTACCTCGAGCTCGCGGGTCAGCTTCAGCCCGGGATCACAACGGCCCATCGATGTCCACCTCGTCACGTGACCGTGTAGGCCAACCACCAGCGTAGCGAGCCGGGTCACCGAGGCTGCACACCTCACCCCGCTCACGGTGGACGACCGACGGGGGCCGGACGGTGTCTCACCGGCCGCTGACCGCCCTGACCGAAGGGGTCACCGCACCGCACCCACCACCCGGACGGACAGGGGACCGGTGCGGACAGCACGGCCGTCCCGCTCCAGGGTGGTGTGGCGGTGCGGGCAGCAGATCCCACCGCCAGCGTGCGACGCACGACGCGGCGCACCCCAGACGTCCCGGACCGACCACAGGAGGATGACATGGACCCGCAGGACCGCAACCCGCAGCACGACCAGAACCAGAGCCCGCCACCCGAACGCCGCGAGGTCGTGGTGACCGGTGGCGGCGGTGGCGGTGGCGGCGCGATCGCCGCCCTCGCGATCGTCGTGGTGGTGGCCCTCGTGTTCCTCGGGGTGTTCTTCCTCGGGGGCGACGACGAGGGCGGCCCGCTCGACGGTGAGCTCGACGTGGACGTCGACATCGAGGCGCCCGAGGCCCCGGACGGCAACGACGGCGGTGGCGACGACGGCGGGGGCGACGCCGAGGACGGCGACGGCGACGACGACGGCTGACG
>SKNO01000055.1 GCA_007120465.1 Nitriliruptoraceae bacterium
ACCAGCTGCAGGGCCGCCCCGTGATGCTCCATGTGCACCGGGGTCATCACCATCACCCCGACCATCGTCGCGTGGGCGGCGGCGATGGCGACGAGCGCCGCCCGGGCGGGCGGGACCGATCGGATCGTCCGCAGCGCGCTGCGCACCGTCCCCTCCCGGACCGGCGCAGCACCGGTGACCGCCGGTTCGGCCACCACCTCGGCTCCCGGGTCAGCCTGGTTCGCCGCACGCCGCGAAACGACCAGCGGATCGGGACGCAGCCAGATCAGCTGGACCGCAGCAGCACCTGCGAAGGACACGAAGGAGAACAGGTAGGGACCGGCCAGATCGGGCAACCCGAGCGCCGTCGCCACGACCGACCCGACACCCGTGAGGTTGGGTCCCAGGACCGCCCCGATCGTCGTGGCCCACACGATGGTCGACAGCGCGCTCGCTCGTCGGTCGTCCGTAGCCAGGTCGGTGGCCGCGTACCGCGCCTGCAGGTTCGCAGCGCTCGCCCACCCGAACGCGAGCGACGCCACCACGTGGAGCAGGAAGGAACCCACGACCGCCGCGGCCACGGCGAGCACGGCTCCGGCAGCCCCGACGAGGTAGCCCGTCGCCAGACCCGGTCGGCGACCCGACCGCATCGAGATCCGCGCGATCACCAGCGCAGCCGCAGCCGCACCGATCGTCATCGCGGTCGGTGGCACCCCGGAGAGCGACGCCGTCCCGACGAGGTCGTAGGCGAGCAGGCTGATCACCGCGATGCCCGCCCCGACGCCCACCCCGCCGAGCACCTGGCTGGACACCAGCACCCGGACGGTCCGACGCTGCAGCGCGGCGAGCTCGTCGTCGGAGCACAGCGGACCGGAGGGATCGCGAGGCATGACGGTCGGTGCACCTCCGGGAGGACCGCGCGAGCGTATCCACGCGTGACGGACACGTCGGCGCCGGGTGCGTCCGGGGCGGTCGATCCCCCGTGCCGATGCCCGTCACGCGTGCCCGGCGACGTCGGCCCGGCGGCGCAGGAGGAGGCAGGCCTCGTGCCGATGGGGCGGCCGCAGCACCTCGATGTCGAACGCGTCGCCGAACAGCCGGTGCTCCTCACCAGGATCGATGCCCGGGCTGAGCCGCGACGGTCCGGTGAAGCTGATCCGAGGCAGCTCGTTCCTGGCGGTGTACCAGCACCAGCACAGCATCACCGCACCCGGGCGCGCCAGGCGGGCGAGGTGTCCGGCGAGGATCGCCCGCCCGTCAGCGTCCAGGTCGTCCAGGCTGCTGGCGTCGACGATGAGGTCGAAGGGGCCACCGACCTGGTCGGGGAGGTCCGACGCGGTCAGATCCGCCTCGAGGAAGCGGCACCGGTCCTCGACCCCGGCTGCCCGTGCCCGCGCCTCGGCCTTGCGCAACGCGACGGGTGCGAAGTCGACGCCGACGACCTGGTGCCCACGGGCCGCGAGGAACACCGCGTTCGCGCCGGTGCCGCACCCCAGATCGATCACGCGGCGGTGGTCGGTCGCGGTCAGCTCACCGTCATCGGCCAGGCGCCGCAGTTCGGGACGCACGCCGACGGCGTCCCACGGGGTCCACAGCCGGTACATCAGGTCGTAAGCGCGTCGCCCAACCATGCTCGCTCCTTCACGGGACGAGGTCGTGGAACCCTCCGTCGCGGCTCGGTGGCTCACCAACGGTGCTCCGGTCAGGCGGGCACCGTCGCCGTGCTGCGTCCCACCCGAACCAGAGCGACGGCGAGGACGGCGAGGTACACCGTGGTGATCAGCGCGAGCGGACGGAACAGCCCGTTGATGACCAGGGGCGTGGACCCGAGGATCGCGAACAGCGTGCCCGTCACGACCCCGAGGAGGCCGATCGCGCAGGCCGCCCAACCGACCCAGTGCCGCACGACGTCGCTGGCGACCAGCGCGGCGCCGAACGCGAGCAGCGCGACCCCGAACAGGGCCAGGATCCCGACCGCGGTCATCCCGGAGTCGATCGTGTCGAGGGCGAGCGCGACCGTCTCGATCCCCTCGCGTTCCACGCCGCTGGACGCCTGCCACGCACCGGCAAGGGACGCCTGCGCGTAGCCGTCGAGCGCGCCGAACACCACCACCAGTGCGCCACCGCCGACGATGGCCGCAACGACCCCGACCCGCGCGAACGCGGCGGCGAGCGGGCGGTGGAAGACCCGGGCCAGCACGGCCAGACCGGCGATGACCGCGAGCACCCCGACCGCGATCGTCAGGTGGATAGGCATCCAAGCGGCCGTGTCGGCGAGCGCCAGACGGGAGGTCGCCGACGACTCGACATCGACGGGATGGACGGTGTTCCCGATCAGCAGCAGCGCGGCACCGACCAGCAGCAGCACCGCGGCGAACCTCGTGGTCACGTGGGTCTCGGACATCGTCCGACCCTCCTTCGTCCTGGTGCCGCGGCTCGAACTCCGCCGTCCCGGTGGGTGAGGCGACGACGGCACCCACGGTCCGCCGCCTCGGCGGACCAGCTCAGCCGGGATCGGCCTGCACGGCGCCGGTCAGCCCCTCGATCTCCGACACGACGTCGATCGCCCGCTGCTCGTCCGCGATCGCGGCCGCGAGGCGTGCGGCGTTGTCCCGGAACCGCTCGTCGTCGAGGACGGCGCGCACCGCTGCCTGGATCCGCGCCGTCGACGCTGTCGGGCGCAGCCGGAGACCGGCACCGTGGTGGACCACGCGAGCTGCGGTGTCGTTCTGATCGCGCCCCATGGGCATGCAGACCATCGGCACGCCGGCGGCGAGCGACTTCAGCGTCGTCCCGTGCCCGCAGTGGGTGACGACCGCCGAGGCCTCGGCCAGCAGGTCGGCGTGGGGCGCCGAGCGGACCACGGCGACGTTGTCGGTCGAGGTGACCGCGTCCGCCTCGAGCATCTGTCCGAGGGTCACGACCGCACGCACCGGCAGCGCCGACAGGGCCTCGACGACACGCCGCAGCTGCGGCTCCTGGCCCTGGTAGTTCGACGTGAAGCCGACCAGGATCAGCGGCGCGTCAGCGTCCGCAGGCCAGGGCGGCGTCCACGGGTCGGCCCACTGCGGGTCGTCGAGGATCGGCCCGACGTAGCGGACGTTGCCCGGCACAGCCGAGGCGGCCACGTCGAAGGCCGCGCTCGAGAGCACCAGGACGCGGTCGAGGTCCAGCACCTGCTGCCAGAACGACCGCAGGGGCGCGAGGCCGTAGGTCGCCCGCGCGGCGTTCAACGCCGGGAGACCGCCGTCGAACATGCGGGTGGCGAAGGCCCGCACGACCGCGTCGCGGGTGCGGCCGAGTGCCGACCTGGCCGGCGCGAACCCGGGTCCGACCGCCGGTCCGCCCGGGACCGGGATCATCCAGATGTTGGGCATCAGCGCGGCCACCGGCACCCGGGCGACCTCGCCCGCCAGCATCGCGCCGAGGATCATCCCGTCGGCCAACAGCGCGTCCGGGCGGACCGTCGCGATCTCATCGAGCGTCTCGCTCGCGAACTCCCCGGCCGGTCCGGCCATGAAGCGGTCGCGGAAGTTGCGAATCCCCGCCACCGGGTTGGACAGCTCCCAGTCCCGGAACAGGTCCTCGGCCGGATCCAGCGAGCTGCGATGGGGTGCGCGCTGCCACGGTGCGAAGGTGCACCCCAGGGCCTCGGCGCGTTGTGCGATCGTCGGGTCGCCCAGCACGTGGACCTGGTGGCCGCGCTCCAGCAGGCGGCGGGCGACCCCCAGCTCCGGCGGGATCGTGCCGCCCCCTTCCCACATGGCCAGCAGGAACCGCCGCCCCGGTCCGTTCATGACCGCTCCCTCCCGACCTCCCCGATCGACGGGCGCACCACCCCGTCGACCAGGCGCCGCATGCTGGCCTCGGTCTCCGACCGTGACCTCCCGAAGTCCCGGCGCAGCAGCTTCCAGACCATCACGTCGGTGGCGGCGTAGAGCGCGAGCACGGTGGTCTCCCGCTCGGCGGGGTCGTCGGGGAGCAGCGGCGCGAAGCACCGCTCGATCCAGGCGCGGTGGGCGATGCGCCCGTGCTCGAGGAGGTAGTCGATGGCGTCGATCCGGCCCTCGATCGCCAGGAACCGTGCGATGGCGTCGCCCATCGCCTCGTGGC
>SKNO01000256.1 GCA_007120465.1 Nitriliruptoraceae bacterium
CTCGCAGGTCGTGGCCTCCGCCCCTCCGTCCAGGGTGCGCAGGCAGGTGGCTCCTTCCCTATCGGTTGCCTGCACCGGGCACGTCACCCAGCCACGAACCCGACCCGCGTCCCGGTCTCAGGCCTGTCGCCCTGACACCGAAGGTCTGGGCACTTCGAACTCGGCGGGGCTTCCGCGGCAGCGTCGGGAACGGCCCCAAACCGGGCGACAACCGCCGTTGTGCACAGCCATCGACGCGCGCTGCGGCACTCCCCGGTCCCTGAGTTCGGCGGCGGATGGGTTGCTGAACCTCGGGGACCGCGGCCCTGGGTCGGTGGGGCGGTCGCGCTGCAGCAGCAAGATCAGGGTGAGGTTGACCGCCCGTGCGACGGTCAGGAGCACGAACCCGAGGGCCAGGGCGGCTGCGAACCGTCCGCGTGAGGCTTCGAGCACCGCCGCCGCGGTGCGCACGCGGGTCTCGCCCCGGAGCTTGCCGCCGACCATCGGTGCCGCGCCGACCTCGGTCCACCATCGTTCGATCGTGGGGCCGCGGAGGCATTGACGGAGAGGTCGCCAGGAAGCAGGCTTGTAGGGTGACCAGACAGCGCCCGGGTGGGCCGTGCATGGACTGGAGGTAGTCATGGCGATCGCAGGCAGTATCGCGCTCATCGTCCTCGGGGCGGTTGTGGCGTTCGCGGTGGACGCCGAGGTCGCCGGGCTGAACGTCAGCGTCATCGGCTACATCATCATGATCGTCGGTGTCATCGGTCTCGTCTTCAGCCTGGGGGTGCGGCGGCGCGGGCAGGGGCCGGATCATCCGGGCGATGGTGGCCAGGCGGAGCCCTAGACACGCTGGCGCCGACCCAGGATGGTGATGGTCGTGTTCGCATGGAAGGGCCGTTGTGGCCCCTTCGACCTGGAGTTGTCCGACCACACGTTCGTGCCGTCCACGGTCTCGCGGCTGCTCGCCGACCACCTGTCGGTGAACCCGGACGACACCGTGATCGACGTTGGCTGCGGGTCCGGCGTTCTGTCGATCATCGCGGCCAAGCTGGGAGCGGGACGGGTCGTGGGCGTGGACCGCGCACCCGACACCGCCGAGGTGGCCACACGCAACGCGCAGCGGCTGGGCGTGCCCGAGGTGACCACCTTCTACCGCGGCGACCTCTTCGACCCGCTGCCGCGAGACCTCCGCGCCGATCTGATCATCGGCGACGTGTCGGGCATCCCGGATCCGGTGGCGCGTGTCAGCGGCTGGTTCCCCGACGGCACCGGCGGGGGCCCCCGTGGCTGCGAGCTTCCCATCCGCATGCTCGAGCAGGTCCCCGACCGGCTCGCCCCTGATGGCCGGGTGCTGTTGCCGACCGGCTCCCTGCAGGACGAATCGGCGATCCTCACCACGGCGCGTTCGATCTTCCGGCGGCTCACCAAGCTGGAGGAGCGTCGGGTGCCGCTGTCGTCGGCCCTGTCCTCGGCGCCGGAACTGCTGCGGCTGGCGGGCGACCGGGTCGTGGAGGTGACCCGTCGCGGCTCCCGCCTGCTGTTCGACGTACGCATCTGGGAGTGCGCACTGGGACCACCCTGACCGGGGCTGTCAGCGGCTCAACACCCCCGTCGCGGATCGGTGACCGTGCGCGCGAGACGCGGCCGACCTCGAGCACCTGGACGCCCGGCCCCGGCACCTGCGATCCGGCGCGACGCGGCCCTCGAACCGCTCCACCGGGCAGCGACGCCGCGCCGAGGACGACGCCCGTTCGCCGGTGCCCGGATCGAGGTCTGGGAGGCCGCCGACAACGCCACTGCTGTCGTCGGTCGCCGAGAACAGGGCGAGGCAGCTGTCGGTCGTCGTACCTCGTCTGCGGTGGGGGTGATGTTCGGCGTCGGTGCGATCCACCACGTGCCCGAGTGGGAGATGGCCAAGCGTGGGGTGCGGCGCGCCGGCCGCCCGCCACCATCGCTGCCCACAGCATCCGCTCATCGACCGCGAGCCGGCGCTCCTGGCCATGCAGGACGGGGCGACCCGTCGAAGGTGCCGACCACGGACGGCTGGGTGCACGACGTCTGCCACGACGTGCATGCTGCACGTATGGCGACGACACGGCTGAACGTCACCCTCGATGAGGCGTCCGCGCAGAAGCTGTCCGCGATGGCCCAGCGGATGCACGTCAACGAGGGAACCCTGGCCCGCTCCCCTGCCCAGCGCGGCCATCGACGAGGCGGACCCAGACCCCGCCAACATCGTGGCCCTCCTCGACGGGATCACCGGGGCGTGGGAGGACGCGCAGGAGGGCTGGCGACAGGCACACGCCGATGACACCATCCCCCTCGACGAGTTGTCGCCGTGCCGCGCGTCGAACTCTTGCGACGTGCCGTCGACAACCTGGACTGGCTGGTCGCCACCCACAGCCTCCCGCCTGACACGCGGGGGCGTCTGCGGCGGATCCTCCGGGATCTGGCGACCTTCCCCGACCTCGGACGCGAACTCAAGGGCTAGTGGGCCGATCACCTGGCGCTCCTCGGACCTTGGCGCTGGATGCTGCTGATACCGCACCGACCACGGAGACGACCGGGTCGCGGTGGTCACGGTGCAGGATGCCCGTTCGTCCTCCGCAGCGAGATCCGGGTGGAGGTGAGCCGACCTGAACCGTCGACGCGGGATGGACACCGGCTCGCTGGCGCGCAGCGCCCGCACGGAGACGGCCCGTGGCTCACCGTTGAGCAGGGCCCGCGCTGATCGGCGTACCCCTCGCGCAGCTCCTGGTGAGGGCCGGCGAGCCACACCCGCATCGCACTCGTCGCAGACCCCGCGGTGTCCACACCGGCCGAGACCGATCGCTCTTCACCGGCTCAAGCCCCCCGTGGCTGATCCGCGGGGTGTTCGTCCAGGTGTGTCCCTGGTCGTGCGCCAGCGGGGCCACGACGGCCGGGGCGGCCAAGGTGTCGGGGACAGGTCGATGTGGATGAAGGGGCGACGCTCGCCGGGGTGGGTGCGAGCATCCGATGTCGCAGGGCACGTCGTCGAAGGCGGCGATCGCTCACCGGGCCAGGTTCAGCCATCCCAGCGGACCTCGAACCGCCCATCGGTGCCGGGCAGCGGCAGGGACCGTGCTTCTCCCTCCACCGCGTCGCGCTCCGCAGGTGACAGGGCACGCCAGGTGCGGATCGTCAGCGTGCCCTGCGCGCGCCGCCAGGTCCCCACGATCTCGCCATGTAGGAGGAGCGCACCCGGCCAGACCCGCGAGGGCCAGAGCTCGGCGCGATGCTGCGCATCAGGGACCAGCAGGTCACGATCGTCACCCTGGAGCAGGAAGTACGTATCGCCGCTCGGGAGGAGCCGGACGGGCGCGTCGGGCACGGGGGCCGCACCGAGGGTCTGCTCATCGCGGGCGAGCATCGAGCGGTCCCCGATCGGGGTCCGGACCGGGATCAGCGACCTGCGGAGCGCATCGAACGCGGCGACGCCCCGCGGTCGGCGGAGCCCGGCCCACTGGGCGAACGCATCGGGCGTGGAGGGACCGAAGATGTGCAGGTACCGGCGTGCCAGCTCCAGCCGGGCGTCTCGAGGATCGACCTCCGGTGCGGGCACGGTTCGGATGGTCGGCGATCGAGCGCCCTCCCACCGGATCAGCACCGTGCCGGTTGGAGCGGCGTACCGCAGCTGGTTGTGGTCGACACCCAGCGCCCGTCCCGCTTCGCGGTCAGTCATCGTCGACCCGCCGAGCAGCGCCTGCAGTCGAGCCGCGAGGTCCTCGGCTCGCCGCCGGGCGTCTCCCTCGTCCGGCAGCCTCCCGAGCGAGAACACCGCCCGATCGCGCTCCGCAACGACGTAGACGCTGAAGCGCGGGCCCCACAGCTGGACGAGCGAGGGATCCTCCCAGGTCGTCGGCTCGGTCGCCTCGACGCGGGCGTGGAGCGACAGGAGCGCGGCTCGGGGCATGCTGTCCTGCAGGCCCGCCCACGCCGCACGCCGAAGCGAGCGCCGTCCACGGGGCAGCCGCTCGTCGAGCCCCGCGACCCGGCGACGGAACGCCAGGATCTGCGAGCGGGTCACCTCGAGTCGAGCTTCCACCACACCGCACCTCGCTGGACCACTCGTCAGGCGGGCCCACACCGGGCACCATCCTGCTGGACACGGCCGCCGCGGTCCACCTCGCGATCGTCGTCAACGGGGACGGCGAGATCGTCCGGGACCGACGCAGCCAGGCGAGCCGCGGATGCGTCACTCGTCCCAGGGAAGGTTCCCGTCGCCCCGTCGATCAACTCACGGATGATGTCCATGTGCCCGGCGTGACGGGCGACCTCCCGCTCGTAGAAGGCGATGACCGCGTCGCGACCCTCGTCAGATCCGAGCCGCCAGCCGCCATCCTCGTCGCCGACGAGCCACGACACGGACACGTCGCGCCCGGCGATCACGCGCTGGAACCAGTACCGCTCCACGTAGGCGAGGTGCTTGACCACGCCGAGGAGGCTCGTTCCCGATGGCACGTGTGGCTGTCGCAGGTCCTCGGCGTCGGCGCGGCGCTGTGGCTGAAGACCGACGTCCTGCGCAGAGCGGCCCGGAGACGACACGACCTCGGCCAGCGAGACTACCTCTCCATGTCGAGGTCCAGTCCGAGCCAGCTCGCCAGGTCCTCGATCTCGCGGAGGACGGCGTCGATCATGGCGTCGGTGAAGGTGACGTCCTCGTGGACCGCGTGGACACGGAGGACCCCACCCGAGCGGTCAGCGGTGGCGTCGAGCTTGCCCACGAGCCGGTCGCCGAACAGGATCGGCAGGGCGTAGTAGCCCCACCGACGCCTGGCTGCGGGCTTGTACATCTCGAGCTGGTAGTCGAACTCGAAGAGCTCGGTCATGCGTTTGCGGTCGTAGATCAGCCGGTCGAACGGTGACAGCAGCGCCACCCGGCCGGCGAACGGTCGGTCCAGCAGCGACGGATCGACGCGCCACGTTCCCCGGACGCCTTCGACCACCGCCGTTTCGCCGACGTCGCCGACGTCCTGCGGCTCGACCGGACACTCTGGCCCCCGGGCGCGGGCGATCCCCAGCGATCGCAGCCGCAGTTCGTTGCGACGCCGCGCTGCCTCGTCCGCCGGGACAGCCGGATCGTCGGGGTAGATCCGGCTCGCCAGATCCCACAGGCGCTCGCCGTTGCTGCGCCCCGCAACCGCGACCTCGCCCCGCTGCTCCATGAACTCCAGCAACAGCGTGACGTTGCGGTCGTTGTTCCACCCGCTCGACCGCCACGGCACCTCGCAGGTATCGGGGAATCCGCGGGCTGGCAGCGGCCCGGAGCGGAGCAAGCGCTCGAGGATGTCGCGTCGGCAAGCGTCGTTGGCGCGCACCCAGTCACGCTGGGAAACCCGCCAGCCGGGCAGGTCCCCGCGTTGCGCCGACTCCCATCGCGCCATGTCGGCGCGGTAGAGCGCGACGTCCTCACTGGGACGGATCATCCCCCGCAACTCGACCAGGGCCCCGCCCGCGCGCGCGTCATCCAGCTCAGCCGGATCGTATGCCGACCCGAGTCGGCTCCACGCGACCAGATCGGCGCTGGGTGCGATCGTGGCGGTCGTCTGGACCTGGAGCACCGTGAGGTGGCGGATCACCGCCAGCAGACCAGCCGGTCGCGCACCGTCCAGCAGCTGCGCCCGGACGGCGATCCGGCGCGCCTCGGCCCGGGAGAGCTCATGGATGGCCACGACCTCGAGCCTACACGACGGGCTCGGTCCACCGACCTGGGCCCTGGCGGCACGACGGAGTAGCGTCCCGTCAGCGGTGTTGCGGGGAGCCTCCGATACACGTGTAGAAGGCGTGGCGGATGGCCCGCTCGCGGGGGTCGACGGGCAAGTGGAAGTCGAGCCGGTTCATCGCGTAGGCGTAGCCGACCCCGGCGTCGGGGTCAGCGAACCCGAGCGACCCGCCACCCCCAGGGGTCCCGTACGCGCGGGATGAGCTCCCGAAGCGCATCGCCGGACCGGGCTTGAGGAATCCCATCGCGTAGCCGCCCTCGAGGCCGAGTGCGACGTCGCGCGTCCCCGACGTCGGTGCTGCCGGAGGCCGTTCGAGCTCGCGCCTGGTCGCCTCGCCGATCCCGAGGGAGTCGTCGCCGCTGGCCAGCGCCCCGTAGATCCGGGCGATCGCCCGGGGCTGGCCGGTGCCGTTGACCGAGGGGGCCTCGACCCGCAGCGACGCGCGGCGGTTCCAGGCGTCCGGCTGCATCAGCTCGGGGAAGCAGCGCATCGACCGGCTCAGCACGCTGCGCGGGTTGAGCATCCCGACCAGCACCTGCCGCGGCATCTTGCCCAGGTTGAGCAGCATCTCGGGCGGCTTGAACGCGTGGATGGTCGCGATCCGCTCGTCCGGCACCTCGTCGGGCACACCGATGTGGAACTCCGCCTGCAACGGGCCAGCCACCTCCTCGGCGAAGAACCGTCCCAGCGTGCGGCCCTGCGGATCGACCCGCGACAGCAACTGGCTCTCGTACCAGCCCAGGGTCACCGCGTGGTAGCCGTGCCTGCTCCCCGGCTCCCACAGCGGCCGCTGCGCCGCCAACAGCACCCCCATCCGATCATGGTCGGCGACCTCGTCGAGGGTGATCTTGCGGTCGAGCACCGCCAGCCCGGCCTGGTGCGCGAGCAGCTGACGGACGGTGATCGCCTCCTTGCCGTTGACCGCAAACTCCGGCCAGTAGCTCGCCACGGGGACGTCCAGGTCGAACAGCCCACGCGAGTGGGCCACCGCCATCGCCGCGCCGGCCATCCCCTTCGTGGCCGAGAACACCGACACCAGCGTGTCGGCCTCCCACGCGGTCGTGGTGTGACCGTCGCGGTAGCCGCCCCACAGATCCACCACCAGCCGCCCGTCCCGGACGATCGCACACGCCGCCCCGATCTCGTGACCGTTGACGAAGTTGGCGCGGAACGCGTCCGCGACCGGGCCATACCCTTCGTCCACATCGCCACAGACCAGGTCGACCGGAACCTTCACCCGGAGCACCATCGACGCTCCCCCTCGGTCGGTCTACCGTCCGGCGCCCTGCGGCTGCTCGCCGCCGTGTCACCGGTCGACCAGATCGAGCCGCAACCGGACCATGAGCCGGCAGCGACCCGCCACCATCGTCGGGCCCTGCGTCCGACCATCGCAACTACCGGACCACCAGCAGCGCCGTCATGTCCTCGTCGCCGGGCTGGTCCGCCGACAGGTCGCTGTGCAGGGTGCAGTACACCACGTACGTACCCGCAGCGGCGCCGGTCAGCTCCACGACCACCGTCGAGCCTGGCGTGATCTGCACGATGCCGGTGTCGAGCGCCGGGATCGAGAGGTCGTGGAGGAACACGTCGGCGTTTCGCACCACCAGCCGCCCGTCGGGACCGTCGAGGTGGATCTCGGCCGGCCGGAACTCGAAGCCGGCCATCTCGACCGGTATCGCCCCGGCGGTCTCGGCCGGGTCGACCGTGCTGCGCCCGGCCAGGGTCAGCACCGCCGAGGCCGCCAACGCGACCCCGAGGGCGACCGCCACACCTCGGGTGAGCCGCCGCTCCACGGACGTCCGCTCAGTGGCGACCCGTCCTCGCCGACCAGCGACCAGCGCGGCGATCCCGCCCCCGACGGTCAACACGACGCCGGTTGCGACCCCGAGACCGAGGCCGAAGTCCACCACGCTCTGCGGATGGCTGAGTGCGGTCGCCGTCCACGACAGCAGCACGGCCGCAGCCGCGCCGACGATCACGGCGACGGCCCGCGCCCACGCGCCGTACCGCCACGCCAGCCAGGCCGCCAGCAGCGTCACGGCCGCCACGGGCCCGAAGAACACCAGCACCTCACCCGCGAGCCGGGGCTCGGTCATGATGATCGCCGCCGTGACGGCCAGCCCCGTGCCGGCGATCAGCAGCAGCCCGAGCACCTGCAGACGGGTGTAGGCGGGCCGTCTCGAACCCCGGGCCGGCTCCGCCGACGGGTCCCGGATCGCCGTCGCCGTGTCTGCCCGTTGACTCCGCGCATCCCTCATCTGGCTCCCCCTCCCTGCACCCTCGTCCGTCCTCAGCCGAACACGATCGGCAGCGCCGCCTCGAGTCCGGCGCAGCCTTCCCAGGGACCGAACGGCGCCCCGCCGATGACCGCGTGGCCGGCGTTGTCGAACAGCACGTCGTTGACCGGTCCGAAGTGCAGCCGGTCGTGGTGGGCATGCAGCGGGACAGCATGTCCGGCGGCCAGGTCGACGCACCTGCGCCAGCCGAGGACGGCGAACGAGCCGTCGACCTCACCGATCTCGATCCCCAGCACCAACATGTGTGGGTGGTCGGGCACCTGGTGCTCCTGCGCCACGCTCGCAACGGCCGACACCGTCAGCATCGCCATGGCCACGACCAGGATCAGCGCACGTCTCATCGTCTTCCTCCCAAGGTCCGTCACGTTCGAGGGCTGTCCTCGAACACGATGAGCGTCCGGCGTAGCGGGTGGCGGCTCCACGGGGTGGACACCGAAGACTTTTCGTCCGGCGTCAGTGCTGCGGGGGAGCCAACGTCGCAGGAAGCTGTGTGCGGGAGGAGATCTGGAGCTTGCGGTACACGTTCGACAGGTGCATCTCCACGGTCCGCAGCGTGACGAACAGGGCTTGCGCGATCGCCGGGTTGGTCATGCCGTCCGCGGCCATCTGTGCCACCCGGCGCTCGCTCGCAGTGAGTGACTCGAGGCCCGTCTGGACCGGTCGACGTGGGCGTGCCCCGGCGACACGCAACTCGTCCTGGGCTCGCAACACCAGCGCCGCAGCACCACAGCGGTGGGCAAGGTCCATGCCGGCAGCCAGCCGCTCGCGCGCCTGTGTGCGCTGGCCGGCGCGCCGAAGTGCCGCGCCGAGATCCACGAGGGCGTGGGCGCGCCCCAGACGGTCCGCGCTGTGCTCGAGCGTCGAGACCGCCTCGGTCAGCAGCTCCAGGCCACGCTCCCCGCCTTCGACCAGCCCGGCAACGCGAAGGGCGACACCGATCGCGCGAGCCGCCCCGAACCGGCGGGCGACCTCCACCTCCTCGCCAGCAAGCCGGCGCGCTTCGAGGTCCCCGCCCAGCGCGAGATGTGCGAGCGCCGCGTGCGAGCGCCAGGCAACCGGGATCACGGTCGGGACCCCGAACTCGTCCTCCCAGCGTCGGCAAGCCTCGAGCTCGGCCAAGGCAGCGGAGGGATCGCCTTCCGCGCTCGCGAGTCTCGCCCGCGCCTCACGCAGCAGCAGGAGCGGGAACGCGTCCAGATCGGGGACCGCACCCTCGGTGGCTGCCAGCAACGCCCGCGCCCCGTCGAGGTCACCGCGCTCGAGCAGGACCGAGGCGACGGTCGCGACACCGGTGGCATGGGGGATCCCCGGCCCCGGGTCGATCGCCGCCTGCGCATCCGCCTCGGCCTCGGCGAGGGACCCCAGCCGGTACCAGGCGACGGCCCGATACGCCAACGGGAACGCGGTCCCCAGCAGGGAGCCTCGCGCACGGGCTTCCGCGAGTGCCGTCCCCATGGCGCTCGTCGCGACCTGAGGCTGGTCCACGATCGAGAGCCAGAAGGCCGGCGGATAGGGGAAGGGCGTGAGCACCATCTCGCCACGAACCAGCAGCTCATCGGCGAGCGCCCGTTCGGCCATCTCGGCGATCTCGGCGGCCGAGCCGCCCGTCAGCGCGACCTCGGTGGTCAGGCAGGCCAGGATGGTCGGGCTCGTGGCGTCGCCGGCGCTGGCGGCCGACCGCAGTTCCTGCAGCCGCGCTTGCACGCGGCGGTGCGCGGCGAGGTCGGTGATCCCTGCCGCCAGGAGCATGGCTTCGAGCTGCGCCCCAAGCACCTCGTCCTCGAGCCCGTCCAGGCCGCGTTCGAGGACATCCACCCCCTCCTCCACCCTGCCGACGAACAGCAGGCCCGGACCGAGGGAGAGCGCTGCCTGTGCCCGCACCCGGGGATCACGTGCCGACTCGAACCCCTCGCGCAGCAGGTCGACGGTGTCGGGCTCACCGGCATGCCAGGCATCATCACCGAGTTGCACCATGAGCGCCGCCCGCGCCTCATCACGCGGCGGTTCACACAAGGCACGACGCAGATAACGGCTCGCCGATTCCACGGCACCCCGCGAGCGCGCCACGGCCGCAGCCTCACGGAGCCGCTGCACGACCGACGGATCACCCGCCGGCTCGACCGCGAGCAGATGCACCGCGACCGCCTCCGGGTCCTCGCCGGCAGCCGCGAGCACCCCCGCGGCCCTGGTGTGCAGCGCCGAGCGAGCCCCCTCGGCGATGTCGTGGTGGATCGCCGTGCGCACGATCGGATGGGTGAAACGCAGTGGCCGCCCACCCTCGAGGACCCCCGCCCCCACCAGCGCGTCCACGGCGGCCCCCGCCTCGATCGGCGTCAGCTTCGCCAGGGCTGCAGCGTGCGCCAGGCTCGTCTGCTCACCGAGGATCGCGACCGCCCGCGCCAGCTCCAACACCGGACGTCCGAGGCGGCCGACCCGAAGCAGCACCGACGCGGTGATCCGCTCGGGCACCAACCGACCGACGGTCTCCGGAGCCAGGTCAGCGGGCTCACGTCCCTCACGGCGCAACTCCTCGAGCAGGGTCACGAGCAGGAACGGGTTGCCGCGGGTCAACCGGCGACAGGCCCGGGCGAGCTCCGGGTCAGCGGAGCCGAGCTGCGCTTCGACCAGGCTCCCCACCGCATCCGCACTGAGCGGTCGCGGACGGATCGTCACCGACGCGCCCTCGACCTGCAGCATCGTCAGGAGCTCCTGCTCCGATCCCTCCTCCCCCGTGCGGACCGCCAGCGCGATCGCCGCCCGCAGCCCCTCGAGCCGCCGGGCGAGATACAGCAGGAACCGCAACGACGGCGGATCGGCCCAGTGGGCATCATCGATGGCAAGCAGTACCGGCGCCTCGTCAGCCAGGTTCGCCACCAGCCAGTACAGCCCGTGCAACGTGGCATCCGGCGGGCCGGTGGTTTCCTCCCTCCCGGGTGCGAAGACGCGTTCGGCGAGCGCTGCAGCGCCGGACATCAGGCAGCGGCGTTGTTCTGGCGCAGCACGGCTCACCACTCGCTCGAGCAGCTGACGAACCACACCGAAGCCGAAGTCCCGCTCGAGTTCCCCGCCGCGGGCGACCAGCACCGCGAGACCCTGCTCCGCGGCCCGTGCGCGAACCTGGCTCAGGAGCGCCGTCTTGCCGATCCCCGCCGGCCCCGAGATCACCGCGGTCACACCACGTGATCGCGTCGCGCCGACGATCACCGCATCGAGCTCAGCCTGCTCACGCGCCCGTTCAAGCAACGTCGGAGGGCTGTCCGCCATCACGGATCAGTTCCTACGGTGGGCACCCCGTCGCCGAGCCGACGGTCAACGGCCACCCTCCACACCATGGATCCTGACGTCGCGCGGCTCGGGGCACGGCTCGAGCTGGACCCTGCGGCCGAGACGGTCGTCGGCACGATCACGACCGACGACGGGGTCGAACGTCGGTTCTCCGGGTGGATGGAACTCGCCAGCGCGATCGAAGCCTGGCGGACCGAGAGCAGCCCGGACACCGGAAGGGACACTGGTCAGACTACGCCCCGAGGACCGTCGCGTCGATAGGGGTACCGGCGACCCACGCCGGCGCGAGGGCCAAGGAGACCGGACGGCTCTCCGCACGCTCCCACCTCGCTGCAGCGACGCGAACTACCATGGTTCCAGGCAGCGGGAGGATGCAGTATGGGACCGTCTCACGGGGGTATGCAGCGGTCCCTCGAGATGATGAAGCAGATGGCGCGCTCCGGCGGCAAGCCCGACCGTGACGAGGTCGAGGACGCGCTGCCGTACATCGTCCTCGGCCTCGCGGGGATCGGCGTGGTGTGCTTCCTGCTCGTCCGCGCGGTGATGTGGCTGTCCTGAGCGACGGGCACGCGGATGATCGACGCGGTGCCGTGGCCAGGCGCGTGACCGACCCGACGGGGTGGCCGCGGGTCAGTCCGCCGCGACGACGCGGGGATCGCCGAGGAACCCCAGCCGACGGGAGATCTCCTCGGCCGCCTCGCAGGCGATGGCCCCGACCTCGCGCATCCGCTCGGGCTCCATCCGGTACGACGGTCCCGATACCGAGACGGACGCGACCATGGTGCCGTCGGGTCCCCGGATCGGTGCGGCCACGGCGTTCAGCCCCTCCTCGAGCTCCTCGAGGGTGCTGGAGTAGCCGCGCTCGCGGATCGTCCGCAGCTGCGCGCGGAGCTCGTCCGGGTCGACGATCGTCGCGGGCGTGTACCGCTCGAGCGGGCCGGCGAGCAGCTCATCGACCTGCGCGGCCGGCAGGTGGGCGAGGAACATCTTGCCGCTGGACGTGCAGTGCAACGGGGTGTGCCGACCGAGCCAGTCCACCGTCACCCGGCTCGACGACAGGTTCACCTGGTGGATGCTGACGACCTCGTCGTCCTCGAGCACGGCGACGTTGACCGTCTCGTCGGTGCGGCGACTGAGCCGGTCACAGATCGGTCGGGCGGCCCGCACCAGGTCCAGGGACGACCGGACGGCGCTCGCGAACCGCAGCACCGCGAACCCGAGCCGGTACTTCTGCGTCTCGCTGTGCTGCTCGACGACGCCACGTCGCTCGAGCGTCGCCAGGAGCCGGAACACGGTGGACTTGTGGATGCCGAGCTCACGGGAGATGTCGGTCACCCCGGCCCACCCGTCGCGGGCGAGGATCTCCATGACCGCGACGGCGCGGTCGACCGACTGCACGATCGGCACCTCGTCGACCACGCTCACCTCCCGTCCCGTGCTCCGGCCACCGTAGCTGGTGGCCGGAGCGCAGCCGTCCCGAGGGCGCGCCGCGCGTCACCGACGAGGTGGAGCGACCCGGTCACCACCACGAGCCCACCCGGCGGGGTCATCGCAGCGGCCGCCTCCAGTGCATCCGCTGGCTCCTCCGCGACGGTCGCCTGCGCACCCCACCGCCGGACCTGCCCGGCCAGCTCCTGCGCGGGCATCGCGGTCGGGCTCGCGGAGCGGGTCACCACGAACCGGGGTTCGAGGACGGCGAGCTCCTCGAGCAGCGGCCGTGGATCACGGCCACCGCTCAACCCGAGCACCACCGTCGCGGTGCGCGGCCGCAGGGACTCCCGGAGCGTGGTGGTCAGGGCCCGGACGGCCAGCCGGTCGTGCGCGCCGTCGAGGACGACGGGCGGGGTGCCGTCGCGTCGGGTCACCTCGATCCGCCCTGGGACCCGCACCGCCGCGAGCCCGGCCCGCAACCGTGCAGGATCGAGGTCGGTGGTGCCGAGGAAGCACTGGACCGCCGCGAGGGCGACGGCGGCGTTGGCAGCCTGGTGCGCTCCGGGTAGCGGCAGCCGCCCCCGCACGGACGAGCCGCGAAGCCCGCGCAGTCCCACCGCCTGTCCGCCGGGGGCCGGACGCCGGGTCAGCACCCCGAAGTCGTGTCCGGCGCGCAGCAGGGTGGCCCCACGGTCGGCGATGACCCGCTCGATCGCTCGCCACGCCTCCGCCGTCTGCGCCCCGACGATCAGCGTGCCGCCGGGCTCGACGATCCCGGCCTTCTCGGTCGCCACCTCGCTGAGGGTGGCACCGAGCTCGGCATGGTCGAGCCCGACCCGGGTGAGCACCCGGACGTCGGCGTGGACGACGTTGCTGGCGTCCCCGGTCCCGCCGATCCCGGCCTCGACGACGGCGGCGTCCACCGCTCGGTCGGCGAACACCCGCAGCGCCATGCCGGTGATCGACTCGAAGAAGGTGATGCGCTCGCCGACGTCGGCCTCGGCCCGTTCGATCGCGGCCTCCAGGCCCGGCAGGTAGCCGAGCAGTGCGGCCCGCGGCACCGCGCGCCCGCCGATCCGGATCCGCTCGGTGACGTCCTCGAGGTGCGGCGAGGTGGTCTCCCCGCAAGCCACGCCAAGGGCGTCGAGCAGCGACGCGATGATCCGGACCGTGCTGGTCTTCCCGTCGGTGCCGGCCACGTGCACCGTGCGGAGGGTGTCCTGCGGCTCGCCGAGCTCGTGGCAGAGCGCGCGCATGCGGTGGGTCCCTCGAGGCGCCCGGCCACGACGCCGCTGCGCCAACCGGTCCAACCCGTCGGGCGCACACCCGACGTCGTCGTGCTGCGTCGGCGGCACGCCGGTCACCGCACCGTCCGGGGCGGAAGGGACCAGGCCAGCGCTCATGGCCGGCTCGCGACGGCGGGGGTCATCGGTCGGCC
>SKNO01000105.1 GCA_007120465.1 Nitriliruptoraceae bacterium
GGGAGGTCGGGCGGTGGTCATGTCCGCACCACCGGGGGCGCTGCGGGGCATCGCGCGTCCAGCATCGCATGGTCCCACGCGCCGCAGGCACCGCAGCGCTGCGTGGAGGTGCCCCGCCCGCTGGGGCGGAGCGTCGCGGCATGCGCACCGAGCCGCGCCACCGCAACGGCGGCGACCGCCAGTGCGGGGGCGGCGGCGAGGCCCGTCAGCAGACGCCGACGGCCGGGATCGGTGCCCAACACGTTTGGCTCCACGCTAAAGGTTCGGGTGCTGCGCATCATCGCCGCCGAGTGGCGCCGCGACCCGGGCCCTCCCTCACCCGCTGTTGGGACCAACGGCCCTGCCAGCCGTCGGGTCCAACGGCCCCGGCCGCACGTCGCGGCGGCTCACCGACCGGCGGTGTCCACCTCGGCGACGTTCTGCAGGGCGAGGTGGGCGCGGTCCAGCGGCACCTCGGCGCCGCCGCGGGTCGCGAGGATCTGGATCACGCCGAGGTCCGCACGCTCGAACCCGATCGCGGAGCCGGCGAGGTAGGCGCGCCACACGCGGGCGGTGCGCTCCCCGACGGCGTCGCGCACCTCGTCGTAGGCCGCTTCGAGGTTGGCGACCCAGTGACGGAGGGTCCGCGCGTAGTGCGGGCGCAGCTGTTCGACGTCGCGGAGCTCGAACCCGGCTCGTTCGACGTGCTGCACCATCCGGTGCGCGGGCACGAGCGCGCCGTCGGGGAAGACGTACCGAGCGATGAAGCTGTCGCGATCCCGGCTGAGATCCCGCACGACGTCACGCTGGCCGGTGGTGATGCCGTGGTTGAGCAGCCGACCACCGTCCTCGAGACGGTCGTGCAGGTGGGCGAAGTAGCGGTCGAGCTGCACCGCCCCGACGTGCTCGACCATCCCGATCGACGCGATCGCATCGAAGCGGTCGGTCACGTCGCGGTAGTCGCACAGCTCGATGCTGACCCGGTCGGTCAGCCCCGCCTCGGCGACCCGCGCGCGTGCCGTGGCGGCCTGGTTCTCCGACAGGGTCACGCCGAGCACCGCCACCCCGTGGTGGCGGGCCGCGTGTAGCGCCAACGAACCCCAGCCGCACCCGACGTCGAGGAGACGCTCCCCGGGGTGCAGGTGCAGCTTGCGGCACACGAGCTCGAGCTTGCGTTGCTGCGCCCGGTCGAGGACCGTCGGGTCGGTGACGGGCGCGTCGCGGTCGGCGTCGGCGAAGTAGGCGCAGGAGTACACCAGGTCGCGGTCGAGGAACCGTCGGTACAGCTCGTCACCGGCGTCGTAGTGGTGCTGGACCGCGGCGGCGTCCCGCCGCTGGGTGTGCCGCCGCCCGCGCAGCACCACGCGCCCGTCGCGCTCCCGCCGTGGCGGACGCGGCAGCCGGAGCAGCAACGACGCCAACGCCCGCCGGCCGGCGCCGGTCAACCCGTCGCGTAGCCGCACCAGGCCCTCGACCGCCGCGACCATCGACCCCTCGACGTCGACGGCGTCACGCAGGTAGGTCTCCCCGACCTGCAGGTCGGTGGGTGGGACCAGCAGCGCCCGCAGCGACCAGGGCTCGTGCAGCACCAACCGGAACCCGGCGTCGTCCGGACCGACGCTGCGGCCGTCCCACAACCGCAGCGGCAGTTCGATGCCGGCAGCCGCGAAGCGCTGCTGGAGGGCGACCACGGCCTCCGCAGCCTCGTCAGGCTCGAGGGAGAACGGCATCGGCACCGAGCACGCTGCCGGAACGGGCCGCGTCGGTCAAGACCCGTCGGCGGGGACTCCGTGCGCCGACCGAGGACGCGGGCCGCGTCATCCCACCCGGAGGTAGCGCAGCACCGCGAGCACGCGCCGATGATCCTCCGGCGCGGGGAGCAGGCCCAGCTTCGCGAAGATGTGGGCGACGTGGGTCTCGACGGTCTTGATGCCGACGACGAGCTGATCGCTGATCGCGTGGTTCGTCCGACCTTCGGCCATCAGCGCGAGGATCTCGCGTTCCCGTGGGGTGAGCGTGTCCAGCCGGCCCCGACGGCGGTGGCCGTCGAGCAGGGCGACGACGACCTCGGGATCGATCACCGAACCACCGGCTGCGACCCGGGCGACCGCGTCGAGGAAGCCGGTGAGCTCGGTGACGCGGTCCTTGAGCAGGTAGCCAACTCCCGCGGGGTTGTCCGCGAGCAACCGGACCGCCTGGTGCGATCCGACATGGTGGGAGAGGACGAGGATGCCAACGTCAGGGTGGCGTTCGCGCAGTGCGATCGACGCCACGAGCCCCTCGTCGGTGTGGGTCGGGGGCATCCGGATGTCGACGATCGCCACGTCAGGAAGGTCGGCAGCGACCAGCGCAGCCAGCTCGTCGGCGTCGGCGGCCTGCGCCACCACCTCGAAGCCGCTGCGGTCCAGCAGGGCGGCCAGCCCCTCACGGAACAGCACGGAGTCGTCGGCGATCACGACCCGCATGGGATCTCCGCCCGGACCCGCGTTCCGCCCCCCGCCGGGCTGTCGAGCTCCAGCCGACCGCCCAGTGCGGCGACACGATCGGTCAACCCGGCCAGACCCGAGCCGGGGGACGGTCTGGCGCCACCTGCTCCGTCGTCTGCCACCTCGATCCGGAGGTGGTCTGCGTGCCGGTCGAGGGCGACGGTCGCGGTGGATGCCCGCGCGTGCTTGGCCACGTTGGTCAGCGCCTCAGCGACGAGGTAGTACACGCTGACCTCGACCGACGTCCTCAGCCGGTCCACCGGGGTGAGCTGCAGCTCGACGGGGACCGGAGCCCGCTGCGCCAGGGACTCGAGCGCGGCGGCGAGCCCACCTTCCGTGACGATGGCCGGGTGGATGCCGCGGGCCAGCCGCCGCAGCTCCGCGAGGGTCTCGGCCACCTCCGCGGCGATGCCCTCCAACCTCGCCTCCAGCTCGGTCGGTGGGGCCCGTCCCGCGCGCGTCGCTGCCATCCGCAGTGCCAGGGCGAGGGTCACCAGCCGCTGCTGGACCCCGTCGTGGATGTCGCGCTCGATGCGGCGGCGCTCCTCGTCCTGCGCCGTGATCAGTCGCTGGCGCGACGCCTTGAGCTGCTCGAGCAGCCGGACGTTGCTGAGGACGAGACCCGCGTGGGCCGCGAGGTCCCGCACGAGTCGATCCTCGGTCGGGGTCAGGGTCCGCCCCTCGGGCAACGTCAGGTTGATCGTGCCGAGCAGCTCCCCGCGGTCGCGAACCTCCACGACCCGATCGGTGCCCGGCCCCGGCGATGAGCCGGCCTCCGGCGACGTCGGCGAGGAGCGGTGCGGGTCGGTCGGCCACAGGGCCACCCGCCGCAGGCCGCCGCTGACGACCAGCCACACGTCCACCGCGGTGGCGCCGACCCCCTCGCCGACGATCCGGGCCATCTGCGGCAGGGCGTCCTCCGCGTCCAACGTGCCACCGAGACGGCGGGAGAACCCGGCCAGGACCTCGTAGGGGGTGGCCCGCGATCCGTAGACCAGCCGGTCGGCGAGGCGCGCCACGCGTGTCCGGACGGGGTGGAACGCGACCGCCACCACCGCCGTGACGACCACCGCCAGGGTGAGGCTGAGCTCCCCGGCCGCCCCGGCGACCGCCCCGACCGTCGCGACGACCGCGACGTACGCCACCGTGATGAGCGCGACCAGCACCCCGAAGGTCAGGGTCTTCGAGACCACGACGTCGAGGTCGTACAGATCGTGCCTGAAGATCGCGACGAACGCGGCGAGCGGCACCCCGGCGATCGCCAGGGGGAAGAGCACCTCGCCCGCGACCTCGGCAGCACGGACCCCTTCGGAGCCGACGGAGACGACCACCAGCGTCAGCCCCATCCACGCGACGGCGTAGGCGAGCCACCGGATCTGACGGCGGGCGACCCCCGACGCGCGGACGTAGCGGACCACCAGCGAGGCGGCCGACGCCAGGACCGCCAGCACGAACATCACCCAGCCGATGCCGCTGTCCAGCCGCCCGATCGCCGTGATCCCGACCGGGTTGTCGACGCCAGGGAAGCCGGCGATCGGTCCCGGGACGGTCGCCCACGTGACGGCCCACACGATCAGCGCCGCAGCCGCGAACCAGGCAGCGGGCCGCCACCGCGGGGACAGCAACATCCCGTCGGGGAACACCTGGGGGAGGAAGGTGAACGCCAGCACGAAGCCCGGGACGACGATCCACAGCGTCAGCCAGGCAGCCAGCGTCGCCCCCGGCAGAGCGCCGGGCCAGGCCACGAGGCCAGCCACGGCGTACCGGTGGGCGAACAACCACAGCTGGAACCCCACCCCCGCCCCGAGGAAGATCCACCCGACGCGGTTGTCCCTGCGGCGCGCCACGATCAGGGCACCGAACGCCGAGTAGGCGAGGAACGCCAGGAGGATGCCACCGTCCACCGGGCGGGAGCCGGTCAGGGTCGGCTCGGCCGCCACAGGCGGGGTGACGACGAGGAGCACGAGCGAGGCGGTCGCCAGGAGCACCGCGGTACCCAGGCCGGCCCACGCCACGGCGAGCGTGGCACGGCGGCGAGTGCGTCGCGCGACGATACTGCGCGCTCCCCCCACCGCGGTGCGGACCTCCACGTCACGACCCTCCCTCGACGAGTGCGCCGAGGCGCTCGCCGGACAGGTCGACCTTCGAGATGAAGCCGCACACGGAGGTGGCACCCACGCGCCAGCCGAACTCCTCCACCTCCCGGCTCGAGACCAGCACCACCGCCGGCGGCGCAGGCTCCGCCGCCACCCGTCGTGCGACCTCGAACCCGTCCAGGTCGGGCAGATGGACATCGAGGAGCACCACGTCCGGCCGCAGCCGACGCACCGCGCTGATCGCCTCCGTCCCGCCGGCGGCCTCGCCCACCACCCGGTAGCCCTCGGCTTCGAGGAACGTCCGCGCCCAGGCACGGAAGCCGCCGTGGTCATCGACGATGAGCGCCGACAGGGGCCCTCGCCAGGTCGCCACGGCTCAGTGTGGCACACCGGTCCCCGTGCGTCCTCCGGGTCTGCCCGGAGGAGGGTTCGGGGCCTGCACCGACACGAACTCCGGGGTGTGCTCGGGCGACCCGCCGCGCAGCAGAGCGGATGCTGGCCAGGTCGCGACCACCGCGCCACCTGCGACGTCCCGCAGGGCCCGGAGGCCGACGGATCGGGAGTCCCCATGTCCCCCACAGCTGACGGCATCACCACCGGCACGCACGCTCCGTGGTCGGTCCGACGATGGGTCGCGGTCAACGCGGTGGGGCTCGGGACCGCCTTCGGGCTGTTCGGACTCCTCGGGGGCACGGTCGAGGCGCTCGGCGCCGCGCACGACAGCCTCCTCCGCGACCTGTCCCTGCTCGCCGCCTTCGTCGTCGGAGGCTGCGTGTGGGCCTCCCTGCGCCATCGGGCGCTGGTGCCCGACCGGGCACGGGTGCGTCGTACGGCACCCGTCGCGGTGGTCGCGCTCGCCGGCGGCTTCCTCGGCGGCTACCTGATCGGCGGCCCGCCCCTGGACCTCATCCTCGGCATCTTCGCGGTCGGGGCCGTCGCCGGCGGTGTCGAGTGGCGCATCCTGCGTCGACGTCTGCACCGCCCCGGCCGACTGGTCGTCATCGGGGCCGCAGGGTGGCTGGTAGCCGCGGTGGTCGCGATCGTGCCCGCGGCGCTCCTCGGCGACGCGATCGACGGCGTCCTCGGTGGCGGCGTCACCGGCTTCGTGACCGTCCTGCTCATGATCGGCCTCGTCGGCGGCGGTGCCGGGGGTGCGCTCGAAGCCCTCGCCCTCCGCCACCGCATCGATCGTCCGACGGGCTGACGCGCCCCCGCTCACCGAGGGAGACACCCTCATGGACGACCCCAGGCACCCGCAGGCGGCGCCCTCGCGCATCCTGCCTGTCACACGTTCGACCACCGCCGCCCTGCTCGCGGTCCTGCTGGTGGCGGCGGTCGCGACGTCCACGCACCGAGCCGATGCCGCGCCGATGCAGGCGGTACCCGTCTCCGGCGAGGGCGTCCACCTGTTCTCGACGGCCATCGTGCACTCGCAGCGACCCACTCCGACGGGCATGGTCCAGCGCAGCACCGACATCGTGACGCTGACCGGCGACCTGCACGGTCACATCCTCTACCACCCGACCGCGACGTTCGACCTGTCCAGCGACACGCTGGAGGTCACGGGAACCCAGTTCTTCTCCGGCACGATCCACGGCTCGGAACCGGTGATCCTGCACGACGACCGCTTCCGGTTCGAGGTCGACCTCACCACCGGCGCGACGGTCGGACAGGTGTTCCTCGGCCGCAGCAACGATGCACCGCATCCTGGCCGCTGGTCCGAGTGCCACCTCGACGTCGCCGGCACCGGCCTGACCCCTGCGGGCGACGCCACCTTCGTCTACTCCGGTGCGTGCACGCACCGAGGAAGGTGACCGGAGCAGCGCCCCGTCCGGCCTCCGCGGTCCTTGTGGCGATCTCCGCATCGCTGCGCCGCCTGCACGGCTGCCCACCGGACCGGTCGGGACCGCCCGTCCGTTGCCTGATCTGTGTCAGGGAACGGGCACCTCGGCGTCCGTAGCGTCGTGGTCGACCGGTGAACGACACCGGCGTTCCCACGGAGGACCCGAGATGCGCACCACCACCCTGTACAGCGACGGTCTGTCCTGCCCGTCCTGCATCGGCAAGATCGAGGGCCGACTCGCCGTCGTGCCAGGAGTGACACGGTCGGCCGTGCACGTCACGACGGGCCGCATCGAGATCGATCACGATCCCGACCTGGCCGACACCCAGACGCTGGTCGAGGCGGTCGCGGCCGCCGGGTACGACGCACGGCCGCGGGGGTTCTGACCATGCGGCCCTCCCGACCGCTGCCCCGCTGGCTCGCCACGACCGCAGCGCGACGTTGGAGCGCTACGGTCGTCGCTGGCGCACTGATCGCGATCGGCCAGGGCGTGGGGCCGCTGGCCACCGTCGTCAGCGCGGCGAGCGTGGCTGGCGTCGTCCCGACCGTCCGCGTGGTTGCCCTGATCGCGGCCACCATCGTCGCCGGTGCCGCGATCGCGGTGCGTGCCGTCCGCGACCTGCGGATCCGCCGCATCGGCATCGAAGCGCTCGTCACGGTCGCCGCCATCGGCGCGATCACGATCGGCGAACTGTGGGAGGCTGCCGCTGTCACGTGGCTGTTCGCGCTCGGCGGCGCCCTGGAAGCGTCCACGATCGGTCGGACCCGCGCCGCGCTCGCCCGGCTCCTTGAGCTGGTGCCGGAGACCGCACGCGTCCGCCGCGACGGCGTCGAGGTCGAGGTGGCCCCGGCCGACGTCCGCCGCGGCGAGGTCGTGATCGTTCGTCCCGGCGACCGCATCCCGGTCGACGGCGAGGTGGTCGCGGGCGCGGCCGCCGTGGACGAGTCCACGATCACCGGCGAGTCGATGCCGGCCGAGAAGGCGGCCGGCAGCCCGGTCAGCGCCGGCACGATCACCGGTGGCGGCCGGCTCGAGATCCGGGCCGAGCGGATCGGCGGCGACACCGCGCTGGGTCGGATCATCCACCGGGTCGAAGAGGCCCAGGAGGCCCAGGTGCCGGCGCAGCGGTCGATCGAACGCTTCGCACGCTGGTACACCCCGGCGGTCGTGATCCTCGCGGTCGGCGCCGGACTGGTCAGCGGCGACGTCCGCCTCGCGCTGACGCTGCTGGTGATCGGGTGCCCCGGCGCGCTGGTGATCTCCATGCCGGTCGCCGTCGTCGCCGGGATCGGCCGGGCCGCCCGGCGCGGGATCCTGATCCGCGGCGGGGAGCACCTCGAGGCGGTTGGCCGGGTCACCGCAGTCGCCTTGGACAAGACGGGCACCCTGACCGAGGGTCGCCCGGAACTCGTCGCGGCCGTCCCCCTTGCGGACGATGTCAGCGAAGGCGACCTGCTCGGGTGGGCGGCGATCGCGGAGGCTGGCTCGGAGCACCCGCTCGCGGTGCCGATCCTGGCCGCCGCCCGTGCCGCCGGCGTCGCCGCATCCACCACCCCCGACCGGTTCGTCGCCCACGCCGGCGGCGGTGTCGAGGCAGACGCTCCTGACGGCCGGCGGATCGCGGTGGGGACGCCGAGGTTGGCCGCCGCACTCGGGGTCGACGTCCCGACCGTCGCACACGACACCCTCGCCGGTCAGCGGGCCGCCGGGCGCACCGCCGTCCTGGTCCTCGTCGATCAGGAGGTGGCCGGGGTCCTGGCGCTGGCGGACCGGGTCCGCGACGACGCAGCGGAGGCGGTCGCCGCCCTGCGTCACGCAGGGGTCGAGCACGTCACGATGCTCACCGGCGATGCCCGGCCGGTGGCGGCGGCCGTCGCCGCCGAGGTCGGGATCGACCACGTCCAGGCCGAACTGTCCCCGGAGGACAAGCTCGCGGCCGTCGAACGGCTCCGCGCCGACGGATACGTGGTCGCCATGGTCGGCGACGGGGTGAACGACGCCCCGGCACTGGCTGCCGCCGACGTCGGGATCGCGATGGGCACGGCGGGCACACCCGTCGCGATCGAGACCGCCGACGTCGCGCTGACCACCGACCGGCTCCCACGCGCAGCCGAGGCGCTGGACATCTCACGACGCACCGTCCGGGTGATGCGGCAGAACATCACGCTCGCGCTCGCCACGGTCGCGGTGCTGCTCGTCGGGGTGCTGGCCCGCGAGGTCCACATGGCCGGTGGGATGCTCGTCCACCAGGGCTCCGTCCTGTTGGTGATCCTGAACGCGATGCGGTTGCTGCGCGGTCGACACGCCGAGGACGTCGAGGTTGCGGCCCCGGCAGCGAAGCAGCATCGTGCGGCCCCCGAACCTGTCGCCGGCTGATCCCCGCCGTACCCTCCGACGCACCGAGAGGTGGATGGCCGTGACGCGCCGCAGCCCGATCACGATCCCGCTCGCGGACCCGCACGCCTGCGGCCACGACGTGCGGGTCCGGGCGCTCGGCGCCACGCCACTGTTCCGCTCCCTCGCCCCGGAGGCACTCGCCGAGGTCGATCGGCGGTGCGGGATGCGCAGCATCGACGCCGGCGAGGCGGTCCACCTCGCCGGCCGCCCCGCGGAACGGCTCTACGTCGTCGCGACGGGTGCGGTGAAGCTGACCCGGCCCACGCCGGATGGCGTCGAGGTGATCATCGACGTGCTGGGGCCCGGGGGGTTCCTCGGAGCGCTGCCGGCGCTCGGCGAGGACACCTACCGCGAGGATGCGTGGGCGCTGACGCCGGGGTGCCTGCTGAGCCTGACCACCCCCGACCTCGACGCCGTCATAGCGGCACACCCCGCCGTGGCACGGGACGCGCTCACCGCGATCGGGCGGCGGTTGCGGGAGGCGCAGGCGGCGGGCGAGCGTGCCACCTCGGCGTCGGTGGAAGCGCGGTTGGCGGCCACGCTCCTGCTGCTCGCCGAGCGTCTCGGCCGTGCGCACGAGGGGGCGACGCTGATCGATGTGCCGCTGTCGCGCGAGGACCTCGCCAGCCTCGCCGGCTGCGCCCCCGAGACCGCCAGCCGGGTCCTGGCACGGTGGCAACGGGCCGGCGTCATCCGGTCCGGGCGGCGCTGGATCGCCGTCGTGGATCGCTCGGCGCTCGCGACGCTGGCAGGCTGACCCCGGCAAATCTCCTCGAGCGGCGGAGGCCGACCCGCACGTCCGAGCCCCGTCCCCGGCAACGGCACCGCTGACGGGGAGGGTTACGCTCGACGTGTGGACCTCCGCGCCTACTCACCCGCGACGGACTACGAGGCCGTGGGCCGGATGCTCGTCGACTCGTACCGACCCGGTCCCGTGTTCGACCCGTGGCTGCAGCCACGGTGGGAGTACATGCAGTTCCACCCGCTCATCCGCGGACTCGACCTGAGCCGGTTCGGCGTGGCCGAGGAGCAGGGTGAGATCGTCGGCATCGTCCACTTCGAGCACCACCCCGCGTTCGGGTACCTCCAGCGACGTCCCGGGGCGGATCACGTCGTCGACCCACTGCTCGACTGGGCGGAACGGCACCTTGGGGGGCACTCGCACACCTTCGGCCGCGCGGTGCTCGGGCTCTACGTCCCGGAGTTCGACGAGGTGCTGCGTCGCTCCGTCGAGCGACGGGGCTTCGTCGAGCATCCCGAGCACGGCGATCCCAACTCGCGCTTGACCGGGATCGCGGGGCTCGAACCGGTGAACCCGCCGTCCGGCTACTCGCTCCAGAGCCTCGCGGAAGGCAACGACCTCGCGAAGGTCCACCGCGTGCTGTGGCGTGGGTTCGGACACGAGGGCCCACCGCCACCTGACGGGATCGAGGAACGCCGCTTCATGCAGTCCGCCCCGAACTTCCGTCCCGACCTGACGCTCGTCACCGTCGCGCCCGACGGCACCTACGCCTCGTTCTGCGGCATGTGGGTCGTGCCGGAGAACCGGATCGCGTACGTGGAGCCGGTCGCGACCGACCCCGACCACCGCCGGAGGGGCGCAGGGCGAGTTGCCGTGCTCGAGGCGCTGCGGCGCGCGGGCGCCTCCGGGGCTGACGTCGCCTGGGTCGGATCCGACCAGCCCTTCTACCGCTCGCTCGGCTTCGAGCGGATGTTCGCGTCGACGCTGTGGCTCAGCGGGTGATCGGGAAGCACGGGAGTTCGGTCGCGAGCAGGCACCGACGCGGGTCGGTGGCAGGGACGCGGTCACGGCCGACGTCGGAAGCGTCGGCGAACACGAAGCCAGGTTCCTCGCCACGCACCGTCGACCTCCACCACGGCGAGATGCCCCCAGTCCGCGGCGAAGGCTTCCCGTGCCGTCGCGACGTCGCCCGGGTCGAGCCGACGGCTGAGGTTGCGTCGGACCTCGACGACGGTCAGCCGACAGGTCAGCCACGTCGAGTCGCTCGAGAGCAGCGTGTCGAACCGGGCGCGGTCCGGCTCGTCGATGTACCGCTTGAGCAGGGCGCTCGTGTCCATGTAGAGCGTCACTCGCCGCGATCCTCGTCGAGCATCTCGCGGATGGACGCCGATGCGCGTGCCCGTCGAGGCGCGGGGGGGAAGGGGGCCGCCGATCCGAGATGGCGTGATCCAGCCCTCCTCGATCCCCAGGCGGATGTGGTCCCCACCCGGCAGTGGACCGATCACGGCCCGTGGTTGGCCTCGGCGTGTGACAACGATCCGCTCGCCTCGAGCGGCCCGGTCGAGGTACTCGGACAGCCACATCCATGTGTCCACATCCCTGATGTTGGTATCCACCTGGTACCGCTCAGCGGCGCACCGTTGTCAGCACGTCGGACACGGTCGAACGCGACGGGGACTGCTCGACGAGCACGGCCGCCAGGTCGCGCTGCGCATCGCCGATGCCGGCAGCACGGAGATGCGTAGGTAGGTGGCGTGCCTGATCTAGGCGGGTCCTGCCGAGGACGGCGGCGACAGGGTCGGCGATCGTCGGTGTCGAGCCCGCACCAACGGGCGAGGCCCGTCCCGAAGGAGACCAACATGCCCCGGAGCTACGACGCCATCGTCGTCGGCGCCCGCGTCGCCGGCGCCACCACCGCCCTCCGCCTCGCCCGCGCCGGGATGCGCGTGCTGCTGATCGACCGCGCCGGATACGGCACCGGTGTGCTGTCGACCCACGCGTTCATGCGCGGCGGAGTCGTGCAGCTCGCCCGCCTCGGCCTGGCCGACGACCTCGTCGCCGCTGGCACCCCCGCGATCCGTCGTACCGTGATCCGCTACGGCGACGTGGACGAGGTGATCGACGTCCGACCGAGCGCCCACGTCGACGCCCTGTACGCCCCGCACCGCGCCGTGCTGGACCGCATCCTGATCGACGCGGCGATCCGCGCCGGCGTGGACGTGCGGTTCCGGACCACCCTGACGGCGCTGCGCCGTGACACCGAAGGGCGGGTGCTCGGCATCGAGGCCACGGGGGCTGACGGCACCTCGCTGGAGGCGCACGCGCCCATCACCGTCGGGGCGGACGGCCTGCGCTCGCGGGTCGCCCGCGAGGTTGGTGCGCTCACCTACGAGCGCGGCACGGCCGCCAGCTCCATGGTGGTCGGATACTGGTCCGGGGTCGATGTCGACGGCTACCAGTGGCTCTACGGCACGAGGCAGGCCGCCGGGGTGATCCCCACCAACGACGGGCAGGTCTCGGTGTGGACCGGCGTGCCCCGCGACCACTTCCTGCACCGGCTGCGCCACCGGCCCGACCTCGGCTTCCACGAGGTACTGCGCGCCATCGCACCCGACTGGGCCGCAGCGCTCGCCGGCGGTCATCAACACGGCCCGCTGCGCGGCTTCCTGGGCATCCCCGGGTTCCTGCGCCAGCCGTGGGGACGCGGCTGGGCGCTGGTCGGTGACGCCGCCTACTTCAAGGACCCGCTGACCACGCACGGCATGACCGATGCACTTCGCGACGCGGAACTGCTGGCCCGCGCGATCCTGGCCGCGGCCGACGGACGTGACAGCTGGGATCGGGCCCTCGCCAACTACCAGGACACGCGCGACGCGTTGTCACACGACCTGTTCGCCCTGACCGACCGCGTCGCGACCTTCGCGTGGCGGATGGACGAGCTGCGCCCCCTGCTGCTCGACGTCGCCCGGGCGATGCACCCCACCGTCGACCACCTGCTCGCGCTGGACGCCGTCGCCGCGAGCGCCGAGGAGACACGCTGATGGCCACCCTGACCGCCACCGCCACCTCGACCGCCCCCGCGCGCGCGTTCCTGCTCGCCGTGGTGACCGGCGACGAGCCGGCCCTGCGCCGCCTCCTCGACGAGGACGTGTGGCTGCGCGCCATGCTCGTGCGTGAGGTCGTGGAACGCCACGACGCCGACGAGGCCGTCGCCCTGTTCCGCGGCTGGTTCGGCACGGCCCACGAGGTCCAGGTGCTGCACGCCTCGACCCACCTGGCCGCCACCCGCGAGGCGGTCACCTACGGCCTGCGCCTGCGTCCCGTCTGGGCGCCCGACGTGTGGCACGTCATCGAGCAGACCGGCTACATCCGGATCCACGATGGGCGGATCCGACGGATCGACCTCGTGTGCACCGGCTTCGTACCCGAGCACGACCTCCCGACGGCGGGTGGAGGTGCGTCGCGAGCGACACACGCCTGAGATCCGGACCCCACCGGCGAGTTGGTCGAGCACACCACCTCGGGTCGGTTCCGTCCACCCAGCAGCAGCGCCGGCGGCCCGCCGACCACCGGCCGTTGGCCCAGTGGTCGAACACCCGTGTCGCTGTCGGGCACCGCGGAGCATCATCGGACCGGATCCGGTGCCAGGGAGGACACATGGCAGACCACGACCCCACCGATCACGTCACCGAGCACCCCGGCCCTGCGACGGTGCCGGTCGCACGAGGTGCCGGCGGGACGACCGTGCCACTGCTGACGCCGGAGCCGGTGACGCGGCGGTCGACGCCTCTGCGCGGTCCCTTGGAGCAGCGGCCGCTCCTGCCCCGCCTCCGGGGTCAGGCACGCAGTGGGCTGACGCGCGTGCGCGATGCGGTGCACGGAGCGGCGGCCGCAAGCGGCCGGTGGGCGGTCCGCAGGCGGCAGCTGCTGCCGGGCGCCCTGGCATCGTTCCATCGCGGCCTACGACGACTTGGCGCGACGCTTCTGCTCGGGCCCCTCCGGCACGAGCAGCAGCGCTGGGTCGTCGTCGCCGCGATCTGGCTGCTGCTGCTCGCCGTACTCCTGCCGGCGACCATCAGCTCCCTGCGCGGCGTGATGACGATCTGACATCGCGGCGGCCACGGTCAGCGGGCCGTCGGCCCCTGCGAACCCCTGCTGACGTGTGCGTTCGTGGCGGAGGGAGAGGGATTCGAACCCTCGAGACCCTTGCGGGCCTACCCGCTTTCGAGGGCGACCCCCTCGATAATCCCGCGTGCCCGCTGGTGCCAGAAAGTGCCGCTGACCTGGGGTTTTGCAGATGGGCAGTGGCGCCCTGTGCCCGGCGATGCCACGCTGTGTCACGTCGCTGGTCATCCCGTTGTCATCCGGACAGGCCCTGCCACAAGCCGTGGCGCGGCGAGGATGGCGGCCTGGAGAACCCGGTCGCGGGGCACGTCGGTCACGGCCTGAGCGCTCCGAGCGGGACCGACGGCGGTCGTCGGCGAACCGATCTACGCGGTCGTGCCGGCGCGCACCACGTGCCAGTCGGTGTCACAGATCACGACCCTCGGTGGCAACTACCTGCATGCCCGGTCTTGCCCCGACAGGA
>SKNO01000106.1 GCA_007120465.1 Nitriliruptoraceae bacterium
CCCCGGCGATCGGCGTCGGCGGCAGCCCGTCGATCCGGTAGGTGTTGTGCGGGTGCTCGATCTCGAGGTCCGCGAGGGTCACGATCTGGGTCGCACCGCCACCCATCGCGTACACGACGGTGGCGTCGATCTGCAGGCGCATCCCCTCGACCAGCCGGTTCTCGATCACCCCGGCGATCGTGCGCCGCTCGTCGTCGACGCGGGTCTCCCGCTCGATCAGGCTGGCGATGATCAGGTGGTCGTAGAGGGTGCGCTCCTCGTCCTCGATCGCGGCCTCGACCACGTCGTCGGGGATCGCGTTCAGGGTGCGGTTGAGCTGGTCCACCATCCGCTGGAGGATGTCGCGCGGGCTCGCGTCGTCGACGACGTCGTAGGTCTCGGGGAACAGCACGCCCTCGAAGGGCTCGATCTCGTCGTCCTCGATGTCGCCCGGCTCCGGGACCCACTCGGGGATCTGGAGCTGGCCGGGCAGGTTCGAGCCGGCCTCGACCCGGGCGTCGAGCACGGCGCGGAAGTCGGCCACGTCGTACGCCTCGAACTGCTCCGCGAGGCGTTCCAGGGTCTGCTCGACCGTGAGGCCCTCCTGCACCGTGAACCGGATCTGCGGCGGCGCGAGCGGCCCGGCGAGCAGGACCTCGATCGCCTCCTCGTTGTCCATGCCCGTGACGAACTCGTAGCGGCCCGGCTGCATCGTCTGGGACAGCCCCTGCTCCTCGGCGGCGAGCCGGAAGCGCACGGGGCTGCGGATCACGCCGGCCTCGGCGAGCTCCTCGCCGACGGAGCGGACCGTCTGGCCGCGGCGCACCTCGTACTCCACGGGCTGGCCGGGCTCGATGTCGTCGACGAACACGTTGGTGTCGAGCCACCAGACGCCCGCCGCGCCGGCCGCGATGACCAGCAGGCCGACGGCCATGAACCACTTCGATCCGCGACTGAGCGCCACCCTGTCTCCCCTCACCCGGCGCGGCGGTGCCGCTGGGCCTCGAGCACCGACTGGAGCAGGACGCTGGCGGCGACCCGGTCCACGGTGTCCTTGCGGTCGGCGCGGGACAGGTCCGCGTCCAGCAGGACCCGCTCCGCCTCGACGGTCGTGAAGCGCTCGTCCACCAGCTGCACCGGCAGTCCGGTCCGCTCCCGGAGGGCGTCGGCGACTGCGCGTGCACGTCGAGCCGCCGTGCCCTCACGGCCGTCCAGGGTACGCGGGTAGCCGATCACGATGCCCGCGGCCTCGTGCCGGCTGGCCGCGCTGACCAGCGCGTCGATCAGCGGGGCGTCCTGGTCGCGCGGCACGTGCAGGGTCTCGGCCGGCGAGGCGACCACCTGGCCGGGGTCCGACAGCGCCAGGCCGACGCGGACCTCGCCGAGGTCCACGGCCAGCAGCCGTCCGGTGGTGGGCAGCTCGTCACCTCGGTGCGCCATCACGCCTCCCCCGCGATCCGGCGGGCCTCGGTGGCCGCCACCTGCAGTGCGTCGTCCAGCTTGCCACCCTGCTTGCCGCCGGCCTGCGCCAGGTCGCCCTTGCCACCCGCGCCACCGCCGACGATCTGCGCGGCCGGCTGCAGGATCGGGCGTGCCTCCACGTCCGCGTCGGCCAGGTCGGCGGTCACGGTGGCGACCAGCTGCGCCTTGCCGTCGTCGGTGGCCGCGCCGACCACCACCACCCCACGGGTGTCGAGGTGGCCGCGGGTCTCGGTGGCGAGCCGCCGCAGGTCGTCCATCGCCAAGCCGTCGACGCGGGCGACGACGACGGCCAGCCCGTCCTCGCGGACCGCGCCGTCGGCGAGCTCCTTGGCCTGCTGGGACAGCGAGGCACCGCGGGCGCGGGCGAGCTCCTTCTCGGCGGCCTTGAGCCGCTCCATCAGGCTCTGCACCCGGGTGACTGCCTCCTCGGTGGGGGCGTCCACCAGCCGGGCGATCTCCTCGGCGATCATCCGCTCGCGGCTCAGGAAGCGCAGCGCGTCCTCACCGGTCAGGGCCTCGATCCGGCGGGTGTTGGACCCGATCGACTCCTCGCGCACGATCGTGATCGTGCCGATGTTGGCGCCGGACGGGACGTGGGTGCCGCCGCAAAGCTCCTTCGAGAACCCCCCGATCGTGACGACCCGGACCACCTGGCCGTACTTGTCGCCGAAGTTGGCGACCGCGCCGGCGGCCTTGGCCTCGTCGAGGCTCATCACCTCGGTGCGCACGTCCGGGTCGGCCAGCACGCGCTGGTTGATCGCCGACTCGAGCTCCACGAGCCGTTCGTCGGAGAGGGGTTCGAAGTGGGGGAAGTCGAAGCGCAGGCGGCCGGGCTGGACCAGCGAGCCGGCCTGCTGGGCGTGGTCGCCGACCGCCTCCTTGATGCTGGCGTGCAGGACGTGGGTGGCGGAGTGGCTGCGGGCGGTGGCGATGCGCCGGTCCGTGTGGACCCGGGCCTCGACCGCCTGGCCCGCGTGGACCTCCCCCGCGACCACGCGGGCACGGTGCACGGTCAGGCCCTCGATCGCCTCCTGGGTGTCCAGCACCTCGAGGCGGCCGGTGGGGGTGTCGATCACGCCGGCGTCGCCGATCTGCCCGCCGCCCTCGGCGTAGAACGGGGTCCGCGGCAGGACGATCTCCACCTCGTCGCCCTCGGTGGCGGAGCCCCGGAGCCCGCCGGGGGTGACGATCGCGCCGAGCTCGGCCTCCGCGACCAGCCGGTCGTAGCCGACGAAGTCAGTGGCGCCGACCCGGCCGGCCGCGTCGCGGTAGACCTCGTGGGGGACGCCGCCGTCGCCACGCTTCGCGCCCGCGCGGGCCCGTTCGCGCTGCTGCTCCATCAGCGCGTCGAAGGTGGCGCGGTCGAGGGTGAGCCCGGCGTCCTCGGCGATCTCCTGGGTGAGGTCGATCGGGAAGCCGTAGGTGTCGTGCAGCTCGAAGGCGGCGTCGCCGGGGAAGGCCTCCCGGGTCGTGTCGCCCCGGACCTCGGTGATCACCTGCTCGACCCGCTCGAGGCCCTGGCGGAGCCGGGTGCCGAAGTCGGCCTCCTCGGCGCCGGCGACGCGGGTGACGAGCTCACGCTGCCGCTCGAGCTCCGGGAAGGACGACGCGTGCGACGCGATCACCGCGTCGATCATCGGACCGGACACCGAACCGCCCTCGCCGACGTCCATCCCGAGCAGCTGGCCGTGACGGATCGCCCGGCGCAGCAGCCGGCGCAGGATGTAGCCGCGGCCCTCCTTGGCGGGCAGCACCCCGTCGGCGATCAGGAACGCCGCGGAGCGGGCGTGCTCGGCGATGACCCGGAGGCTGACGTCGCGCTCCGCATCCTCGCCGTAGCGCACGCCCGTCAGCTCCTCGGCGCGGGCGATCAGCGGCGCGAACCGGTCGGTCTCGAACACGTTGGCGACGTCCTGCTGGAGGATCGCCATGCGCTCCAGGCCCATGCCGGTGTCGACGTTCTGGGCCGGCAGCTCGCCGGTGACGTTGCCGTCGCCGTCCTGCTCGAACTGCATCAGCACGAGGTTGTAGTACTCGAGGTAGCGCTCGCCGTTGACCTCGGGGCCGCCTTCCTCACCCCAGTCGGGCCCGCGGTCGTAGTGCAGTTCGGTGCAGGGGCCGCAGGGTCCGGCGCCGCCGGTGGACCAGAAGTTGTCGGATGCGTCCATCCGGGTCGAGCCCTCGGGCGCGCCGACCCGCTGGATCCGCTCCAGGGGGACGTCGGTCTCCTCGAGCCACAGGGCCTCGGACTCGTCGTCGGACTCGTGGATCGTGACCCAGATCCGTTCGGGATCCAGCCCGAAGGGGCCGATCGACAGCTCCCAGGACCAGCGGATCGCCTCGCGCTTGAAGTAGTCGCCGAAGGAGAAGTTGCCGAGCATCTCGAACAGCGACAGGTGCCGGGTGGTGCGGCCGACGTTCTCGATGTCGTTGGTGCGCACGCACTTCTGGTAGCTGACGGCCCGTGGGTGCGGCGGCTTCGCGTCCCCGAGGAAGTAGGGCTTGAAGGGGACCATCCCGGCGACGGTGAGCAGCAGGGTCGGGTCGTTGGCGATCAGCGACGCCGAGCCGTAGCGCCGGTGGTCCCGCTCCTCGTAGAAGCGGAGGAAGGTCTCTCGGATCGTCAGGGAGTCCACGGTGGGTCCTCGGTGGGGTGGTGCCGCTCGGGGGTCGTCGGGGCCGGGAGTTCGGTCCGGGTGCGGGGTCGGGCGCGGGGTCGGGCGTCGGGTCGGGCTGGGGGTCAGCTGCGGGGTCGGGCGTCGGGTCAGCTGCGGGGTCGGGACCGACGGGCTCGGGGCCGAGGCGGGGGCGGCGGGTGACCGTGGTGTCGGAGTCCGCCGCCGGGCCGTCAGCCCCCGAGAGCCTCCCGGACGCTCGGGACGTCGAACCGGGAGCGCAGCTCCGCCTCGCGGGCGGCCGCCGCCTCGCGTCCGGCCGCCGTCGCCTCCCGGAAGCGTTCCATGAAGCTGCCCGCCGCCCGGCCAGCCTGGCCGGCGAGGTTCGTCGGGGCGACGGCTCGCTGCGCGTCGTCGAGTCGCTTGATGACGTACGCGCCGATGAGCAGCCCGGCGCCGAGGCCGAGCGCGATGGAGAACGCGCGCTTCACGGGACAGCCTTACGGGTTGCAGGTCGGGTCGGTGCGGTCGTGTCGGTGGTCGTGACGGATGGCGTGTCGAGCGGGTCGGGTGTCGTGTCGAGCGTGTCGGGCGTCGGTCGAGGGGTCTGGCGGGATGTCAGTCCTCGCGCATCTTGCGCGCGGTCCGGGCCGCACCCGCTGTGAAGGCCGCCACCTTGATCAGCGGGTTGGACACCGTCGCGTGCACCACCCCGACGAGCTGGTCGGTGGTGGCGGTGATCGACTGCACACCGGCGACGATCGTGTCGACGCGCGCGAGCTCGACGTTGACGCCGGCGACGGTCTCGTTGACCCCGCGCAGGATCGGCACGGTCTCCTCGGTGACGCTCTTGATGGTACGCACGCTCTCGTCGAGCACCCTCATGGCGCGCACCACGAACACCGACACGACGATCACGAGCACGCCCCAGAACATGGCGGCGGTGAGGACGGCCCAGTCTCTGACGGTCACGGTTGCCCATCCTTCCGTCGACGGTCGCTCGTCCGGTGGGCCGCCGCCTGCGTGCGGAGTTCCGCGACCCGGTCGGCGACCGCACCCTCGTGCCCGTGGTGGCTCGGCTCGTACAACCGGGTGCCGTCCAGGGCGTCCGGGAGGTAGCGCTGCTGGGGCGCGAACCCGCCCGGGTGGTCGTGAGGATAGTCGTAGCCGACCCCGTGCCCGAGGTCGGCCGCGCCACCGTAGTGCGCGTCCCGCAGGTGGGCAGGGACGTCGAGGTTGCCGTGCCGGCGCACCGCGTCCAGCCCCGCCGCGATCGTCCGGGTGACGCTGTTCGACTTGGGTGCGACGGCCAGCGCGATCGCCGCGTGGGTGAGCGCGAACCGGGCCTCGGGCAGCCCCACCTTGTCGAGGGCATCGAACGCCGCCACCGCCAGCGGCAGGGCCTGCCGATCGGCGAGCCCGACGTCCTCGGACGCGAAGATCACCATCCGCCGGGCGAGGAACCGTGGGTCCTCCCCCGACTCGAGCATCCGCAGCAACCAGTACACGGCCGCGTCCGGGTCCGAGCCGCGTAGCGACTTGATGAACGCCGAGACCTGGTCGTAGTGGCCGTCGGCGGACCTGTCGTAGCGGAAGCGCTGCTGCGCCTGGGCGACGTCGTCGAGGCCGAGGTCGGCCGTCGGACCGTCCGGGCCCGGCTCGGTCACGCCCACCGCCGCGGCCGCCACCTCGAGGGCGCTGAGGGCCGCACGGGCGTCACCGTCACCGACGTGGAGCAGGTAGGCGGCTGCCTCGGCGTCGAGGTGGACCCGGCCCCCGTAGCCCCGTTCGGGGTCGTGGCAGGCGCGCTCGACCAGGGTCCTGACGTCCTCCTCGGCGAGCGGTTCGAGGCGGACCAGCTGGCAGCGGGACAGCAGCGGCGCGTTGAGCTCGAAGAAGGGGTTCTCCGTGGTCGCGCCGATCAGGATCACCCAGCCGGCCTCGACGCCGGGGAGCAGGGCGTCCTGCTGGCTCTTGGAGAAGCGGTGGATCTCGTCGATGAACAGCACGGTGCGGCGGTCGCGGAGCTCGAGCCGTGCGCGCCCCTCCTCGATCGCGCGGCGGACGTCCTTGACGCCGGCAGTGACGGCGGACAGCTCGGTCCAGGCGGCGTCGACGTGGCTGGCGATCACCGTGGCGAGCGAGGTCTTGCCGACGCCGGGAGGCCCCCACAGGACGAGCGAGCGCAGCTCACCGCGGTCGAGCATGGACCGCAGGATCGTGCCGTGCCCGAGCGCGTCGGTCTGGCCGACGTACTCGTCGAGGGTGCGGGGGCGCAGCCGCGCGGCCAGCGGCATCCCGCGCGGGACCGGGCGCGGCCCGACGCGGTCACCGGTGGCGGGGCCGGGCTCGCCAGTGGCAGCGGGCGACAGGTCCGCGTCGGCGGACCCGCTCGGGTCGAACAGCTGGTCGCTCACGGTCCACGCAGGGGTCGAGGGTGACGGGGCACGGCCGATCCGGGGCTGACCGTCCGCGCACGGTACCGGTGTCCCGTGCCGCGCCCGGCCGGTGTCCCGTGCCGCGCCCGACGGTGTCCCGTGGCTCACCCGGCGCGTGTCCCGTGTCGCGCCCGGCCCGGCGCGTCGGGTCCCGGTACGGTGGACCTCCACGACCCTCCACGACGAAGGGACCGACCATGGCACCCACCCTCCCCGAGAAGGTGTCCCACGGCGTCGAGGAGCTGCGCGACCGTGCAGCCGAGGCGATCGGCGGCGACGGGCACTCCGTGTACCGCGCCTTGAGCCGGCTCTCCGACCGCATCGAGGGCGCCGAGCGCAACCTCGAGGAGCGCATCGACGATGTCGAGGCGTCGCTCGCCACCACCCTCGAGCACGTCGCCAAGCAGAAGCGGCGGGCGTCGTGGCCGCGCCGGCTGTTCTGGTTCGTGCTGGGCGCCGGCAGCGTCGCCGCCTTCGTGCTGAGCGCACCCGAGCGGGTCAAGGAGCTCCGGGACCAGCTCCTCGGCTGACCGCTAGCACCCCGTCGATCGTGTGGGTTCTGCGGCATAGATGCCGCAGAACCCACACGATCCCTCGCGTCCAGTACGACCTCACGTCACGCGCAGCCACGAGACGCTCGTCGGGCAGGATCCGTTCGAGCGCCTCGCTGACGACCGTCCTCCGACGCTCACCTGCGTCGTTGACGAGGTGTGGTCAGGTGTTGCGTCCCCTGCGGCGGCGCTGCCGGGGCGGTCGAGCCGTCCAGATCCGCGGCTCGGCGTTCTCGTCGCGCACGTTGAACTCCCGCCACGCCCGCTTGCGGTAGTCGAAGTCCGGATCCCCCGGGGCGGGTTCCACCGCACCACCGCTCGTCGGGTCGGCTGCGGTGAAGTGCACCCCGTCCCGCCCCGGCTCCGCCGACGCGCGTCCGCGTTCACGGCGACGCTGGAGGCGCCGGAACCGTTCGAGTTCCGTCGGGTCGTTCAGCATCCGGTACGCCGCGGTGATGCTGGCCATCCGCGCGTGACGCGTCCGGCGCTGCTCCGGCCCGTCATCCGGGAAACGATCCGGGTGATGCTCCTGGACCAGTTGCCGGTAGGCAGCCCGGATCACCTCCGGCGACGCGTCTCGCTCGACCCCGAGGACCTGGTACGGATCGTCCACGCTCCCCCACCCTGCCCCACCGCACGCACACGCTAGTCGAGCACGGCTGGAAGGCGGCCGAGCCCTCCCGGATCGTGTGGGTTCTGAGGCATAGACGCCGCGAGATCCACACGATCCGCCGCAGGTCGGGCGCCGCCGGTCAGGTTGCGGGGAGGGCCGTGGCGAGGAACCGTTCGATCATGGGGATGACCTGCTCCGGGACCTCGAGCTGGAGGAAGTGGCCGGAGCCGACGGTGACGCCGAACCGCACCGTCGGGTTCAGCGGTCGCAGCCGCTCGGGGGCGTTGCTCCCGCCGCCATCCCTGGCCAGCACCACCAGCAGAGGTGCCCTGCAGAGCCCCATGGCAGCGAGCCCGTTCCAGGTGGTGGTCCCACGCAACACCTCGGCGGCCACATCGAGGGGTACGGAGCACATCACGTCGACGACCTGCTTCGCCAGTCGGGGCTCCAGGTGCGGGTCCACCATGGCCCGTACGTACCGTTCCCTCACCGCAGCGCCGTCCGGCCCCTCCAACTGGTCAGCCATGCCTCCGAAGAAGCGCAGCGCCTCCGGGGTGGCGTAGAGCGGGCCCGGGTCCAGCGCCACGATCGCCGCCGGCAGCGTCGGGTACCGCGCCGCGAGCTCGACCCCGATCATCCCACCCAGGCTGTGCCCGATCACCACGGGATCCACCACCCCGAGCTCGCGGCACAGCCACACGACGTCGTCGGCGAGGGTCGTCACGTCGTAGCCATCGGGAGGTCGCGCGTCCCCTGCGGTACACCACCGCGGATCGACGGCTGTCACGGTGTGGGAGCGCTGGAAGTGTGCCAGCAACGGCTCGAACAACGTGCGGTCACAGCACCACCCCGGCACCAGCACGAGCTCGCGCCCGCCGCCGCCGACCCGTTCGTAGGCGAGCCGGACGCCATCCCGCGATAGCTCAGGCACCACGCCGCTCCCGTCCCCGGCGCACGCTAGGTCACCCGCCCACGGCCGGCAACCGGCCGGTCACGCCCGGCAGAGGACAGCGCGACCCGTCGTTCGCGGCCAGCCTCCTGCAGCCGGGACGGGGTGGGTCAGCCGCGTAGCTCCGACGCGTCGCCGCCGAGCGCGTCGACGATCGTGGCCGCGTTGCGGCGCATCAGCTCGAGGTAGGTGTGCTCGGCCGAGCCGGGCTCGCCGGGCAGGACGTCGTCGGCGAGGTCGGCGACGTACCGCGCACCCGTTTCCTCGGCGATCCGCTCGAGCACGGGCGTCGGGAACACCTCGCTGCCGAACACCACCTCGACGTCCAGCTCGCGGATCAGGTCGATCACCGCCCGGACCTCCGCCGCGGACGGCTCCGAGAAGTCAGCCGGCTGCACCGCCGTGGCGAAGTCGAGGTCGTAGTCCCGGGCGAAGTAGGTCCACGCGTCGTGGTAGGTCACGAGCGTGCGGTTGCGCGCCGGGATCGTGACCGTGGCGTCGCGGATCAGGGCGTCGAGTTCGGCGAGTTGCTCGAGGTAGTTCGCGGCGTTGGCGAGGTAGTGCTCCGCCCCATCGGGGTCGAGGTCGCCGAGCGCCTCGGCGATCGCGTCCACGAGCGCGGCGGCGTTGCCGACGGAGGTCCACACGTGCGGGTTCGGACCGAGGTCGTCGTGGGTGTGGCCCTCGTCGTGGTCGTGGGAGTGCCCGTGGTCGTCCTCACCATCGTCGTGGTCGTGGGTGTGCCCGTGGTCGTGATCGTGGGTGTGGTCGAACACGAGGTCGGCGTCGCTCAGGGCCACCTCGGCGAGCAGGACGAGCGACGCGCCCTCGGGCAGGTTCTCCTCGGCGAGCCGGACCGCGCCGTCGTTCAACCCGAGCCCGACGCCGAGGTAGGCGTCCGCCTCGGACAGGATCACCACGTCCTGTGGCCGCGGTTCGTAGGTGTGGGAGTCGGCCCCCGGCGGGACGAGCGGGGTGACCTCCACCCGGTCACCGCCGACCTGCGCCACGAGGTCCGCGATCGGCGCCAGCGTGGCGACGACGCGCAGGACCGGTTCCGCCGGTGCCTCCTCCACCTCGGCGTCGCTGCCGGCGGCGTCCTCCGCCACCTCGTCGGTGGGCGCGGACTCCGCCTGCTCAGGCTCCCCGGCGGGCGCTTCCGCCGCGGGGTCGTCCGCGGCACCACAGGCGGCCGCGAACGCGACGACGCCGGCGAGGACGGCGAGCCGAACCGGATGGACGAACCTCATGGGGACCTCGACTGCCGACGACTGGTCAGGGGCGGGGTTCGGGCGGCGGGGGTACACGCCGACCGGGCGTGCCGGGCACACGGCCCGCCGGTGGGTCCGGCGCTCACCGCCGGTCACCGTGGCCGCCACACCCTCAACTGCGAACGCTTCGCAGTTTATTCCCCTCGGCCTCGTCCCGCCGGGCACGGTCGACCCGGAGGCGCGCCATGCCGGCCGTGACCGCGAACACGATCGCGAAGGCGCTCGCCCCGGCCAGCACGATCGTCGGGCCGCTGGGCACGTTGACGTGGAAGGAGCCGAACAGCCCGACGACGCTCGCGAGGACCCCGATGACCGTCGCCAGCACCAGCGTCCCACCGAAGGTGCGGGCCGTCAGCCGTGCGATCGCCGCCGGGATCACCACGGCCGCCGCGATCAAGAGCACCCCGAGGACCCGGACCGACGCGACGACCACCGCGGCGGTCGACAGGCTGAACACGAGCTCGATCCGGCCGGTGCGCACCCCGTGGACCTCGGCTACCTCGGGGTCGAAGGTGACGAACACCAGCCGCTTGTAGAGGGTCAGCAGCACGACGGCGAAGGCGAGCCCCACCCCGACGGCCACCCACAGGTCGGTCGTGTCGACCCCGAGGATGTTGCCGAACAGCACCGCCTCGACGTTGATGCGGGTCGGCACGATCGACAGGGTCGCCACGCCGATGGCGAAGATCGCGGTGGTGACGATCCCGATGGCGGCGTCGGCGTGGAGCCCGCGCCGCCGGGTGACCCGGTCGATCAGCAGTGCGGACACGACGGTCGCCGCGATGGCGCCGAGGTAGAGGTCGACGCCGAGCGCCACGCCCACCGCGACCCCGCCCAGCACGCTGTGCGCCAGCCCGTGCCCGATGTAGCTCATCCGGCGCAGCACCACGAACACCGACAGCGCGCCGCACATCGCGCCGATCACGATCCCGGCGATCATCGCCCGGCCGAAGAAGGCGTACTGGAAGGGGTCGAGCAACAGCTCGGTGAGGCTCATCGCTCCACCTCGCCGTCGCCGGTTGCCGGGCCGCGGTGGGGCCGGTGGGTGTCGTCACGCTCCTCCGGGTCGCAGGGCGTGACGTGGTCGGGCTCGACGTCGTGCTGGACGGCGCCGGTGAGGTGGTCGGGCCCGGCGTGGAGCTCGATCTGCTCGGCGTCGACCACGACGACGCGGCCGCGGTCGTGCAGGACCCGCATCGGCGCCCCGTAGGTGCGGCACAGCGCGTCGGGGGTGAGCACGTCGGCGGGAGCGCCGTCGGCGGTCACCTCGCCGTTCAGGCACACGACCCGAGGCAGGTGTGCGGCGACGAAGTTGAGGTCGTGGGTGGTCAGCACCACCGTCAGGCCGAGGTGGTGCAGGTCCCCGAGCAGGCGCAGCACGTCCCCGCGGGTCGCGAGGTCCACCCCGGAGGTGGGTTCGTCGAGGAGCAGCAGTTCGCTGCGTCGCAGCAGGGCGCGGGCGAGGAACATCCGCTGGCGCTGCCCACCGGACAGCGCACGGATCTGGCGGCGTTCGAGCCCGCCGAGGCCGAGCCGCTCGATCAGCTCCCACGCCCGGCGCTTCTCGGCGCGGGAGAACCACGGCACCACGGCGCTGTTGGCGGTGTCGCCGAGGAGCACCACCTGCTCGACGGTGGCGGGGAAGTCCCAGTCGATCGCCTCGAGCTGCGGGACGTAGCCCACGCCGTCGGGCGCACGGCCGGGCCGCACCCGGGTTCCGAGCACCTCCACCTCGCCGCCATGGTGCTCGGCGCGGCCGGTCAGCAGCCGCAGCAGCGTCGTCTTGCCGGACCCGGAGGGGCCGACGATGCCGACGAACTCGCCGCGCCCGACGTGCAGGGACAGCTCCCGCAGCACGCTGGTGCCGCCGTAGCCCGTCGCGACGGACCGCAGGGAGACGGCGGGGTCGTCCGGGCTCGGGATGTCCGCCGGCCGGGACGACGCGGGCAGCGGGGCGAGGCCGCCGCTCGGCGGGGTGTCCCCCCGGGACGGGCGGGAGGCGGCGTCGGACTGCGTGCGGGTCACGTGATGGCCTGGACCGGGTACTTCGCGGGGGGTGCGGCGTGGGGTGCGGCGTGGCGGTGCGGCGTCGGGGTGCGGCGTGGGGGTGCAGCACCTGTGCTGCGAACCGTTCGCAGCGTACGGCACACGCGGCCCCGGTGACCCGTCCCGTGTAGCCCGGCGGCCAGGACCGCGCCGCGTGGCTACACGTTCCGCCACAACGGCGGCCGGCTCGCCCCGGCGCGATCAGCCCTTGGCGGGCGTCGGCGCGAGGCGCAGGCCGAGCTCGGTCAGCGCGTCCTCGTCGTAGGGGGCGGGCGCGCCAGCCAGCGGGCAGGCGCCCGTCTGGGTCTTGGGGAAGGCGATCACCTCGCGGATCGAGTCCGCCCCCACCAGCAGCATCACCACCCGGTCGAGACCCGGCGCGATCCCGCAGTGCGGCGGCGTGCCGTAGCCCAGCCCGCGCAGCAGGAACCCGAACCGTTCCTGCGCCACCTCGTCGGAGATGCCGAGGAAGCGGAACACGCGCCGTTGCAGGTCCGCGTCGTGGATACGCACGGACCCCGACGCGAGCTCGGTGCCGTTGAGCACGATGTCGTAGGCGCGGGTCGTCGCCTCGCCCGGGCGCTGCTCGAAGTCGTCGATGAACTCCGGTGCGGGCGAGGTGAAGGGGTGGTGGTTGGGCACCCACCCCTCGGAGGTCGCCGCCGTCGGGTCGTCGGACTCCTCCGCCGGGTCGAACATCGGCGGTTCGGTGATCCACACGAACTCCCAGCGGGCCTCCGCCAGGGCGTCGGGGATCAGGCCGCGGTCGCCCGCCAACGCGACGCGCAGCGCGCCCATCAGCCCCCGGACGAACCGGGTCGGACCCGCACCGAAGAAGATCGCGTCGCCCACCTGCGCGTCGGCGGCCGTGATCACCCCGGCCACCTCGGCGTCGCTCATGAACTTGGTGAGGGGGCTGCGCAGCGTCGGCGCGTCGGCGCCGTCGGGGCCGGGCTCGACCACGCCCCAGGCGAGGCCCTTCGCGCCGCGGCGCTTGGCCCACTCGGTCCACTCGTCGAACTCGCGCCGGGTGAGCTCGCCACCGCCGGGCAGGGCCACGGCGATCACCGACCCGCCGCCCTCCAGCGCGCCCTTGAACACGCCCACCTCGGTGTCGGCGAACACCGCCCCGAGGTCGGCCAGCTCCATCCCGAAGCGCAGGTCGGGCTTGTCGGTCCCGAACCGGCGCATCGACTCTTCGAAGGTCAGGCGCGGGAAGGGCAGGGGGAGCTCGACGTCGAGGATCTCGCGCCAGATCTCCGCGAACAGCTCCTCCATGATCCCGTAGACGTCCTCCTCGTCGCCGAAGGACAGCTCGACGTCCAGCTGGGTGAACTCGGGCTGACGGTCGGCGCGGAGGTTCTCGTCGCGGAAGCAGCGGGCGATCTGGTAGTAGCGCTCGATGCCGGCGACCATCAAGAGCTGCTTGAAGATCTGCGGGGACTGCGGCAGCGCGTAGCTCTCCCCCGGCTGCAGCCGTGACGGCACGAGGAAGTCGCGGGCGCCCTCAGGGGTCGGGCGGGTGAGCTGCGGCGTCTCGACGTCGACGAACCCGTTGCGGTCCATGACCCGGCGGATGATCGACACGACCTGGGAGCGGACGCGCAGGTTGCTGGCCATGCGGGGGCGCCGCAGGTCGACGTAGCGGTGGTGCAGGCGCAGCTCCTCGGAGACCTCGATGCCGTCCTCGACGGGGAACGGCGGGGTCTGCGCCTCGGAGAGCACCTCGATCGAGGTCGCCGCGACCTCGACCTCGCCGGTGTCGAGCTTGTCGTTGATCATCCCGTCGGGACGGGCCCGCACCGTGCCGGTGACCTTGAGCACCCACTCCGGACGGACCCGGTGCGCGGCCTCGAGCGCCTCGCTGGCCTCGGGGTCGGCGACGACCTGCACGATGCCGGAGCGGTCACGCAGGTCGAGGAAGGCGACGCCGCCGTGGTCGCGGCGGGTGTCCACCCAGCCGGCGACGGTGACGGTCTCGCCGACGTGGTCGGTGCGCAGGGTGCCGGCGCCGTGGCTGCGCATGGCGCCGTAGGGGCTGATGCTCACGGTGTGCCTCGGGTCAGGATCGGGGTGGGTCGACGGGGGGGGGGGGGGGGGGGGCCGACGTGGTCGGCCACCCCACACGCCCCGTCGGACGGCAGCCGGCTCAGCGGTCCAGCGTGTCGGTGAGGTGGTCGATGAGCGC
>SKNO01000286.1 GCA_007120465.1 Nitriliruptoraceae bacterium
CCGGCGCGGTCACGGCAGCGGCGGGCGCCCCGCCACGCCCGACCGCGCGCGACCACGCCCGGTCACGGCAGGAGCAGGCGCCCGACCACCTCGGTCATGATCTCGGTCGTCCCGCCGCCGATGCCGAGGATCCGGCTGTCGCGGTAGTGGCGCTCCACCTCGGTCTCGCGCATGTACCCCATCCCGCCGTGGAGCTGCACGGCGTCGTCCACCACGGCGTCGCAGGCGGCCACCGCGGTGTTCTTCGCCATCGCGACCTCGCGGATCACGTCGTCACCGGCGAGCCAGCGGCCCACGACCGCCCGCGTGTAGGTGCGTGCGACGTCGACCTGCCGAGCCATCTCCGCGAGGCGGTGGCGGACCACCTGGCGGGTGGCGAGGGGTCGCCCGAAGGTCTCGCGCTGTTGGACGTAGGCGAGGGTCAGCTCGAGACAGCGCTGCGCGGTCGCGTAGGCCTGCACCGCCAGCGACAGCCGCTCCGACGCGAAGTGCGCCATGATCTGGGCGAACCCGCCGTGCTCTGGGCCGATCAGGTTGGTCACGGGGACCCGCACCTCGTCGAAGCGCAACTCGGCGGTGTCCGAGCACCACCACCCCATCTTGCGCAGGGGCGCGGAGACGTGCACGCCGGGGGTGTCCCGGTCGATCAGCAGCAGCGAGATCCCGCCCGCCCCGTCGCCGCCGGTGCGCACCGCCGTGGTGACGTGGTCCGCGCGCGTCCCGGAGGTGATGAACAGCTTCGCCCCCGAGACGAGGTAGTCGTCCCCGTCACGGACCGCGCGGGTGGTCAACCCCGCGACGTCCGAGCCGGTCCCGGGCTCGGTGATCGCGAGGGAGACGATCCGCTCCCCGGCGAGCACCGGTCGGGCCACCCGGTCGATCAGGGCGGGGTCCCCGGCCGCGACCAGGTGTGGCAGCCCGATGCCGTGGGTGAACAGCCCCGCGATCAGCCCGGACGAGCCGCCGGCGAGGATCATCTCCTCGGTGACGGTGAACACGTCGACCGGGGTGCCGCCGACGCCGCCCACCTCCTCGGGGAACCCGATCCCGAGCAGCCCGGCCTGCGCAGCGGTCCGGTGTAGCTCCCGCGGGAGCGCACCGGCCTCCTCCCAGTCGGTGAGGTGGGGGACGATCTCGGTGGCGGTGAAGCGGCGGACCGTGTCGCGCAGGGCGCGGCGCTCGGGGGTGTCCCACTCGGGGTCGTGCACGGTGGCGGGGGCTCCGGCTCGGGGTCGGCGGGGTCGGCGGGCCCATCATGCACGACCGAGGCGTGACCCCGCGTGCCGGCGCCCTACCATCGGCGCTCGAGCCGGCGCTGGTGGCCGGCGACGACGAGGGAGCGAGACCCTGACCACCTACCTCGACGAGTTACTCGCAGGTGCGCACCGCCGCGTCGCGCAGGCCCGTGCGGAGGTGCCGCTCCCGGCCCTGCGCGAGCGGGCGCGTGCGGTCGCACCGCCGCCGTCGCTGGAGGACGCACTGCGTGCTCCCGGCGTCGGGGTGATCGCCGAGGTCAAGCGGGCGTCCCCGTCGAAGGGGCCGCTGGCCCCCGACCTCGACGCGGCCGCCCAGGTCCGGGCCTACCTCGACGGTGGTGCGGTGGCGGTGTCGGTGCTGACCGAGCCCGACCGGTTCCACGGCTCGTTGGCCGACCTCGCCGCTGTGGCGGCCCTGGGGTCGCCGGCGCTGCGCAAGGACTTCGTGGTCGACCCCTACCAGGTGTGGGAGGCCCGGCTCGCGGGCGCGGCCGCCGTGCTGCTGATCGTCGCGGCGCTGGACGAGGCGACGCTCGCTGCCCTCCACGACGAGGCCCTCACCGCCGGCCTGTCGGTGCTGGTCGAGGTCCACGACGACGCCGAGGTGGCCGCGGCCCGGCGGATCGGGGCGCGGATCGTGGGCGTCAACGCCCGGGACCTGCGCACCTTCGCGATGGATCGGGACGCCTTCGCCCGGCTGCGTCCGCAACTGCCGGAGGGCTGCCTCGCCGTCGCCGAGTCCGGGGTCCGCGACGCCGACGACGTCCGCCGTGCCGCCGCCGACGGTGCCGACGCCGTGCTGGTGGGCGAGTCCCTGGTGACCGCCCCCGATCCCCGTGCGGCGGTGGCCGCGCTGGTCGCGGCCGGACGGACCGCCGGCACCACCGGACGAACGAGGCACCCATGAGCGCCACACCGCAGCCGACCGTGCCCGCACGCGCCGACGACCGCGAGGGGTACTTCGGGCGCTTCGGCGGGCAGTACGTGCCGGAGGCCCTCTCCGGCGCCCTGGCCCAGCTGACGACGGCGTGGCGGGACGCCCGGGCCGACCCGGCCTTCGCGGGCGAGCTCGACGCCCTGCTGCGTGACTACGGCGGTCGGCCGACGCCGCTGTACCACGCCCGCCGGCTGTCCGAGCGGACCGGCGTCGAGGTGTGGTGCAAGCGTGAGGACCTCGCCCACACCGGCTCCCACAAGCTCAACAACGTCGTCGGGCAGGCGCTCCTGGCGCGGCGGATGGGCAAGCCCCGGGTGATCGCGGAGACCGGCGCCGGCCAGCACGGCGTCGCGACCGCCACGGCGGCGGCGCTGTTCGGGCTCGACTGCACCGTCTACATGGGCGCGGAGGACGTCCGCCGCCAGCGCCTGAACGTGGTCCGGATGCAGCTGCTCGGCACCGAGGTGGTGCCGGTGGACAGCGGGACCCGGACGCTCAAGGACGCGATCAACGAGGCGATGCGCGACTGGGTCACCAACGTCGACGACACCCACTACCTGATCGGCTCGGCGATGGGGCCGCATCCCTTCCCGACGATCGTGCGCGAGCTGCAGAAGGTCATCTCCGTGGAGGCCCGCCAGCAGTTCGCGGCCCAGGCCGGCGGGCAGCCCGACGCGGTGATCGCCTGCGTCGGGGGTGGGTCCAACGCGATCGGGTCCTTCGCCGACTGGATCGACGTCGAGGGCGTGCGACTGATCGGCGTCGAGGCCGCGGGGGAGGGTGTCGGCACGGGACGCTCCGCCGCGACCCTCACCGAGGGGCGTGAGGCCGTCCTGCACGGCTCGCGGTCGGTGGTGCTCGTCGACGACGACGGCCAGGTCCAGCCGGCCCACTCGGTCTCCGCGGGTCTGGACTACCCCGGCGTCGGCCCCGAGCACGCGTGGCTCGCCTCCACCGGCCGTGGCGAGTACGTCAGCGCCACCGACGAGGAGGCGCTGGAGGGGTTCCTCCACACCTGCGAGCTCGAGGGGATCATCCCGGCGCTGGAGCCCGCCCACGCCGTCGGCTGGCTGCTCCACCACGGTGCTGCCGTGCTGGGGGAGGGCGCGCGCGTCGTGGTGACGATGTCGGGCCGCGGCGACAAGGACGTCGACGAGGTCATCGAGGTGGCCGGGTGGGACCTCGGCGTGGCGCGCGCCTTCGACCGCGCGGCGGGGGAGGGACCCGCGTGAGCGCCCTTGCGCCACCCGTCGGCGGCCCCGCCCGGATCCAGGCGGCCTTCGACCGCGCCCGGGCCGAGGACCGCGCTGCGCTGATCATCTACCTCACCGCTTGTTACCCGGACGCCGACACGTCCCGGGCCTGCATCGAGGCCGCCGTCGAGGCCGGCGCGGACGTCGTGGAGATCGGGGTGCCCTTCTCCGATCCGATGATGGACGGGCCGGTGATCCAGGCGGCGAACCAGCACGTGCTCGACGCCGGGTACCGGGTGGCGGACCACCTCGCGCTGGTCCGCTCCCTGGACCACCTCGACGTCCCCACGCTGGTGATGACCTACGTCACGATCGCCGACACGCGCGGCTACGCCCGGTTCGCCGACGAGCTGGCGGACGCGGGCTCGGCCGGCGTGATCCTGCCGGACCTGCCCGTCCCCGAGGCCGACGCGTGGCTGGCCGAGGCGCGCCGGCGCGACCTGGCGACGGTGTTCCTCGCTTCCTCGGTGTCGAGCGACGACCGGCTGGATGCGATCGCGGCCGCCTCGACGGGGTGGGTGTACGCCACGGGCCTGCTCGGGGTCACCGGCGTGAAGGGGGTGGCGACCGACGAGACCCGGCGGCTGGTCGAGCGCGTCCGGGCACGGACCGAGCTCCCCGTCGCGGTCGGGATCGGGGTGAAGGACCGGGCATCGGCCGCCGAGGTGGCGTCGTACGCCGACGGCGTGATCGTCGGGTCGTCGGTGGTGCGCGCCGCGGGCGAGGGGGATCCGGCGGGGGCGCCCGACCGGGTCGCGGCGCTCGTCCGCGAACTGCGCGCCGGGGTCGCCGAACGCTGAGCGGCCGGGACGCGTGGCCGGCGGTCGTCCGGCGGCCCGGAACGCCGCGAGCCCCCGCGCGTGGCGGGGGCTCGTCGGGTGGTGCGGGTGGCGGGGATCAGCCGATGAAGCCGTTCGCCTGCAGCCAGTCACGCGCGACGTCCGCGGGACGCTCGCCGTCGGCGGACACGCGGGCGTTCAGGCTCGCCATCGTGTCGTCGTCCAGGGCGGCGGCCACCGGGGCGTACAGCTCGGCCAGGGTCGCGCCGTACTCGGCGTAGACGTCCTCGACGAACACCGGTGCCACGTTGTACAGCGGGAAGAACGCCTGGTCGTCCTCCAGGACCTTCAGGTCGAGGGAGGCGATCCGCCCGTCGGTGGTGAACACCTCACCGAAGTTGCACGGGTCGCGATCCGCGGTGGCCCCGTAGATCACACCCGTGTCCAGGACGGTGACGTTGCCGTCGGGGATGTCGATGCCGTAGTGCTCCTCCATGCCCGGCAGGCCGTCGTCGCGCACCCGGAACTCGGACTCGATGCACAGTGACACGGCATCCGGGTCGGTCTCGAGCAGGTCGGCCAGTTCGGAGATGGTGTCGACGCCGCCGAGCTCCGCGTCGGCCTCCTGGGACAGCGCGAGCCCGTAGGTGTTGTTGAACAGGGTGGGCTCGAGCCAGTACAGGCCGCGCTCCTCGGCGTCACGGACGCGGACGGCCTCGTACTGCTCCACCCGGTCCGGGATCGGGTCGGTCTCGCCGAAGAAGGAGATCCAGGCGGTGCCCGTGTACTCCCAGTAGTGGTCGATCTCGCCGGACTCGAGCGCGGCGCGGGTGGCGTCGGTCCCACCGAGGTTCACCTCGTTGGTGACGTTCGCGCCGGCATCCTCGAGCAGCGCCACGGAGATCTCCCCGAGGACCAGCTGCTCGTCGAAGTCCTTCGAGCCGACGGTGATGTCGGCGCCCTCGAGGGACGCGTCACCAGGTTCGACGACGTCGCCGGTGGCCTCGCCCTCCTCGGGCTCGAGCCCTTCGCCGCAGGCACTGATGAGCAGTGCGGCCACGGCCAGGGTGCCGGCGACGCGCAGGTTGCGGGTACGCACGGTGTTCCTTTCGATCGTGGGTTGCCGGCGTGCCCGTGCGGGGCGCGCCGGAGGGGACGCTCCCGGGGGAGCGCCACGTCTGTGGGGAACGCTGCGGGGGTGGTCCGCGAAGCGGGAACGCGCGGTGCACCCTGCTCACGTCTCGTGTCGGTCACGGCTGACGGTGCCCCGCGGCCGACCGGTCCAGCCCACCTACTATCACGTTCGTAGTTCCGTCGGTCGGGAGGGTAGTGGCTCCGGCCTGGGCGTGTCGGACCTTGCGGCCACGTCGCTCACAGGCCCTTCGGGGTGAGCTTCTCCTCGATCAGGCCGGCGAGGTAGTCGACGAGCAGGGCGAGGACCGCGACCAGCACCGCGCCGGTCACCAGCACGACGTTGCGTCGCAACTGGAACCCGGAGAAGATCGTCTGGCCCAGGCCCCCACCGCCGAACAGGAACGCCAGCGCAGCGGTGCCGACGTTGAGCACCAGCGCGGTGCGCACCCCGGCGAGGATCACCGGGACGGCGAGGGGCAGCTCGATCCGGCGGAGCACCCGCCGCTGCGACATCCCCATGCCCTTGCCGGCCTCGAGGACGAACCGGTCCACCTGCTCGAGCCCGACCATCGTGTTGCGCAGGATCGGCAGGAAGGAGTACGCGACCAGACCGACCACCACCGGGAAGGTCCCGGTGCTGGGCAGTGCCGGCTGGGTGCGGAACAGGTAGTACAGCAGGGCCAGCAACCCGAGCGACGGGATCGCCTGCCCGGCGTTGCCGAGCCCGATGATGGCCGGCGCGAACCGTCGGGTGCCGGGCCGGGTCGCGAAGATGCCGAGCGGGACGGCGAGCAGCAGCACGACGACCGTCGAGTACAGCGTCAGCGTGATGTGCTGGCGGGTCTGGCTGAGCAGGGTGCCGAGGGTGATCGTGCGCGCCTCGATCGAGTCCAGCTCCTGGCCCTGGACCCACAGGTACAGCGCGAGCAGGACCGCGAGCAGGAACAGGGGCATGCCGAGGTAGTGCACGATCCGTGCGCGGCGCGCACGTCGGCCGAGCGCGGCGTCCTCGTCGCGCGCCTGTGTGCGGCGCGCGACCTCCTGCGCATCGGGAGGGGTGAGGGTGCTCGACATCAGGCCGACACCTCGTCATCCGGGTCCGAGAGCTTCGCGGCGCGGTAGAACTCGGCCTCGGTGTCGCGCATCGTCTGGATCGCGAGGATGATGTCGTCGACGTCGAGCAGACCCTGGAACCGGCCGCGCCCGTCGGTCACGATCGCCACACCGGCCGAGCCGAGCAGCATCTCCTCGAGGGCGTCGGACAGGGTGGCCTGGGGCTCGACGATCGCTCGGGCGGGCAGGCCCGCCTCGGTCAGCGGCCGCTGCTGCTGCCGCAGGTCGGGCGTCCGCAGCCACCGGATCGGCCGCTCCTCCCGGTCGAGCAGCAGCATCGCGGTCCAGTCGGACTCGGCGAGGCGGCGGCGCAGGGTCTCACGGTCCTCGTCCTCGCGGCCGGTGAGCGCGTCGTCGGTGAGCTCCACCTCGCGGACGCGGGTCAGCTTGAGCCGCTTCAGGGTCGCGCCCGTCCCGACGAAGTCCTGGACGAACTCGTTGGCCGGGTTGGTGAGGATCTCCTCGGGGGTCGCGAACTGGGCGAGCTTCGCGCCCTCCTGGAGGATCGCGATCCGGTCACCCATCTTGATCGCTTCATCGATGTCGTGGGTGACGAACGCGATCGTCTTCTGCAGCTCGCCCTGCAAGCGGAGGAACTCGTTCTGCAGCCGGTTCCGGGTGATGGGATCGATCGCACCGAAGGGCTCGTCCATGAGCAGCACCGGCGGGTCCGCTGCCAGCGCGCGGGCGACCCCGACGCGCTGGCGCTGCCCGCCGGAGAGCTCACGCGGGAAGCGCTCACGGTAGGTGCGTGGGTCCAGTCCGACGACGTCGAGGAGCTCGTCCACCCGCTCGCGGGTGCGTTCCTTGTCCCACCCCAGCAGGTTCGGGACGGTGGCGACGTTGTCGCCGATCCGCATGTGCGGGAACAGCCCGATCTGCTGGATCACGTACCCGATCCGGCGTCGCAGCTGGTTCGGATCGATCGTGGTGACGTCCTCGTTGTCGATGATGATGTGGCCCGAGGACGGTTCGATGATGCGGTTGATCATCTTCAGGCTGGTGGTCTTGCCACAGCCGGACGGGCCGACGAACACCACGATCTCGCCCTTGGGGATCTTCAGGCTGAGACGATCGACCGCGGGAGCCTCCTGCCCCGGGAACCGCTTGGTCAGCTCCTGGAGCTCGATCATCGTCTCGCCGGGCTCGGCGGCCTCGCCGAGGTGGCTGGTCGTGTCGGAGTTGGTCACGTCACTCACGGATACCTCGAGGGATGGTCACGCGGCCGATCGCCAGGTACAGCAGGTCGAAGAGCACGGCCAGCAGGATGATGAACAGGGTCCCGCCCAGCAGCGACTCCAGGGACCCCGACGCGGGGATCCGGCGGATCCCGGTGAAGATCTCCTGTCCGAGTCCCGGCCCCCCGACCAGGGCAGCGATCGCGGCGATCCCGACCGTCAGGAGGGTCGCGACCCGGATGCCGGCCAGCATCACCGGCCAGGCGTTGGGCAGTTCGATCTTCCACAGGCGCTTCGTCGCGCTCATCCCCATGCCCTTGGCGGACTCGATCACCGCGTTGTCCACCGAGAACAGTCCGGAGACGGTGTTGCGCACGATCGGCAGGAGCGCGTAGAGGGTCAGGGCGACGATCGCGGGCCCGGCGCCGATGCCGATGATCGGGATCATGATCGCGAAGAGTGCGAGGGAGGGGATCGTCAGCAGGGTCGAGACCACGCTGAGGATCGGCGAGCGCAGCTGCGGCGAGCGGTGCGCGAGGATGCCCAGTCCCAGGCCCAGCACCACCGCGATCGCGACCGGCACCGCGGTCAGGTAGATGTGATCCAGGGTCTGTGAGATGAGCTCGCGCTGGGTCGAGGGGTCCGAGAGGTACTCGAGGAACGCCACGCGGTCGCTGCTCCTGGTCGGGGCGGGGCGTGCCTCGTCACTCGACGCAGGGGGGTCCGGCTGCCCTGCCGAAGGTGTTGGCCGCGCTGCTGCGGCGGGACGACGAGCTGAGGCACGCTCGTGTGAGGGATGGTTGATGTCAACCGTAACGCCTGCGGGCCCGCGATGCCCACTCGATCAGGGACAGCTGTCCACAACCGCGCACGAACCCCCGGCGGCCGACCTCGAGCGTGGCAGGATGGACCCGACGACCGGGGCGGCCGTCGCCGTCGGCGGCACCGACGGGGGACGGGCGTGCGTGAGCACGCCTGGGGGAGGGCCGACCGTGGGCCGCCGGCGCACCTGGACCGATGACGACCTCATCACCGCCCTGGACGGCGCGACCTCGTGGAGCCAGGTGAAGCGGCGGCTGGGTCTCTCCTCGAGCGGGGGTGCCGGTCGGGTCCGACGCCGCTGCGAGGAGCTGGGACTCGACCTCGCTCACCTGCCGGCCCGAGGGCAGGCGCCGCGACGGTGGTCGGACGACGACCTGCGGCGCGCGGTCGCGGAGGCCTCGACGCTGGCCGGGGTGTTCGCCGCGCTGGAGCTCAGCGTCGGGGGTCGCGCCTGGCGGCGCATGCAGGAACACATCCTGCGCCTCGGGCTGGACACCTCCCACTGGGAACGGCATGCGGGCCTCCTCGGTGCCGGACGGCGCGACCGGATCGAGATCGAGGACTACCTGCTCCGCAACCTCCTGCCCCAGGTGACGACGCGTGCCGAACTCGCCCGGAGGCTCGGCCTGGATCCGACCAACGGGTCGGTGCAACGCCGCTTGCGTGAGCGCATCGCCGAGCTCAGCCTCCCGACCGCACACCTGCGCGGCAGGGGATGGGCGAGCGGACGGTCGCGGCCGTCACGCCGCCGTCCCATCGAGGAACTGTTGGTCGCGGATTCGCCGCACCGCGGTTCGGCGTTCCGTGGACGGCTGGTCGAGGAAGGCATCCTCGACCCCCGCTGTGCACTGTGCGGGCTCGAGCGTTGGCGCGGACGTCCCGCGCCGCTCCAACTCGATCATGTGAACGGTGACCCGGGCGACAACCGGCGCGAGAACCTCCGGCTGCGGTGTCCCAACTGCCACGCCCAGACCCCGACCTACTGTGGGCGCAACATCCGGAACCGGTAGGCTCACCACGGGCTGCACCATGTGTTCGTCGTCCGCGCCCCCGTGCTGGAACTGGCATACAGGGACGGCTCAAAACCGTCTGCCCGTGAGGGCTTGTGGGTTCGAGTCCCACCGGGGGTACGTCGTGCTGCATCGGCCGTGTTGGCCGGTCGGGCGGCGCAGCGCTAGGTTCGTGGGCCCGCCCCGAACGTCACCGCCCGCCGTGCGCCGGCCGGGTGGGACCGACGGAGCGGCTGCCGCGCGATCCCCGCGCGGCCAGGGTGGTGCGACGGCCCGTCGCGCCCGAGGTGACCGAGGAGCGGATCGACCACGGCTTCCACACGCAGCGCCGGCCGCGTCCACGAACGGCTCGTGCGCACCCAGGAACAGCTCAAGCGGGTGCGCGCGAACGAGCGCGTGCTGGCCGAGCAGGTGGCGTACCTCGACGAGGTCGCCGCGGATGCCGAGACCCGCAAGCTCGTGTCGGCGACCCCGTTGGCCGACCGGGAGTGGCGGGACGCACGCCGGGATCTCGACCGGCACCGTGTCCTGCTCCAGGAGACCCAGCGTGAGGCGCAGGGGCTGATCGAGGAGCGGGACCGCCTCCTGGAACGGCTCCACGAGCTCGAGCCCGAGCACCGGCGGAGGGATGACGAGTGACCGAGACCACGCACGACACCACCGGTCCATCCGAAGGCGCTCCCCGGCCGACCCGGGTGCTGATCGCCGAGGACGAGGCGCTGATCCGCCTCGACCTCAAGGAGATGCTCCAGGAGGAGGGCTTCGAGGTCGTGGCCGAGGTCGCCGACGGGGCTTCGGCCGTCCGGCTCACGCGCGAACTGCGGCCGGACCTCGTGATCCTGGACGTGAAGATGCCGGTGATGGACGGCATCCAGGCGGCCGAGGAGATCGCCAAGGAGCGGCTCGCCGCGATCCTGATCCTCACCGCGTTCAGCCAGCGCGACCTCGTGGAGAAGGCGCGCCGTGCCGGCGCGATGGCCTACCTCGTCAAGCCCTTCCAGAAGCACGACCTGCTCCCGGCGGTCGAGATCGCGGCCGGCCGGTTCCGCGAGATGTCCGGGCTGGAGGCCACCGTCGACGACCTCCAGGGGCGGCTGGAGGCGCGCAAGGTCGTCGAACGCGCCAAGGGGCTGCTCCAGGAGCGCGAGGGCATGTCCGAGGGCGAGGCCTTCCGGTTCGTGCAGCGCCAGGCGATGGAACGACGGCAGACGATGAAGCAGGTCGCCGAGCGCATCATCGCGGGGTTCGAGGGCGAGGACGACGCGTAGCCCGGCACGGCCCACCCGTCCCCTGCCGGAGCCTCGCACGCACCGCTGTCGCGGCTACGAGCGATGTCGTAGAGTAGAGGGACCTCCCGCACGCCACAGAGGTGTCGGTACTCCAGCGTCACGTCAACGTGGCCAGCCGACGCCGGTGTGCGCCGGAGCCTCACGACCGAAAGGGATCGTCATCATGCGTTCGTTCACCCGTGTGGCGGTCATCGTCGCCGCCGCGTCCCTGCTGCTCGTCGCCTGCGGTGAGGACGGCGAGGTCGCGACCGAGGACCTGGACCTCGTCTCGAGCGGCACCCTGACCGTCTGCTCCGATGTCCCGTACGCGCCCTTCGAGTTCGAGGACCCGGACTCCCCGCTCGGCTACAGCGGGTTCGACATCGACCTGATCGCGGCGATCGCCGAGGAGATGGGCCTCGACGTCGAGGTGGTGGCCACCGGCTTCGAGGGGCTGACCTCCGGCGCGACCATGGCGGCCGGGACCTGTGACCTCGCAGCCTCCGCGATGACGATCACCGAGGCGCGCGCCGAGAACATCGACTTCAGCGACCCGTACTACGACGCGGTGCAGTCGCTGCTCGTCCCCGCGGGCACGGACATCACCGGGATCGACGACCTCGTCGAGGGGGTGGTCGTCGGCGTCCAGTCCGGGACCACCGGCGAGGCCTACGCCGAGGACAACGTGCCGGGTGCGGAGATCCGCTCCTTCGAGAGCACCGGGGACCTGTTCGTCGCGATGGAGGCCGGGCAGGTCGACGCGATCCTCCAGGACCAGCCCGTCAACGTGGAGTACGCCCGCGAGAGCGACAGCGACGTCATCGAGGAGTACGACACGGGCGAGTCCTACGGGTTCGCGATGACCAAGGACCGTGAGGACGGTCTGGTCGACGCGATCAACGAAGGGTTGGCCGCGGTGCGCGATGCCGGCACCTACGACGAGATCTACGACCGGTACTTCGGAACGGGCTGATCCCGAGCCCGACCGCAGGTCCCGAGGGGGAGGCGCCTCACGTCTCCCCCTCAGGCGTCGTGGGGCCGTGTCCGAGGGCCTGCCGGTTAGGGTGGCGCGGCCCGAGCAGGGGGAGGTCGGCAGATGCTCCAGATGCTCCAGATGCGTCGACGCCAGCGACAGCGGCTGTTCCGCGGGACGATGTACGCGCTGTTCGCCGTCGGTGTCGTGGCGCTCGTCCTGGTGGCGGACGGGCCCCTGATCCGTCGCAACTTCTTCAACCTGGACATCGCCCGGGACATGTTCCCGGACGTCCTGCTGATCGCCGCCCGCAACACCGTGCTGTACACCTTCCTGGCCTTCTCCTTCGGGCTGGTGTTCGGGCTGCTGTTCGCGCTGATGCGCCTGTCGAGCATCGGGCCGTACCGGTGGCTCGCGACCGTGTACATCGAGGTGTTCCGGGGGCTGCCCGCCCTGCTCACGATCTTCCTGATCGGGTTCGGCATCCCGATCGCCTTCCAGACGCGCTGGCCGATCCTGGTGAACATCACCCTCGGGTTGGGCATCGTGGCGGCGGCCTACATGGCCGAGACGATCCGGGCCGGGATCGAGGGGGTCCCGAAGGGCCAGATGGAGGCGGCCCGGTCACTCGGCATGTCCCACACACGGGCGATGATCTCGGTGATCATCCCCCAGGGGTTCCGACTGATCATCCCGCCGCTGACCAACGAGCTGGTGCTGCTGATCAAGGACACCTCGCTGCTGTTCGTGCTCGGCACGACCCCGGCGACCAAGGAGCTGCTCAAGTTCGGGCGGGACCTGCTCAACCAGCGCACGAACGCCACCCCGCTGATCGTCGTCGGTGCCGTGTACCTGCTGATCACGGTGCCGATGACCCAGCTGGTCCGGGTGCTCGAGCGGCGCAGCGCCCGAGCGCGGTGATCGAGTGGACGGCGAGGCCCCGACGCGGCGGGAGAGAGGGAGAGCGTCGGTGCCTCGCCGTCCGGCAGACAGCCGCCAGAGGGCGGGCCGTCCTCGAGGGACCGGCCGACCGAACCGGCGGGAGAGACCGGGTCGATGCGGGGCTCGGTTCCCTCGTGTCACTGGCGGATGACGTCAGGGACGGTATGCCGCCAATGTTGCGCCCACGTTACGTGCACATCGACACCACCTGACCGTCCGATAGGGCGGGAGCGGACAGGGGCCGACCGGTCCCGGTCCCGCTCGTGCCGTGAGCGCTGACGGTCTGCGGCGTGGGAGTAGGCTCACCTCCAGGGACGAGGAGGTCGAGGTGGCGGTGTCAGGCCAGGCCGGGGAGCGCGGCTACGCCTACGCGATCGAGGTCCGTGACCTGCACAAGTCCTTCGGGGACCTCGAGGTGCTGCGCGGCATCGACCTCACGATCACGCCGGGCGAGGTGGTGTGCGTGATCGGGCCCTCCGGGTCGGGCAAGTCAACGCTCCTGCGCTGCGTGAACCGGCTCGAGGAACCCACCTCGGGAACGGTGCTGATCGAGGGCGAGGACATCACCGACCCCGACGCGGACGTCGACCGGATCCGCAGCCGCATCGGGATGCTGTTCCAGCAGTTCAACCTGTTCCCGCACCTGTCGGTCACCCGCAACCTCACCCTCGCGCAGCAGCGCGTCCGGAAGCGCTCGAAGCGCGAGGCGATCGAGATCGCGCACGCCAACCTCGAGCGGGTCGGGCTGTCCGACAAGCTCGACGCCTACCCGGCGCACCTGTCCGGTGGGCAGCAGCAGCGGGTCGCGATCGCACGGGCGCTGTCGATGGACCCTGACCTGATGCTGTTCGACGAGCCCACCTCCGCGCTCGATCCCGAGCTCGTCGGTGAGGTCCTCGCGGTGATGCGCCTGCTCGCCGACGAGGGGATGACCATGATGGTCGTCACCCACGAGATGGGGTTCGCCCGGGAGGTCGCCGACCGCGTCGTGTTCATGGACGCGGGGCTGATCGTCGAGGAGGGGCCGCCCGAGCAGGTCCTCGTCGACCCGCAGCACGACCGCACCCGCCGGTTCCTCCAGCTCGTCCGCTGACCGTCAGGTGCCGACCGGTGCCCTCGGCGAGGACACCGTCGGTCCCGGCCGGGTGGCCCCGGCGTGCCTCGTCGTGCCTGGCGTCGCGCCTAGAACAGGGCGCGGGACAGGCGGGCTCGGGCTGGCCCGACCCGCGGGTCGTCACCGAGCAGGGTGAACACCGCGACGAGCTGTTCACGCGCGGCGTCCCTGGCCCCGCCGCGCACCTCGACGGCGGCGAGCAGCCGCTCGAGGGCCTCGTCGTACTCGCCGCGGGCCGCCAACGCCCGGCCGAGGTCGAGCAGCAGCGCGTCGTCGCCCGGCCGTTCGGTCGCCTGGGCACGCAGCGCCTCGACGTCCCCGGTGCCGTTGCGCGACAGCTCCGCCCGCG
>SKNO01000079.1 GCA_007120465.1 Nitriliruptoraceae bacterium
GCCCCTCGACGCCGCCGACGCGGCGGCCGTCGCGGCGATGGCTGGCCGCGTCCGCGCGCAGCACGGCACCCCGGACGTGCTCGTCAACGCGGCGGGCGCCGGCGCGTGGCGCTGGCTCGAGGACACCCCGCCCGACGAGATGGAGGCGATGCTGGACGCGCCCTTCCGCGCCGCGTACCACCTCGTCCACGCGTTCCTGCCCGACCTGCTGGCCCGTCGCCGCGGCGTGATCGTCCACCTCGGCTCACCCGCGTCGATCGCACCCTGGCCCGGCGCCACCGGCTACGCCATCGCCCACTGGGCACTGCGCGGGCTGCACGAGGCGCTGCGTCAGGACCTCGCCGGCACGGGGGTCGTGAGCTGCCACGTCATGTTCTCCGAGGTGGCGAGCCCCTACTGGGACACCAACGAGGGTGCCCGCGAACGACGCCCGACGCTCGGTCGGCTGCTGCACGTCCAGAGCGTGGTCGAGTCGGCCGAGGTGATCCTGCGCACGATCGACCGCCCGCGCACCGAGGTCCTCTACCCGCCGATGCTGCGGGCCCTCGCGTTCCTCCACCGGATCCTGCCGGGGCCGTCCCGGTGGCTCTTGCGACGCACCGGCGCGCGGCGCTGAAGGTGGCGCCCGCCACCCCCCGCGCCGTAGGGTCGCGGTCAGCGTGACCCCGGTGGTTGCCGGGGGCGGGGTCGCCGTCGTGAGGGATGCAGGAGACCGCGGGAGACCGGGGAACACCGAGAGACACCGCGGGAGAGCGAGGGAGGGCGACGTGGCCGAGGTGGAGCCGGGCACGCTGCTGTGGGAGCCGCCAGCCGACGCGCGCACGTCCAGCCGTCTGGGTCGGTTCCTGGACCGGCTGGAGGCAAGCCGCGGGCTGGACCTGCCGGACTACGACGCCGCGTGGCGCTGGTCGGTGGAGGACCTCGCCGGGTTCTGGTCGGCCGTGGCCGACGAGTTCGAGGTGGTGTTCCACGACCCGGCGGTGACGGTGCTGGCGGACGCGTCGATGCCGGGGGCGCGCTGGTTCCCGGGGGCGACCCTCAACTACGCCGAGCACCTGCTGCGTCGCACCGGCGACTCCCTGGCGATCCTCGCGCGCTCCGACAGCCGCGACGACGTCACCGTGAGCTGGGACGACCTGCGCGACCAGGTGGCCCGGGCGGCGGCGGGGCTGCGCCGGCTGGGGGTGCGCCGAGGCGACCGGGTCGCAGCGTTCGCTCCGAACGTGCCCGAGACGCTGGTGTGCTTCCTCGCGTGCGCGTCGATCGGGGCGATCTGGTCCTCGTGCGCACCGGAGTTCGGGGTGCGCAGCGTCGTCGACCGCATCCGCCAGATCGAGCCCTCGGTGCTGCTGGCCGTCGACGGGTACCGGTACGGGGGGAAGGCGATCGACCGCACGGCGGAGCTCGCCGAGATCCGGGCGGCACTGCCGTCGCTCGAGGGGACGGTGCTGCTGCCCTACCTCGACGTCGAGGCCGCGGCCGACCGGGTCCCCGACGTGCTGACCTGGGAGGCGCTGCTCGCCGAGCCGGCCGAGCTGACCTTCGCGTCGGTGCCCTTCGACCACCCGCTGTACGTGCTGTACAGCTCGGGCACCACCGGGCTGCCGAAGGCGATCGTGCACGGCCACGGGGGCATCCTCCTCGAGCACGTGAAGAGCCTCGGCCTGCAGCACGACCTGGGGCCCGACGACCGCTTCACCTGGTTCACCACCACCGGCTGGATGATGTGGAACCTGCTGATCTCGGGGCTGGCGGTCGGCTCCCCCCTGGTGCTGTTCGACGGTGATCCCGGCCACCCCGACCTCTCCACGCTGTGGCGGATGGCGGAGGACCTCGAGGTGACCGTGTTCGGGACCAGCGCACCGTTCCTGCTGGCGTGCCGGCGGGAGGGGCTGACCCCGGGGGCCGACCTGGACCTGTCCCGGATCCGACAGGTCGGCTCGACCGGCGCGCCGCTGCCGCCCGAGGGGTTCGCGTGGGTGTACGACCACGTCCGCCGCGACCTGCAGGTCGCCTCGGTGTCGGGTGGGACCGACGTGTGCACGGCCTTCGTCGGGGCCAGCCCCCTGCACCCGGTGCGTGCCGGGGAGATCCCGTGCCGCTTCCTCGGGGCCAAGGTGGAGGCCTACGACCCAGGGGGGCGCCCGGTGATCGGCGAGCGCGGCGAGCTGGTGTTGACCGCACCGATGCCGTCGATGCCGGTCGCGTTCTGGAACGACCCCGACGGCGCGGCCTACCGCGCGGCGTACTTCGAGGAGTTCCCGGGCATCTGGCGCCACGGCGACTGGCTCGAGATCACCCCGGAGGGCGCGTGCATCATCACCGGCCGCTCCGACGCCACCCTGAACCGGGGTGGCGTGCGGATGGGCACCAGCGAGTTCTACTCGGTGGTGGAATCGGTCCCCGGGGTCGTCGACAGCCTGGTGGTCCACCACGACGATGCGGACACCGACGAACTGGTGCTGTTCGTCGTCCTCGAGGAGGGCCGCGAGCTCGACGACGACCTGGGCGCAGCGTTGGCCCGGGCCATCCGCGAGCAGCTGTCACCCCGGCACGTTCCCGACGCGCTGCACGCGGTGCCGGCCGTGCCGCGCACGATCTCGGGCAAGAAGATGGAGGTGCCGGTGAAGCGGCTGCTCGACGGTGCGCCGCTCGACGAGGTCGTCAACCCCGGCGCGATGGCCAACCCGGAGAGCCTCGACGCCTACCTCGCCTTCGTCGACGCCGACGCGTGACCCCCTGGCGGGTCTGCCGCCTCACGCCAGCTCGTGGTCCCCGAGTGTCGTGAACGTCGCGCCACGGTCCAGCAGCGTCGGCAGGGTGGCCGCGACCCCCTCCGCCGTCCCGCTCGCCGGATGGTTCATGTGCAGGAGCGCGATGTCCCCTGGCCCTGCGCCCAGCAACGCGTCGCGGACCTGCGCGGCGGAGAAGGTCGCCCCGGCGTCGCCGAGGACGGAGTAGCCGGCCACCTCCAACCCGAGCTCGTGCACGACCCGGACGGCGACATCGTCGTAGTACGCGGTCCCCGAGCGGAAGAACCGCGGCGCCGTCCCGGTCAGCTCGGTGAGCCGCCGCTGGCAGCCCATCACCTCGTCGATCACCTCGTCGACCGAACCCGTCCCCGTGATGCCGTAGGCGCTGCGCCCGTCGACCGACAGCGGCCGGTGCCGCGTGCCGTGGTTGGCGATCTCGAAGAGCGGGTCGTCCGCGAGTTCCGCGAACACCGCGGGGTTCGCGTCGAGCCACCGCTCGTTGACGAACAGCGTCGCCGGCACGTCGAGGTGGCGGAGGTGTCCGATCAGCGCCGCGTCGTACCCGCTGCCGTTCGGCCCGCCGCACGCGTCGAAGGTGAGCGCGATCGCCGAGGTGCCCGCGAGGCGTCGGCCGACCCCGGTGACCGCCTCGCCCCACTCGGTCGGGATCGCGTCGTACAGGGCGGGGTCCACCTCGGGTGTCCCGGGCTCGGGCGGCTCGGGCTCCGGCGCCTCGGTCTCGAGCTCCGGATCCTCCGCGACGCCGTCGTCCGGCTGCTCACCGGTCGGCTCCTCGCCGACCACCGACGGCGCCTCGGGTGCCTCCGGCGGCTCGGGGGTCGGACGGGGGTCCTCCGGCGGCGCGGCGGTGTCCGGACCGGCATCGTCGCGCAGCCACCGGCCGCACCCGGTCAGGAGCAGGGCGGCGCTCACGCTCGTCGCGAGGAACCGTCGCCGCTGCATCCTGCCGCCGTCCGTCGATCGTGCGGGTGCTCACGGTACCCACCACCGACCTGCGGCCCCGGACGGCGTACGCTCCGCCTGCCCCAGCACCCTCCCGACCACGAGCTGCCCCGTGACCGACCCCGCCCCGGACGCATCCACCTCGACGGACACCGCCGAGACGTCGACCCCGCCTGACGCTCGCCCGGAGCCCACCGCTCCGGATGTTCTCCCGGAGCCCACCGCTCCGGATGTTCTCCCGGAGCCCACCGCTCCGGATGTTCTCCCGGAGCCCACCGCTCCGGATGTTCTCCCGGAGCCCACC
>SKNO01000038.1 GCA_007120465.1 Nitriliruptoraceae bacterium
CGTGCTGCTCGACCGCGCCGCGGCCGAGCGCGACGTCCCGGTGGCGGGGTGAGCGACCCGCCCGGCCGCGCGCGGGCCACGCTGCTCACCCGTGTCGCACCGCGGTGGGCGGTCGGGTACGACCGGTCCTGGCTACGTGACGATCTGCTCGCCGGGGGGACGGTGGCGGTGATGCTCATCCCCCAGGCGATGGCCTACGCCGCGCTGGCCGGGGTCCCCCCGGTCGCCGGGCTGTACGCCGCGCTCGTCGCCCTGGTGGTCTACGCCGCGGTGGGGACCAGCTCCCACCTGTCCTTCGGGCCCGTCGCGATCGTGTCGCTGCTCACGGCCGCGGTGATCGAACCCCTCGCCGCCGGTGACCCGGGCCGGGCGCTGGCGCTGGCCGGGCTGCTGGCGCTGCTGGTCGGGGCGATCCACCTGCTGTTGGGACTGCTGCGCGCCGGTGCGGTCGTGACGCTGATCTCCCACCCGGTGATCGTGGGCTTCACCGCGGCGGCCGCACTGGTGATCGGGTTGAGTCAGGTGCGCGACCTGCTGGGGGTCGACGCCCCGCGCACCGACCGGGTCGTCGACGCGGTCCGCATCGCCATCGAGGCGTTCCCCGCCACCCACCTGCTCACGGCGGCGATCGCGGGGCTGGCGATCGCGGGGCTGGTCCTCGGCAAGCGGCTGGCCCCCCGGTTCCCGACGGCCCTGACGATCTCGGCGCTGGCGGTGGTCGCGACCGTGGTGTTCGGGCTCGAGGGGCGTGGTGTCGCGATCGTCGGTGAGATCCCCGCCGGGCCGCCGCGCCCCGCACTGGCGGGGCTCCACCTCGACGACGTCGTGCCGCTGCTGGCTCCTGCCGCGATCATCGCCCTGATCTCCTACGCCGAGTCGATCAGCATCGCCCGTGCGATCGCGGCCCGCACCCGGGAGCGGCTCGACGCCAACCGCGAGCTGATCGCCTCGGGGGTCGCCAACCTCGCCGTCGGTGGCACCGGTGGGCACCCCGTCGCGGGCAGCTTCACCCGCACCGCAGTCACCCACGACGCCGGTGCCCGGACGCAACTGGCCGGCCTGGTCGCCGCCGGCATCGTGCTGCTGACGATCACCCTGCTCACGTCGGTGCTCGAGCCGCTGCCGCGCGCGATCCTGGCCGCGATCGTGATCCTGGCCGTGGTCGGGTTGATCGACGTCCGCGGGGCGGTGCGCACCTTCCGGATCGATCGGCGGGACGGGGTGGTGCTGGTCACGACCTTCGCCGCGACCCTCCTGCTCGGGGTGGAGCTCGGACTGCTGATCGGCGTCGCCGCCAACCTCGTGATCCACGTCGCCGGCGGGATGCGGCCAGCGCTGGTCGAACTCGGCCGGGTCGTGGGCACGCGGACCTACCGCAACGTGGCGCGATTCCCGGCGATCACCGACCAGAACGGTGCGATCCTCCGGCTCGACGGTCCGCTCGACTTCCTCAGCGTGACCCACGTGACCCGGACGTTGCGGGAGATCTCGGCGCAGCGGCCCCAGCTGCGGTGGCTGATCCTCGACGCCAGCGCCTGTACGGACCTCGACTCAACCGGCGTGCACGAGCTCCACGCGCTGCAGGAGGATCTCGCCGAGGCCGACGTGGAGCTGCACCTGACGACGGTGCGCGGTCCGCTGCGCGACGTGATCGATCGCGCAGGGCTGTGGAGCGCCCTGATCGAGGGCACCACCCACCCGGACATCGCGACGGCGCTGGACCGGCTCGGGGTGCCCGAGGACGCCCCGGTGCGTGTCCCCGGCGACGACGAGGAGGCACCGCACGGGCTGCTGTGAGCACCGGCGCCGCGCCGCCAACGTGGTGGGCCCGCGCGGGGGGAGAAGCGCACCTCCCCCCGCGCGGATGCGGCGGCACTCAGGCGGCGCTGTCCGCCCTGGCGCGTGGCCGGTTGTAGGGCAGCTTGGTCAGCAGCATCCCCATGGCACAGGTGTTGGTGACGGCGGCGAACACCAGACCGGCACCGACGAACCCGGCGATGAACCGGGCACCCGGCCAGACCAAGCTGAGCAGGATGGACAGCAGGACGATCGAGCCTGCGACCAGGCGGACCTGGCGCTCGAGGTCCCAACGGATCACGTCCTGGACGACGGGGCCATCGGCCTGCTGCCAGGCCAGGATCCCGCCCTCGACGATCGGCAGTTCGGGCAGCCCGTTCGCGACGAGCTGCTCCTGGGCCTGGTGCGCCCGGCCGCCAGCGCGGCACAGCAGCACGACCTCCTCGCCGTTGTCGACGGCCTCGCGGACCGTGTCGACGTGCTGGTCGAGCTCGTCGAGGGGCAGGTTGCGTGACGCGGGCAGGTGGACGGACTCGAACTCACCCGGGGTGCGGACATCGATGACCGTCACCTGGTCGATGCGATGCTGCAGCTCGCGGGCGTCGATGCAGTAGGTGGTACTCGGGGTGGACAACGCAACTCCTCCGGAGAACGACGTGGTCAGGCAGGAAGGACCGTCAGGCAGCAGCCTCGATCTCCAGGCCGAGCTCGACGATCCGGTCGGCGAAGTCGTCGACCAGCACCGGGGTGCGGCCGGCCCGGGCGAGCAGCGACGTCGCGATCGCCGCGCGGTAGCCGGAGGCACAGTGGACCCAGACCTCGCGGTCCGCAGGCACCTCCTCGACGCGCTGGGCGAGCTCGTGGATCGGGATGTGCTGGGAGCCGGCGATCGCGAGGTCACCGCGCTCGTCGTGGCGCCGGACGTCGAGCACGTGGAGGTCCTCACCGTCGGCGATCCGCTTCGCGAGCACCTCGAGGTCCACCACCGGGTAGGAGCCGCGGTCGAGGCCGGCACCGAACGCGTCGATCCCGCCGACCGCCTGCGCGGACGGACGCTCGATCCCGACGCGGACCATCTGACGCTGGGCCTCGTCGACCTCCTCGGGGCTGTCGCCCACGAGCGTCACCGGGGTACCCCACGGCAGGATCCAGGCGAGGTAGGTGATGAACGAGCCGCCCACCTCGACGTTGATCGTGCCGGTGACGTGGTCCGCCGCGTACGCGGTCCGCGACCGCAGGTCCACGACCCACTCGCCCACGTGGATCCGACGGGCGAGCTCGGCCGGGTCGGCCGCCTCGGCGGGCGACAGGTCGACCGGCTGTGGGCCGACCTTGTTCCGCGGAGCCATGTGGGCGTAGTAGCGCGGGTACGCGTCCAACCCCGACAGCAGGGTGGAGACGAACTCCTCCTCGTCGGTGATCGTGAGCGCGAGGTTGGCGCGCCGCTGCTCCCCGATCGTGGAGGTCTCGACGCCGTACTTCGGGTCCACGTTGGAGGTGTGTTCGTCGGCCGCGGCCGACGAGCAGAAGCTGCCGAAGCCGTGGGTGGGCAGCACCGTGGTGTCGTCGTCGAGCTCCTCAGCGAGCCGCTTGGCGGTGGCGTACTGCTTGCGGGTCAGCTCCTCCGCCATCGCGCGGGAGACCAGGTCGGTGCGACCGACGGAGCCGTAGAGCAGTGATCCACCGGTGAACACCGCCTCGTGCTCGCCGTCGCTGATCAGGTACGAGACGTGGGTGGGGGTGTGGCCCGGGGTGTGGATCACACGGACCGACAGCTCGCCCACCGTGAGCTCGTCACCGTCGCGGACGCCGTGGAACTCGAAGAACATCTCCTCATCGGCGTTCAACACGTACGTCGCCCCGGTGAGCCGCGCAAGCTCGTATCCGCCGGTGACGTAGTCGTTGTGGTTGTGGGTCTCGAACACGTGCGTGATCTGCAGGCCCCGCGGCTCGGTCAGTTCGAACACGCGGTCGATGTCACGCTGCGGGTCGATCACCGCGGCCACCTCGCCGTCGGTGACGACGTAGCTGCGGTCCCCCAGCGACGGGGTCTCGATGGTCAGGATCTCCATGGGGATGGTGCCTCCTGCGGGTCGGTCGGGTCTGGCGTGGGAACGTCGGTCTTTATCCGTACATTTCGGGGACAGCGCTCCGCGGGTGGATCGTGCGCGCCACGCACGTCGTCGTCGCGCTGGACGGTGGCGCGGCGCCGCGCCCGCGA
>SKNO01000076.1 GCA_007120465.1 Nitriliruptoraceae bacterium
CGCTGCCGGACCGTCGCGACCACGAGCAGCCGTTGTGGGGCGAGCTCGACCCGTTGCGCTGGGAGGTGCGCTTCCTCGACCCGACCGTCGTCCCCGAGCTCGGCGAGCCGCCGGGGGAGGACGCCGACCTCCGGGAACGGGTTCTGGCGGCGCTCGGGATCCGCAGGACGCTGTACCACCTGATGCTCGGCACCGAGGCGTCGCTCGGGCCCCACCACGCGATGCACGCGGGCACGGGCCTCGCGAACGCCCACCTCGGATCCGGCTCGTGACCCGCGACGCCCGCACGCTGTCCTCGGTGCGAAACGCCGCGCGGTTGCTCAAACAGTTCACCTCCAACGAACGGGAGCTCGGCGTGACCGAGCTCGCCGTACGGCTGGGGCTGGCCAAGTCCAGCGTCCACCGGCTGCTCACGACCCTGCAGCAGGAGCGGCTCGTGGAGCAGGATCCCGACTCCGGCCGCTACCGGTTGGGGCTGGCGATCTTCGAGCTCGGGGCGGCCGCATCCTCGCCGACGGACCTGCACCAGGCGGTACTGCTGCCCATGAGCGTCCTGCGGGTGCGCACCGGCGAGACGGTCCAGATGGCGGTCCTCGACGGTCGCGAGGTCGTCTACATCGAACGCCTGGAGAGTCCCAACACGCTGCGGTTGTTCCTCGAGGTCGGTGCACGCAACCATGCCCACTGCACGGGCTCCGGCAAGTGCCTGCTGGCGTTCCTCGACGACGAGCGTCTCGAGGAGATCCTCGCGGGCTGGGAACTGCCGGCGAAGACCGACGCGACCATCGTCGACCCGGTCGAGCTGCGGCGGGAGCTGCGACGGATCCGCTCCCTGGGTTACGCCATCAACGCCCACGAATCGGAACCGGGGGTGGTCAGCGTGGCCGGGCCGATCCGGGATGGGACCGGACGGGTGGTGGCGTCGATCAGCGTGGCCGGTCCCGCCCCACGGATGGACCCGCGCATGGACGACGTCACGCGGCTGGTGCTGGAGGCGGCCGCCATGGCCTCCAAGCGCTTGAGCTGGTCCTACCCGACCGATCCGAGCCGTGCGTAGACCGCGGACACCTCTCGTTCCTGCATGCGGAACGCGGGCGGGGTCGTCGTCGGTGCCTCGCGTAGCGTCGACCCATGGTGACCGCCGACCGCCACGCCGACGCGCTCTACGCCGCGCGCCGAGACCGACGTGCGATCCCACCGCTGATCGAGTCGGAGCCGGATCTCACCGTCACGGACGCATACGCGATCCAGAGCCGGTTCGTGGAGCGGCTGCTGGGTGATGGCGGATCGGTCGTGGGCTACAAGCTCGGTCTCACCTCCAGGCCGATGCAGGAGCTGCTCGGCGTGCACGAGCCCGACTACGGGCCGGTGCTGTCCACGATGGTGTACGACGACGGCGTCGAGCTGGCGCTGGACGACTTCATCCAGCCCCGCATCGAGGCCGAGATCGCCCTGGTGCTGGACCGTCCGCTGCAGGGCCCCGGGGTGACCGCCGTGCAGGCCGCCGGGGCGGTCGGTGGAGCGGTCGCGGCGCTCGAACTGGTCGATAGCCGCATCGAAGACTGGCGCATCAGCCTGGTGGACACGATCGCGGACCTCGCAAGCTCGGCCGCAGCCGTCTTCGGGCCGCGGGTCGTCCCGCTTGAAGGCATCGATCTCCGTCACGTCGGCATGGTGATCCGGCGCAACGGACGGATGGTGGCGACCGGCGCCGGGGCGGCGGCGCTCGGCAGTCCGCTCGCCGCCATCGCCTGGCTGGCCAACACCCTCGCCCCCTACGGCGTGGTCCTCGAGGAGGGGCACGTCGTCCTGACCGGGTCCCTGCACAAAGCCTTCGCCGTGGCGGGCGGCGACCGCGTCCGGGCCGAGGTGGACCGGCTGGGGTCGGTCGCCTGCCGCTTCTCCTGACCCCGAGCGAGGCTCGTCGATGACCACACCCTGCGCCATCGTCGGTTCCGGCAACATCGGGACCGACCTGCTGGAGAAGCTGCGGCGAAGCGAGCTGCTCACACCTGTGGCGATGGTCGGGATCGACCCCGACTCCGAGGGGCTTGCCCGGGCGCGCGCCTACGGTGTCGAGGCCACGCACGATGGGATCGACTGGCTGCTCGAGCGTGCCGCCGACGTCGAACTCGTCTTCGAAGCGACCTCGGCCCGCGTGCACCGGGCCAACGCGCCCCGCTACGAGGCGGCCGGGCTGACCGCGATCGACCTCACCCCCGCCAGACTCGGCCCGTCGGTCGTCCCATCCGTCAACCTGCGCGACCACCTCGACGCACCGAACGTCAACCTGATCACCTGCGGTGGCCAGGCGACGGTGCCGATCGTCCATGCGGTGGCACGGGTGTGCGAGGTGCCCTACGCCGAGATCGTGTCGACGGTGGCGAGCCTGTCCGCCGGACCGGGCACGCGCCAGAACATCGACGAGTTCACCCAGACCACCTCGTCCGCGCTGGTCGACGTGGGCGGGGCGACGCACGGCAAGGCGATCATCGTGCTCAACCCCGCCGACCCACCCATCCTGATGCGCAACACCGTGTTCTGTGCGCTGCCCGACGGCTACGACGAGGCCGCGGTCGGTCAGTCGATCCTCGACGTGGTCACCGAGGTGTCTCGCCATGTGCCCGGCTACCGGCTCGTGTCCGATCCGACCTTCGAGACGGACGTCTACGGCACGCCGGGCGGCGTCGTCCCCGCCCGGGTCGTGACCCTGCTCGAGGTCGAAGGTGCGGGCGACTACCTGCCCACTTACGCCGGCAACCTCGACATCATGACCGCCTCGGCGGTCGGCGTGGGTGAGGAGCTGGTCCGAGCCCGCCAGGAGGTGCCGGCGTGAGCAACGCGCCCGCCTTCCGGCTCACCGATTCGACCCTTCGCGACGGGTCCCACGCCATCGCCCACCGGTTCACCGTCGAGCAGGTCACCGCGATCGTCTCACGTCTCGATGCCGCCGGGGTGCCGGTCATCGAGGTGGCCCACGGCGACGGGCTCGGTGGGTCCTCGTTCAACTACGGCTTCTCCGGCACCGACGAGATGGACCTCGTGCGTGCCGCGGTGGACGCGCGCACCGAGGCGAGGATCGCGATCCTGATGCTTCCCGGCATCGGCACGCGGGAGGACCTGCGGCGCGCCGCCGACCTCGGTATCGACATCGCCCGCATCGCCACCCACTGCACCGAAGCGGACATCGCCGAGCAGCACGTCGGGCTCGCCAAGGAGCTCGGACTCGAGGCGGTCGGGTTCCTGATGCTCTCGCACATGATCAGTCCCGAGGCGCTGCTCGAGCAGGCCCGGAAGATGGCGAGCTACGGCGCGGACTGCGTGTACGTCGTCGACTCCGCGGGCGCGATGACGATCGATGACGCGCGTCGGCGCGTGTCCCTGCTCGCGGACGAGCTCGACGTCGACGTCGGCATCCACGCGCACAACAACCTGTCGCTGGCCGTGGCGAACTCGATGGCGGCGCTCGAGGTGGGCGCGGCCCAGATCGACGGGTGCACGACGGGACTCGGTGCCGGTGCGGGCAACTGCCCCACCGAGATCCTCGTGGCCGCCATGCAGCGGTCGGGCATCCCGACCGGCGTCGACCCGCTGGCGATCATGGACGCGGCCGAGGAGGTCGTGCGACCGGTTCGGCCCGACCAGGGGATCATCGACCGCGACGGTCTGCTGCTCGGCTACGCCGGCGTCTACGGCTCCTTCCTGCTGCACGCCCGCAGGGCGGCCGAGCGCTACGGCGTGGACGTCAAGGACATCCTCCTCGAGCTCGGTGAGCGCCGCGTCGTCGGCGGGCAGGAGGACATGATCATCGACGTTGCGGTGCAGCTCGAGCGTCGGGCAGCGGACGCCCGCGCCGGGCAGGACCTGGGAGCCAGTGCCTGATGGACGTCGCCCGCCTCGCCACGACCCTCGCCGACGCGGTGCGTGCCGGCACGGCGATACCACCGCTGACCGATGAGGTCGACCTGTCGGTCGCGCAGGCCTACGAGGTGCAGGACGCCACGCTGGAACTGCTCGACCCCGGTGGGTCCCGCGACGCGGTCAAGCTCGGGCTCACCAGCCGCGCCAAGCAGGAGCAGATGGGGGTCGACGAGCCGCTCTACGGTCGGTTCGTGTCGGGGGCGGCCCTGGACCCCGGCGAGACCCTCGACACGGGCGCGCTGATCCAGCCGCGCGTCGAACCCGAGATCGCCTTCCTGCTCGGGGAGGAGCTGGCCGGCCCCGGCGTCACGGCCCTCCACGTCCTGGCGGCCACCCGTGCCGTGATGCCGGCGCTCGACGTCCTGGATTCGCGCTTCGCGGGGTACCGGTTCACGCTGCCCGACGTCGTCGCCGACGACGCCTCGGCGGCGCGCTACCTGGTCGGGGCGCCGGTCCCGGCTGCCGGGATCGACCTCGCCACCGTCGGCTGCGTGTTCGAACGCAACGGTGAACTGGTCGACACCGCGGCGGGCGCGGCGGTGCTGGGCCACCCGGCAGCCGCGGTGGCCTGGTTCGTGCGCAAGCTCGCCGAGCGTGGCCGAGTGGTGCCTGCCGGCACGCTCGTCCTGGCCGGCTCGCTGACCGCCGCCGTCCCCGTGGCGCCCGGCGACAGCGTCCGGATCACCGTCGACCGCATCGGCAGTGTGGAGCTGGCGTGCACGTAGACGTCGACGCCATCGCCCGCGAGCTGGACACGGCCCGGCGCGGGTCCACGCCGGTGCAGCCGCTGGACGACGGCGTCGAGGGTTCCGCGTTCGACCCGGCCCTGGCCGGCCACGTCGTGCTCAGCGGCGGGCTCACCGCCCCGCTCGACCTGGTGCCGGACGCGATCGTCGAGGCGGTCATCGAAGGGGACGACGGTGACGAGCTGCAGGCCGCCTGACGGAGGAGGAGAGCGGTGCCCATCGTGCACGTCGACCTGATGACGGGACGCCCGCCAGAGAAGATCGAGTCGATGATCCGGGCGGTGTCCGAGGCCGTGTCCGCGTCGCTGGACGCCCCGATCGACACGGTCCGGGTCATCGTCAACGAGATGCAGCCACACCAGTACGGCGTCGGCGGCCGGCCCTGGCCCGAGGTGCTCGCCGAGCGTCAGGCAGCGAAGGGACCGTCATGAGGACCGTGCAGCACTTCATCGGCGGTCGGTTCGTGCCGGCCGCCTCCGAGGCCACCTTCACGTCCGTCTCGCCCATCGACAACCGGCCGATCGCCGAGGTCGCCGAGGGCGACGCGGACGACGTCGACCGGGCGGTCGGTGCAGCCCGCGAGGCCTTCGCCACCTGGTCGCGGATGGATCCGGCGGAGCGCCGTCGGATCCTGTACCGCGTCGCGGACGGGGTGGAGGCCCGCATCGACGAGCTCGCCGAGTGGGAGACGCGCGACATGGGCAAGCCCCTGTTCCTGTCGCGGGACAAGGACATGCCGCGCGTCGCCCAGAACCTGCGGTTCTTCGCGGACTGGGCCGAGCACGCCTCGACGCGGACCTACGCCAAGCCGTGGGACGGCGTGCTGACCTACGAGCTGCGTGAGCCCCTCGGTGTCGTCGGCGCGATCTCGCCCTGGAACTTCCCGCTGATGCTGCTGTCCTGGAAGGTCGCCCCGGCATTGGCCTTCGGGTGCACGGTCGTCGCCAAGCCTGCCGAGCAGACGCCGGTCACCGCCTCGATCCTGGCGGAGATCTGCGCGGAGGCGGGCCTGCCCGACGGCGTCTTCAACGTCGTCCACGGTTTTGGGCCCGACGCCGCGGGGGAGGCGCTGACCACCCACCCGGACGTCGACGCGATCACGTTCACCGGGGAGTCCAACACGGGCCGGGCGATCATGGCGGCGGCCGCCCCCACGATGAAGAAGCTGTCCTTCGAGATGGGTGGCAAGTCGGCCAACATCGTCTGCGCCGACGCCGACCTCGACGCCGCACTCGAGGGGGCGCTGCGCGGCAGCTTCGTCAACCAGGGCGAGGTGTGCCTGGCCGGCTCGCGCCTGCTCGTCCAGCGCCCCATCTACGACGAGTTCGTCCGTCGGTTCGTGGCGGCCGCCGAGTCGTGGCCGGTCGGTGACCCCTTCGACCCGGCCACGCGCGTCGGGCCGCTGGTCAGCGAGGAGCACCTCGAGCGGGTGTTGTCCTACGTCGACCTCGCCCAGGAGGAGGGCGCGAAGCTGCTCACCGGCGGGGAGCGGCTCACCGACGGGGCGCTGGCCGAGGGCAACTACCTGGCACCGACGGTCTTCGCCGACGCGGACAACTCGATGCGCGTGTGTCAGGAGGAGATCTTCGGGCCGGTCGAGATGGTCATGCCCTTCGACGAGGTGGACGAGGCGATCGCCATCGCCAACGACTCCCGCTACGGCCTGGCCGGCATGGTGTGGACGACGAACCTCGACACCGCCCACAAGGTCGCCCAGGAGGTGCGCACCGGGACGATGTGGGTCAACTGCTTCTTCGTCCGGGACCTGCGCGCGCCCTTCGGAGGCTACAAGGAGTCGGGTCTCGGCCGTGAGGGCGGCGACCACAGCCACGGGTTCTTCACGGAGGCCAAGGCCGTCGTGGTGAAGCTGTCGTAGGTGGCGGACGTGCAGCGCGGACACGGACAGGGTCCCGGGGTCGCGACCCGTGCGGCGGCGGCGGTCCCGGAGGCTGGCTGCGTGACAGCGGCGGAGGGCCGGGTGCTGCTGGCCCGCGCCGGCGGCAGGATCGTGGCCTACCGGAACGCCTGCCTGCACAAGGGTGCGCGCCTCGACACGGGTGTGGTTCGCGACGGCGTGCTCACCTGCCCCGCTCACCTCTGGCGGTATCGGCTGGACGACGGCACCTGTCTCAACGCCGAGGGGACGCTGGAGCGGCTGCCCTGCCGCGTGCTCGACGGGCAGGTGGAGGTCGAGGTGCCCGCAGTGTCCACGGCGCCGCTGCGCGAGCAACTGCTCACCCACGCCCGAACCTGGCGCCGGCACGGAGGTGAGGCAACGTGAGCACCGGCACATCGCGACCCCTGCCGGCGGTCGTGTGGGACATGGGCGGCATCATGTACCGCTACTTCACCGAGGTCGTGGCCGATCTGGCCGCGGCCCGCGGCTGGCCCCTCGATGGGGTCCCGCTCGGGCCGACGGGGACGAGCCCCGACGCTGCCTACGAGGCGATGACGCAGGGCAGGATCGACGAGCCGACCTACCTCGAGATCGTCACCGAGCGACTGCGCGACATCGGCGTGGAGGTGGATCTCCGCGAGGAGATCCACTGGCCCGACCAGACCCGGCCGCGCACCTGGGAGGTGATCGCCGCCGTCGCCGCAGCGCGGCATCCGCAGGCTCTGCTCACCAACGATGCCACCGCCTGGCTCGGACACGGCTGGTGGAACTCCTGGGAGCCTGCGGGCTGGTTCGACGAGCTCGTCGACGTCGCCACCGTCGGTGTCCGCAAGCCGGCACCCGAACCCTACCTCGCCGCGGCAGACGCCCTGGGCCTTCCCACCAGCGACTGCCTGTTCGTTGACGACATGGTCGTCAACTGCCGGGGGGCGGAAGCGGTCGGGATGGCCAGCCACCACGTCGACATCCGTGAGGCGGACGCCTCCCTCCAGCGGCTCGCTCGCCGGCTCGGACTCGATCAGGCACTGGTGCCGCGGTGATCGCGGGACCGACACCGACCTGGCGTACCGTGCTCCTCGACCTCGACCGCACGCTGGTCGACGTCGAGAGCCAGGTGGACTACTGCTCGGCACTGGCCGAGCTCGAGCACGCTGGGTTCCGGCACCCGGCCGGGCTCGGCCCGGCGACGTCCTGGGGGAACTGCACTCGTCAGGTAGTGGATCTGCTGGTCGGTCTCGACGACGGGTCCGAGTGGCTGCGGGCGGACCAGCTCGTCGTCCCGCACGAGCTGGCCGGCGCGCACCGCGCGGCTGCGATGCCTGGCCTGGCCGAGCTGCTGGCCGCCGTCGCAACCCGGCCCGTCGGGATTGTCACGCTGCTCTCCGGCCCGGCCACCGAGGTGGTGCTCGACCGGCACGCCCTGGCCGTCGACACCGTGGTCCCCCGCCGTCACGACGTCCCGGCCAAGCCGCGCCCCGAGCAGCTGCTGACCGCGCTGCACGCCCTCGGGAGCCCGCCGGGCGAGGCGGTCATGATCGGCGACAGCGAGCGTGACGAGATGGCCGCGGACGCGGCCGGTGTCGACTTCATCGGGGTGACCAACGGTCGGGACGATCACCGCTTCACGGGGCCGCGGGTGGTCGGGGACCTCGGGGAGGTCGCAGCGCTGCTCCGGCCGTGAACGTCCGGCACGCCGGGCCGATCGGCCCCGGTCGCACGCCCGACGCGACGGGCGGATGGGGCCGGAGGACCCTACGGCCAGGTGGCTCGCACTGACATCCTCGGGTGACCGGGAGTTCACAGCGGGAGGTTGGATGATGCTTCCATGGATCGGGGCACCGCGCGTGGCATGGTCGGTCGATCACGCGGGAACCGTGCGCTGCCCCTCCGGCGACCGGGACCTCGACGTGGCGCGGTGCCGCACCTGTCCCTACCTCGATGAGCTCGTGGTCGACGGTGAGGGCAACGTCTGCGAGATCGTGTGCGCACCCGCCTTCGGCAGCCTGGCGGCCTCACCCCTCGCCGCGCCGCGATGGCGGACGGTCACGCGGTCGTCGTCCGTCCCCTGACGGCGGCCACCAGCGAGATCGCGTGCGTGAGTCGCTATCGGCCGGGGCGTTGGCGACCTCACGCTCCTCGGCGGGAACTGCCAGCGATGCCGGGTCGTTCCTGTCAGGGCTCGCCGTGGCCCTCGGACGCCGACCGTCCGACGCTCGTGGGACGGTGCGGTGGAGCGTCGATCGCGCCGCGCAGGGACGAGGTGGTGCGATGGTCGAGCGTGACGACACCGACCGGGCCACCGGTGCTCCCGAGATCGTCCACGAGCTCGCGGACCCGGGGTCGCTGCACCCCTGGGACGCCGAGGTGGCGCTCGGTGATTTGATCGGGGTCGCCGACCGCCGCCCCTACCCGGAGCGGCTCGCGGAGGCCCGGGAGCACGCTCCCGGCGACGAGGCGGTGTGGACCGGGCGGGCCGCGGTCGGCGGGACGGACTGCGTGATCATCGCCAGCGACTACGACTTCCTCGCGGGGACCATGGGCCTGGCGGCCGGCATCCGGATCTGCCGGGCCTTCGACCGGGCGGTCGCCGAACGGCTCCCGGTGATCGGCCTCGCCGCGTCCGGCGGGACCCGCATGCAGGAGGGGACGCCCGCCTTCGTGCAGATGGCGTCGGTCGCCGCGGCGGTCCGCCGCCTGCGGGAGGCGCGGCTGCCCTACCTCGTGTACCTGCGGCACCCGACCACCGGTGGGGTGCTGGCCTCCTGGGGCTCCCTCGGCCACCTCACCTTCGCCGAACCGGGGGCGCTGATCGGCCTGACCGGCCCCCGCGTGATCACCGCGCTCACCGGGGAGTCGCTCCCCGAGGGGGTGCAGACCGCCGAGAACCTCCACGCCCACGGCATCATCGATGGGGTGGTGCCGCGGGACGAGCTGCGAGCGGTGCTGCAGACCGCCCTGGCGGTCCTCGCCCCGGCGGCCCCCGAACCGCCCGACGCCCCGATCCTGCACCTGCCCGAGGACGCGGAGATCGAGGCCTGGGAGGCGGTGACGCGCTCACGGCGTGTGGATCGGCCGGGTGTGCGCGAGCTGTTCGCTGCCTGCGTCACCCACATCACCCGGCTCTCCGGTGACGGGGTCGGCGGCCGTGACGACGGCTGCATCGCGGCGATCGCCCGGGTGCACGGCATCCCGGCCGTGGTCGTCGCGAGCGACCGACCACCGGGCCAGCGTGGTGCGAGCCTGACCGCGGCCGGCTACCGGACGGTGCGTCGGGCCATGGGGCTGGCCGACGAGCTCGACCTGCCGCTCGTGACGATCATCGACACCGCGGGTGCCGACATCAGCGTGCGCTCCGAGGAGGAGGGGCTCGCCGCCGAGGTGGCCCGATGCCTCGCGGAACTCTCGGCGCTGCGGGTCCCGACGCTGTCGGTGCTGTTCGGGGAGGGCACGGGCGGTGGCGCGCTGGCGCTGTTGCCGGCCGATCGGGTCGTGGCCCTGGAGCACTCCTGGCTGGCACCGATCCAGCCGGAGGGTGCATCGGAGATCCTCTACCGCACCACCGAGCGCGCCCGGGAGCTGGCCGAGACCCAGGCGGTGGTGTCCACGGATCTGCGCCGGTTCGGCATCGTGGACGTGGTCGTGCCCGACCGTCCCCAGCCGGGAGAGGAGGGTGAGGCCTTCGCGGCTCGGGTCGCCGCCACCGCCGTGACGTTGCTGCGGGAGATCGGCTCGAAGGACCCCGCCACGCGGATCGCCGAGCGCAGCCGCCGCTGGCGGCGGGTGGCCGAACGGTTCCTCGACCACCCCGAGTGACCGTGCGCGGGTCCGGTCGGGGTCGCACGTGCGGACTATGGTCGGGGGTGTCAGCCCCGGGGACGGCGAGGTGGGCGTGCGGTTCGACTTCGACGACGACCCGCTGCCAGCCACGCGGCGAGCGGTGCGCTGGCTGCTGGTGCTCCTCGCGATCGCGGGGCTGCTCGACGGCCTGGGGCCGCTGAGCGAGAACGCAGGCACGTTGCCCGACCGCACCGTCCTCGACCTCACGTTGACGACGGTGGCGCTGTCGCTGCCGTGGCTGGTCGGTGCGCTGCTGCTGAAGCACCGGCCCCGGTTGGCGACGGGGATGGCCGTTGCGATGGCCGTGGTCACGGTGCCGCGGCAGGTGTGGCAGCTGTGGCTGCTCGGCATCATGCTGCGGGCCGAGGGCGCCCCGCTGTTCCCAGACCTGGTGCCGCGCCTGACGGTCATCGCGGTCGTGCTCCTGACGGTGTGGCTGGGGTACCTGTCCCGGGCGCGAGGGCACTGGCGCGGCAAGGCGACCCCGATCACCCGCCGTGCCCTGGTCCCCGTGGTGATGGCCCTGCTCTGGACCGTCGGACCGATCGCCGACCCGGTACCCGCCACGGGCGCGCCGACCGACGGTCTGCTGCCGATCTACCTCCGCAACCCGGTGGCCGACCCGGAACCCTGGCTGTACCTGGCGGTCCACGCGCTCCCGGTGCTGGTGGCGGGCGCCCTCGCCGTCGGGCGGCACCGCCGGGTGGCGGGTGCGGGGATGATGGTCTACGGCGTCGCGTCCTTCCTGCTGCTGCTGGCGGAGATGCTGCGGGGACGCGCCCTCTACGGCAGCAGCCTCCTGCCGCTCGGCGGGGTGGTGTTCCTCGGGCTCGTCTCGGTGATCGTGATCGGGCACCAGTGGTCGACGGAAGGGACGCGCTTCGCCGACCCCGGACAGGTGCCCGAACCGCCGGGGCAGCCCGTCGCGTGAGCGGGCCGGACGCGCCGCCCGGGGAAGTCCCAGCACGCCGCGGGATACCCTGACAGGCCAGCGTTGCTCGGAGTGGCATGCGACGGAGCGCCATCGTCCTCGCGCTGGGTGTGGCGGTGCTCGACCTGATCCTCTACGTCTGCGGTGAGGCGCGGCTGTCGGGATCCCTCGGCTCGGTGTTCCAGCTCGGGGTCGGCGCGTTCGCGTCGCGGTTGGTCGTGACCCTCACATTCACGCTGCCGTGGGTGGTCGGTGCCTCGCTGCTGTGGCACCGGCGCCGAGCGCTGGGGGCCGCGGTGGTGGTCCCGACCACGTTGCTCACGTTGCCGACGGTGCTGCGGGTGGCGCAGACGGGCATCGAGCTCGTCGGCGACGGCGGCGATGCCGCCGCCTGGACGGAGTTCGTCGGCGGTGCCGCCCTGTGGCTGCTCGCCGTCGGCGCCGGCGTGACCGCCTGGCTGGCGCGTCCGGCGGCCGGGAACCGCCTGGAGGCGCCCGGGGTGGGCAACGTCTACGTGGTGCTCGCCTTCCTCGCCTGGCTGCCGATGGTGCTGGCTTCGACCCAGTTCCTAGCACCGGGTGCGGTCGGGACCGACGAGACCGCCCGGCACTTCTACGAGTTCGTCTGGGAGGCGTCCACCGGGGTCGGCACCGTCATCGGCGTCAGCGAGGCGGTGCTGTTCGGCGGGCTGCTCCTGCTCGGACCCGCCGTCCGGCGTGACGCGGCCGGTGCGGTCGTGCTCACCGTCGTCCTACCGGCCCTGACACGCGAGATCCAGACGATCGTCGAGGTCGCGGGCGAGTCCTTCGTGATCTCCACCCCGGCCAGCTTCGTGGGGACGATCGGCCTGCTGGGGCTCGCGATCATCGCGATCCGCTGGTTGGTCCGCGGCGCACCGGCCGCATCCGATGCGGCTCGGGCCGCTGAGGGGAACCGCTCCGTGGAGCGCGGGTCCGAGGCGCCGTGAACCGCGAACGCAAGCGGAGGCCGGCAGGCCGCGTCGGTCAGTAGTGCGGGTGGCCCGACCAGGGGTCGTCGTCCGGCGTGGGGGTGCGCAGCGGGCCGTTCCCGCGGTCGGCGACGAGTACCTGAACGTCGGAGTTCAGCCGCTCCAGGCGGGCCGTCACCGCCGCGAGCGCGCGGATCAGCACCGAGACGCCCATCAGCGAGGCGCCCACCGCGAACGTGATGACCCACAGGATGATCGCGAAGGTGATGTCCCCCTCACGCAGCACCAGGGTCCCGGCGGCGACACCGGCGAGCCCCGCGGCGTAGGCGAGCACCACGCACGCGCGCGCGGCGGTGCGCATCTCCTTGACGGTGGGGATGTGGTCCATGGTCGCAGGGTGCCGCACCGGACGCGACGCTGCACCTCGGCGCGGCACCATCGGTACGCTACTGCGTCGCAGGGAGGTGGCACGATGCGAGACCCTGACGGCGATCACGCCTTCCTCGACGCCGACGCCGCACGGGTCCGGCTCGAGGACCTGCTCCTGTCGCTGCCCTACGAGCGCGCCCTGCCGGACCTGCCGGAGCTGCTCGATCGGGCCGGGATCCCCGAGGAGCTGCTCCGCCGCGATGACCGGCTGCTGAAGGTGCTGCACGAGGCCGTGCTGGCACGCCCCTTCGGCCAGCCGCACGAGGTCGAGCGCACCCGCTCAGAGGTCGAGCTGCTGACCCTGGAGGTCGAGGTGCTGACCGACCGGCTGGCCGACCCTGACACCGACGAGGAGACCGTGCGGGCCGCCGTTGCGCGCCTGCGGGAGGTCGAGGCACGGCTCGCCGAGGTGCGCGACGCGCTCTGATCACCCATCGGGCGGGCACCGGGGCGCTATGCTGCGACCGACGCGACGGCTGCGCGGTACCCGTCGCGCTCCCTCGTCCCCGTCCCCGGGAGGCATCGTGCGGGTCCACGGCTGAACCCGACCGTCGCCCACACTCCCGCGTGCGTGTGGCCGGACGTGGAGCTCCGCCGTGCTGTCCCTCCACCTGCGTGGGCTGTCCTACGCCCACACCTCTGCCACCCCGATCCTGACCGATGTCGACCTGGACGTCGCCGCAGGTGAACCCGCATGGATCGGTGTCGTCGGCCCGAACGGTGCCGGCAAGACCACCCTGCTCCGGCTGATCGCTGGCGAGCTCGCGCCGACCGCTGGCACGATCGACCGGCAGGGGGCGAGCACGATCCTCGTGCCGCAGGACGTCGGCCCGCTCACCGCCGAGGTCCGCGCCTTCGCGACCACCTGGGACGGCGTCGCACAGCGGCTGCGAGCCCGGCTCGACCTCGACCCGGACGACCTCGAGGAGCGGTGGGACACCCTCTCGCCCGGGCAGCGCAAGCGCTGGCAGCTCGCCGCTGCCCTGGCGCAGCGCCCGGACGTGCTCCTGCTCGACGAGCCCACGAACCACCTCGACGTCGAGGCACGACGGCTGCTGGTGGACGTGCTCGCCGCGTTCCGGGGGCTCGGCCTGATCGTCAGCCACGACCGGGCCGTGCTCGACCGGCTCACCGGCCGGACCCTGCGGCTGCACCGAGGTGGCCTGGAGCTGCACGCGGGCAGCTACACGGACGCGGCGGCGCGCTGGCGGGCGGCGGAGGCGGCGCTGCGCGAGCAGCACGACCGGGCACGCCGGGAGCTGCGTCGTCAGCGGCGGATCCTGGGCGAGGTGCGGCGCGACCGGTAC